>NZ_JBEYCF010000013.1:0-150380 GCF_040632605.1 Streptomyces sp. NPDC019224 | reverse complement strand
GCGAGCGGCGAGAACCTGCTGTGGGTGACCCGTACGTTCTTCTCCCGCACCGCCCGCGACGACACCTGGTGGGAGAGCTTCGCCCGGGGCGACGTACCCAAGGACACCCAACGGGCCACCCGGTCCCGCTCGTTCATCCTGCTGGCCGCCCTCGGCCGCAAGGCCCCCGCCCTGTCGCTGTCCCACCGCGACTGCGTGGCCCTGGAACCCCAGGTGGGCGAATGGCTGAACCGAGGCGCCACCGAACCCGAAATCCTCCAGGCCCTGACCTCAGGCCTCCCCGACCACGTCCACCACGCCGCCGCCTTCGTCGCCAAACGCCTCCAGGACAAGCTCCCACCCGCCCGCGAACCCCGCACCGTCCTGCGCACCCTCGAATGCAGCGAATGCCGCGCCCCCGGCCCCGCCGAAGCCCTCCCCGGCGGAAAATGCCGAAACTGCCAAGGCAAGCCCACTCGCCGCGCACCGGGCCTCCCCGCCCAGAAGGTCCGGGCCCAGGCCCGCGCCGTACGAGCCGGCCTCATCCCCAAGTCCCAACGCCCGAAGCGCTGACCGGCACCAGGGCCTTCGTTTGGATCATCGGGCAGACCAGAGGAAGATGCCCGCAATGTGGAGTCCGGCCAGGTAGATGGTGGCGGTCTCCTCATAGCGGGTCACGAGACCTCGCCACTGTTTCAAGCGGTTGATGCAGCGTTCGATCGTATTCCGCTGTTTGTACGCCCCTCGGTGGAATGTCGGTGACCTGCCGCCGCGACTTCCGCGACGAAGCCGGCGACCGCGTTGACCGGCCGGGATCGGGATCACCGCGCGGATCCCGCGCTTACGAAGGTGGTCGCGGATCGCGCGTGCCTAAGGCTTGTCCCGCAATTGATCTCGGAGTGGCCAGGCGCGATGCTGTCCGGGTTTGGTCCGTTCGCCTATCCGGCGAGGACGAGGTTGTGCAGGCGGGCAATGCCGGCCATGGCGTGGTGGACGCTGTCTCCTCTCAGGCGGCAGTCACGCAGAATCTTCCAGGTCTTCATGCGGGCGAAGGCGTGCTCGACGCGGGCCCGGACCTGTTTGTGTGAGCGGTTGTGCTCCTGCTTCCAGTCGGGCAGGTCCTCGCCTTTGCGTCGCCGGTGGGGCATGACGAGTCCGGTGCCCGGATAGCCCCCGTCAGCGATCGTCGTGGTTGTGCCGACGGCGGCCTTGGCGCCGGATTCCTCCCATGCCTTGCAGTCGTTGCGGTTGCCGGGCAGAGGCTGGCCAACCAGGACGACGAGCCGGGTATCGGCGTCGATGACGACCTGGTGATCGGTTGAGTACCGGTAGTTCTTGGACTGCTCAGCCACTGTGTGGTCCCGGGTGGGCACCAAGGTGCCGTCCACGATGAGCACGGTGTCCTTCCGGAACCGCTTGCGCGGCTGGAGTGCGAGCAACGGGCCGAGATGGTCGATGATGCGGTCTGCCGCCGACTTCGACACCCCGAACAGCGGGGCAAGCTGGCGCATCGTCAAGTTCGTGCGCCAGTACACCGCGATCAACAACGCTCGGTCTTCCAGCGGAAGACCCCATGGACGCCCCTTGCGGATCGCGTCCGCTCCGTCGCGCCGAAGCGCGGTCACCAACTTGGCGAACTGGCGCGGGCTCAGCCCGGTGAACGGGCCTATCCAAGACGGCTCTGACGCCGTGATCACACCAGCCACGTCATGATCATTCCATCCCGTCCCGACCGGATGGAAGAGCCGTCAAACCTCTGGGATGAAGGACGGCTCGATACCCATCGCAGCGACGCCCTCACGCACAGAGCGGTCGAACTCCTTGATCTCCGCCACGAGAACATCCCAGACGATGGGCGAGGTCCAGCAGTCGGGCTGGAAGTCGGAGCCGACCCGCCAGCCTCCATCAGAGCCCACGATGCGGATCAGTCCCGCATCCGCTTGCATCGAGTCGAACCTGAAACCCTCCTGGCCGGCGAGCGGACTCTGGAGCCAGCGCGCCAGGTGGTAAGCAAGCTCGGCCACGGGAAACGCTTCCTCGGACCACACCGCCCTCCCTTCTTCCCAGATGGACAGCTCTGCCTCTATGTCGAGGAGAAGCAGCTCCAGGGGAGCCTCGTGTGTGGCGAGACCGCGCCGCGGCAGATCCGACAGTCCAAAGCTCCGGCAGACGAACCTCACCGCTCGGCCTCCATGAAATCCGAGGCCCGCTACACCTCCAGGCCATGCAAATGCGGACAACCGTACCAAGTCATGCCGGCCATCCTGCCTGGCGCACCATTTGCGGGACAAGCCTTAGTCCCACCAGAACGACCAGGAGGTCCGTCCCACGAGGTCCATCGCATACTCGGGAAACGATGTGGGCGGGTCGTCGACGATGTTGTCGGCAGTCGAGAGCACGTGTTCCAGAGCGAGCAGGTTCGCGTGCTCCGCTTCGACGGGTGGCCTCGCGACCGATACGTGCAGCTCGCTGCCGAACACCGCCACCACCCGTGCGCCGAAGCGGTCTTCCCAGCTCCGCAGGAGTGCACACAGCAGAGGCAGCGGTGCCTCCGAGAACCAGCCGATCGAGGCCAGAGCGTCACTGCTGCGATGGGCAGGAACGAGCACGAGTCAGCACTCGTCCAGCCCGGCCTGGCCCGTCTCGACGAGCCAGGCCAGCAGGCTTGCCGCCGCTTCCTCGGGCGTCGTGTCTGCGGACGCAGCCGCTATCTGCGGTGCCAGGCCCGGCCACTGCTCGAAGGGCGGCCCGGGGTCGTGCGGCCATGGTTCGACTCCCTCAGGCACCGGGACCGGCGTCGGGTCCATCCAGAAGGGCAGCCTCCGGCGCCGGTACTCGGCGAAGTCCGTGGCCAGCACCTCCTCCAGACGGACCGCATCGACGTGGTCCAGGCCGAGCGGCCTTCCCAGGGCATCGGGCCAGCACAGGAGCGGAACCAGGCCACCGGCCTCCTGCTCGCTCAGCAAGCGAGGCCACAGCTGACCGACGTCTTGAGGAAATTCGTCAGAGACCCACACGTGTGTGGGACCGGAAGACAGAAACCGGCCGGGAGGCACGCCATCAGGCAGGACAAACGACATGGTCGCACCGTAGAGCGTGGTACTGACAGCGCGGCTACCCGCAGGACACGAAGACTCCCCGCCGACTGCGATCCAAACGAATCCCCCTAGGAGTACGGAACGGTCCGGTCCGCGTTGACTCGCAGATCGAAGTACCTCACCGCCCACGCCGGACCCAACTGCTTCGCGACCTGTCGGGCAAGCGCCTCGCCCGCCTGGACGAACCGTCGCTCGGCGTCCTCCGACGGAAATCCGGAGAGCCTGGGGTCCTCCCGGTTCAAGGTGCGGTCGAACTCAGCCGCCCACTCGTGCAGACGCTCGGCCAGGTCGGACGGCAGGGCCAAAGCCGGGTCTTCCGGGGACACGTCGCCGACTTCCTCACCGCTGAGCCAGAGCGGGTGGCACCCGTAGTCGGCCATCACACGAACAGTGCGCGGCTCCACCTCGTCGCTCAGGATTCTGAACCTCTCGTACGGGCGCCAGTGGCCACCACTGAAGGTGGCTGCGCACCGCATGAGTGCGCCCACGTGCCGGGTCAGTCGAATTTTGTCACCCCGTTCAGGGGAGCACGGCGTCACGACACCTTGCGACGGCTGATCGCCGGCCGCCGGAAACGGACCCTCGGGAGCCGTCCTTCGTGATGCCCAGGCCTACAGATGTCTGGCGTGGCCGCGATCTGCCCGATGTCGCCCGAGATGGGCACATGATCGGCATCAGACCTGCATCAACTGGAACGGGCCGCGTCTCGTCGGCCGGAGCCTCCCTCCGGCCGACGTCCTCAACCGGCTCGCAGCGGTCGACCGGCCCCCACGCGCCTTCCCACGCGGAGCGTCGCTCCCCGCTCGCACCGGGCACTGTCAGAGGCATAGGCCACACTGCACCGTATGAACTCGGTGACCGCGCACGACTACGCCTGGATCCACACCTCGCCGCTCTTCGGCCACGCGATGGAGAACGGATACGCCCTGACGCTGATACGCGGGCGGAGCCCGCACGAGGTGCTGCGCGCGATGAAAGCGGAGACGCGCGGCACCGGGGAGGGGACGGCCGGGCTCATCGAGGCGAACGACGACCACCGCGACGAGGTGGACGACTACTCCGACGAGTCCTACATCGCCGGCGCCTTCAACACTCCGGGCGAGAACGGCGACTGGACACTCGTCCTCGGCTTCGACGGCGGCCTGGGGATCGAGGGCGAGTGCGCGGCGACGCTGTCGAGGGGAGGCGGCCGGGTCGTGGCGCACTCGACCAACGGCGGCAAGCCGATCGACCTCTTCCACTGGTACGAGGACGGCGAACTCCGTACGACGTTCGAGGCCCCCTCGGCTCGCGAGGGCAACGGTCCCGACGAGCTCGTCCCCCTGATGCGGGAAGTCGGCTTCCCGCTGACTCCCGAAGGAGAGCACGACGAGAGCGCCCCCGACGTCGACGACAAGGCCGCGGTCCTCGCCCTGGCCGAACGACTCACCGGCATACGCGTCACCGAATCCTTCCTCCAGGACGCCACATACGAACTGGGCCTCGTCCCCGAACAGCCTGTCGACGAATGGACCGGCCTGGTCATCGACATCACCGATGCCCACGGAGAGCGCTTCTACAGAGAATGGACCTACGAGGAGATCGCGGCGGCTTCGGCCCGCACGCTCGCGGAGGTGAACCCACCGGTCGTGATCACGCGCGACGAGCCTCCGATGACCACGGAACGCGGGGAGGAGGGCGCCCCCGGGGGGCCCACCTCGTGAACCGATATCGCGATACGTCAAGCGATACCGTTTCGTTCCATTCGACGTGATCGCCTCGCTCACCGGCCCGCGCGCCGAGTGGGTCGCCCCCGGGCGGCGCCGACCGGTAAGCCGAGGCCTGCGGGCCTCGTGAGCCGTACGCGTCGGCCTTCAGGCCGGCCGACGCCCCGGGCTGTCCGTGATGAGCTTCAGCAGGCCCGGGAAGCGGGCCTCGATGTCCTGGCGGCGGAGCTGGGCCATGCGGCTGTTGCCCCGGTCCACCTGCCGCACGAGACCCGCCTCCCGAAGAATCCGGAAGTGATGCGTCCGGGTGGATTTGGAGACGGGCAGCCCGAACGAGGTGCAGGAGCGCTCGGTGCCTTCCGGCTGGGCGGCCAGGGTCGCGACGACCAGGTAGCGCAGGGGGTCGGACAGGGCCTTCATGACTGCCTGGAGTTCCATCTCCTCAGGCGTCGGGTGCCCTTCGTCGTCCGGCATGACGCGCCTCCTCCGCTTCGGTTGCGGGTGCCGCGGCCGTAGGACACCCTCCCCCTCAAGGTACTACTTGCGTCGAACCTGGGCCGCATGCCAGTCTGACCACCCCAAGGTACGAGTGAATTCGTACCTTGGGGTCCCGTCCTGCCCACTCACCCACGGAGCCCACCCGTGCCTCCAGACGCCGCCTCCCTCCCGCGGACCGCGCCGGCCTCGACGCCCCATCGCACCCCCGGCCCCCGGGGACCGACGCTCGCGGTCGTCCTTCTCGCCGTCTTCGTGGTCCCGACCTCGATCTCCGGCACCGCCGTGGCCCTGCCCGCCATCGGCGCCGATCTCCACGCGAGCCCGGCGGCCCTGCAATGGGTGGTGAACGCGTTCAACGTGGCGTTCGCCTGCTTCACCCTCGTATGGGGTTCGCTCGCCGATCTCATCGGCCGCGTCCGCGCGTTCGCCACGGGCGCCGCGGTCTTCACCGCCGCCTCGCTGGCCTGCGCCCTCGCGCCCGACGTGTACGTGCTCGACGCGGCCCGCGCGCTCGCCGGCCTCGGCGGGGCAGCGGTCTTCGCCTGCGGGAGCGCCATCATCTCCACGGCCTTCGACGGCGCCGCCCGCGCCAAGGCGTTCGCGCTGTTCGGCACCGTCGCCGGCGTGGGCGTCGCGCTCGGTCCCACCGTTTCCGGACCGGCCGTGGACCTGCTCGGCTGGCGCTGGATCTTCGGGCTGCACGCCCTTGCCCTGGCACTCGTCCTCGTCTGCCTGCCCGCTGTGGCCCGTACCGTCGGCGAACCCCGCAACCCCGCCGCGCCCCGCCTCGACGTACGCGGCGCCGCCGTCTTCGTCCTCGCGATGCTCGCGCTCACCTACGCCATCGTGCAGGGCTCGCAGTGGGGCTGGACCGCCCCCGGCACGCTGGGCCTGCTCGCTGCCGCCCTCATCCTGCTCGTCCTCTTCACCGCGCGCTCGAAGAGGACCGAGGCCCCGCTGCTCGACCTGTCCGTCCTGCGCGACCAGGAGTTCCTCGCGTACTGCCTGGTGCCCGTGGCGGCCTCGTTCGGGTTCGTCACCCAGCTCACCTACCTGCCGACGTACCTGACGACCGTCACCGGACACAGCCCGTCCTCGGCGGGGGCGACGATGCTGCTGCTGACGCTGCCCGTGCTCGTCCTGCCCCTGGCCGGCGCGAAGCTGGTGGAACGCGGCACGGCCGCGAGAAGCGTGGTCCTGGCGTCGCTGGGCTTCCTGGTGACCGGCGACCTCGCCCTGCTGGTCCTGGGCCCGGACACCTCCACCCTCGTCATGGCCGCGCCCATGCTGCTCACCGGTGCGGGCATGGGGCTGTCGGCCGGGCTGGTGGACGCCCGGGCCCTCGCCCTCGTCGAACCCGCGAAGGCCGGAATGGCGGCGGGCTTCCTCAACACCCTGCGCCTGGGCAGCGAGGCCGTCGCCGTGGCGGTCTTCGGCTCGGCGGTCGCCGGCCTCGCCGCCGGACGGCAGGACACCGGAACGGCTCCTGCCGCCGCCTACGACTCCGCGTTCCACACGCTGCTCGGGGCGATGGCGGCCGTCTGCGCGGTCCTCGCCCTGGTCGTCATCGCGTGGGGGCGCAGGCAACGACGGGCCTGAAGCGCGGCCGGCCAAGGGGGCACGGGGCTCAAGTCGCTTTCCCCGAACGCCCTTTCAGCGCGACGCCGCCCTCGCGCGCCCACCGTACGCCGCACTCCGGAATGCGGCGAGTGCCGCGCCCCAGCGGGGACCCCTCCCCTACGCCCCGCGCAACACCGCGAACACCCCCCGCACCCCCGCCTCCTCCGGCGTGCGCCAAGGGCCGGACACGTGGCCCGTCGCACCTTCCGGCAGGATCGGGCCGTCCCGCGAGGTCCGCGGGACGCGGTCGCGGTCACCACGTCTCCGGCGCCGGAGGCGGGACCACCTCCGGGCGGTCGTCGCAGGTGATCGTGTTGGGCAGCAGCCACGGCGCGAGCCAGCCGCCGTCGTTGCCGCCCAGGTCCGTCAGGGCGAACTCCGAACCCGTCGAAGGGAAGTTGAACGAGCCGCAGTTGTTCACGCCCACCGCGCCCACGTGGCGCGCGTCCACGTTCTCGAAGGTGGCGCCGCCCGCCGCGCGGGCGCTCAGGACCGAGGTGCCCGTGCCGTCGACCCGGATGTCCTTGAAGTGGATGTTCTCGATGACGTACTGGTCCTTCACCGCCCAGTCCGAGACCAGCATGAGCGCGTTGTACGTGCTGTCCAGGAAGTCGTTGCCGGTGACCCGGATGTCGGCGCCGTCGATGCTCCGGTCCAGCGCGAAGACCCACAGCGCGCCGAGCCCGATCTTCCAGTTGAGCTCGAAGGTGCCCGCGCGGACCGTCGTATTGCCCGTGACGTTCACCTTCCCGGCGAACGGCTCGGCGCCGAAGCGGGCGCCGAGGTGCAGGGCGCTGCCCTCGCGGACCGGGTCGGCGACGAGGTTGCCGGAGACGGTGATGTCGCTGCCGCCGTAGATCGCGATGCCGTTGGCGAGGACCGGGGACTGCACGGTGTTGTGGTCGAAGGTGTTGCGGGCGTTGGTCGTCTTCTCGGCCCACATCGCGAGGCCGTCGTCGCCCGAGTTGCGGACGAAGGTGTTCGTGACGCGTGAATCGGTCACGCCCGTGTGGAAGTTGACGGCGTCCGCGATCTGGTCCACGATCACCGTGTCCGAGACCCGCAGGTTCTTCATCGGGCCGTCGAACCACATGCCGACCTTGGTGTGGCTGATGTGCAGGCCCTTGATGGTCGAATCGCTCATCGCACCGCCGATCGCGTTGACCTGGTCGGTGTCGATACGCTCGCGCACGTCGCCCTCGATGGCGAAGCCGGACAGGTGCACGTTGCGGCTGCCGCCCTCGGCCGCGGACTTCCCGTAGAAGCCGACGCCGGTGTGCGTGGACCCGTCGGCGGCGGGCGCGTCGAGCGCGACCTCGCGGCCCTTGATCCTCGTGTACCAGCTGCCGGCCCCGGTGATCGTCACGTCGTCCACGACGATGTGCCGGTCGACGCGGTACGTCCCCGGCGGGAGGTACACCTTCAGGTGGGCGCGCCGGGCGAACGCGATGGCCTTCTCGATCGCCTCCGCCGCGTCCCGCCGCCCGGTCGGATCGGCCCCGAACGCGAGGACGTCGGCGGCGAACGGCTCGACGTGCGGCAGCCCGACGCGTTCGGAGTCCAGCAGGTCGATCGCCGTCCACACGGCCCGGCTCCCGGCCGGCACGGTCAGCCGTACGGTGTCGCCCGCGCGGTACGTACGGCCGAGCAGGAGGCGCTGCTCGTCGTAGAAGTGGCTGGGCCGGAACGGCTTGTCGACGACCGGGGCGGGCGTCGTGGCGGCGGGCACGCACGAGCACTCGGTGATCCACCAGTCGGGGTGGAGGAGCCCGGCGCCCGGGTCGTTGGAGAACGGGTACTGGTTGTACAGCCAGGAGTACTGCGAGGTCAGCGTCATCGTGGAGCGCTTCCTGCCGTTCACCGAGACGTCCAGCGGGGCGGTGATCCCGCCGCCGCCCGGCGCGTCCGGGATGCTGTAGCGCACGGTGATCGCGTTGGCCGCCGCGGGCAGCGTGAACTCGACGTGCTGCCCGGGCGCCAGCCTGACCGCCCTGCGGCCCGACGCCTCGGACGGCAGCGTGTACGCGTCCCGGCCCGGGCCGATGACCGTCCCGTCGGTCACCGCGTTCTCGGCCTCCTGCTCGGCGAAGGCCACCTTCGCGCCCCGCCCCTGCACCAGCGCGGGATCGAGGGCGGCGCGCGTGACGACCGGGGCCGGGGCGGTGGCGGGCCGGGGCCCGGCGAGCGCGGGCGCGCCGGCCATCACCCCGAGGCCGACGGCGGCCGCGGTCACCGAGGCGACGGCTGTCGCGTACAGCCCTGTCCGACGCGGTCTTCGCGCCGCCGCCGCAGCCGCGGCGGTCTTCCGTGACATCGCATACCCGTTTCTCTGAGTCCTGGGTGTCAACGGCCGTGCGCGCGTGGGGAGTCGCCGCCGTCATGGGTGAGGCGACAGTAGGGCGGGCGCCCTCGCCCACACAAGCTCCGTGCAGATATTTTCCGAGCTGATGCAGAACTACTGCAAGGGTAAGTGCAACTCTTGCGTAAACGACGCAAGTGCTGACGGGTGGCCCCGGCGCCTCGCTCGGACTCAGTCCGATCACTGGTCTCACGGTCTACTGGCCGGTATACAGGCGGGGTTGGGTCCGCGGGGCACAAGCCGCCGCGCGGCCGGGTGCCTCTCTGACGTCACGTGCGCCCTGGCCGCCGCCTGTCCGCGGGCTGTCGTACTTTCTGGGGAGGGCATGATGACGCATCGGACGCGTCCGGGCGAGGCCGTATCCAAGCGACGCACCGCCATCGCGCTGGCCGCGCTGAGCAGCTGCGCGCTCGCCGCCGGCTTCACCGGCACGGCCTCGGCCGCGCCGGGAGGTGCGCACGGAGCGCCCCGCTCCGCCTACGTGGCGCTGGGCGACTCCTACACCTCCGGCCCCCTGATACCCGCGCAAGTCGACGCCAACTGCGCCCGGTCCGACCACAACTACCCGTCGATCACCGCGCGCGAGCGCCGCGTCACCTCGTTCACCGACGTGAGCTGCGGCGGAGCGACGACCGCCGAGATGTGGCAGGCGCAGGGCACCAACGGGCCCCAACTGGACGCGGTGAAGCGCGACACGGACCTCGTGACCCTGCAGATCGGCGGCAACGACGTCGGCTTCGGCTCCATCATCAGCACCTGCGCCGGCCTCAGCGCCAAGGACCTCGCCGGCAACCCCTGTCAGCAGCACTACGGGGCCGCGGGCTATGACCAGTTGACGCTGAAGATCCTCCAGACAGCGCCCAAGGTCGCCCGTGTACTGCGGGAAGTGCACCACAAGGCCCCCCACGCCCGCGTGGTCGTCGTCGGCTACCCGGACCTCCTTCCCGAGGACGGCACCGGCTGCTACCCCCAAGTCCCCTTCGCCGCCAAGGACTTCCCGTACCTGCGGGACACGGAGAAGCGCCTCAACCTGATGCTGCGCGCGGTGGCGCTGCTGAACCGGGCCGACTACGTGGACACGTACGGACCGACAGTGGGCCACGACATGTGCAAGGCACCCGCCGACCGGTGGATCGAGCCGCTGCGCCCCGCGGCGCCCGCCGCTCCGGCCCATCCCAACGCGAAGGGCGAGGAGGTCATGGCACAGGCGCTCCTGAAGACCCTGGGCCGGGGCGCCGGGCGGCACTGATCCATCCTGCGGACGGGCGGCGCATGGACCCTGAGGTGCGGGGGGGTGGATCACCCACGCAGGCCGGAGCCGACCTCAGCACCCGCCTGCACGAGCGACACGAAGGTCCCGGCGGCTGCGGCCGGCGGGACCTTCGGTGCCCTTCGGCCTCATCGGGCTCGCCCCCGGCGCATGTGAGCCACCGCTCGTGCCGGAGCGCTCAGCTCTCCTCCGACTGCCGGCCGCGCCACTCCTTGTAGCAAATGGCCAGGGGCGTCTGCGCGTACGAGGGCAGTCCGTCGCCGAACTTCCGCAGCTTTCCGTACACGTTCTTCAAATCCCCCTCGGTGGAGAAGTGGCCGAATTCAATGGCCATCACCAGTACGTCCTCGACGGTCATGACCTCCAGGTCCCGATCGGCCGCAAGGGCTTGGCCGCCCTGATCGTCGATGGCGACGAGCACTTCGTGCCCCTCGTCCTGGTAGTGCACTCCGTGAGCTACGACTACCGCTTCGCCGAGATCCTTCGCGTCCCGCAGAGCATCCTCCACCTGCCTGCCTCGCACGTCCTCGAAGACCTCGATGACACGAGCCGGCGCTGTCCGCGCCTCAAGTCCGGGAAGAACACGGATATGCCGACTGCTCGTCAGACGTGTCCACTTGAGTTTCAGCCCGGGGTACTTCTTGTCCTTGCGCGCGACTTCGTCGCAGACTTCCTGCGGCACGAGCAGCGTCAGATCCGCCTCCTGAAGGACGTCCACCAGCAAACGGTGGACATTCGCACCGACGAAGTGCACGCAGATCACTGCGTCCAGAATGCAAAGCGGTTCACGTTGATCCGGCGAAGCCGTCTCACTCGACACTTCCGCGTGCTGGTTGGGCAAGCCCCCACCCCTTCGAAATCCCCCGGCGGGGTTACTTTACTCGTGCTTCGCCAGACCGCGGGCGACCAGCCGGGACAGGTTGGCTCGCCGGGGAGTCGGGGGATCGGGGACGATGCCGGCTTCCGTGAGTCGGGCCTCGGCTTCTTCCGGCTTGCATCCTTCCAGCATGGCCAGAGCCCGCACCCCCAAAAGGTTCTGCCGATAGGCATCAACGGCCCGTTCGAGAATGCGCCTGGGAGCTCGTACGGCTTGGGCGGCGTCCTTCTCCTGCTCGTACGCCGGGCCCCAGCCATAACGGTGCGCCAACTGCGCGCCGGTCGGGCCCCGCAGGCCGTTCTTCTCTTCGGTCGTGACGAGCGACATCTCCTCCAGCTGAATGAGGATGACGGGAAAGCTGACTCGGAAGTGGCGTGCCAGAAGCGCGGCCGTACGCTCGTCCATCCGGCCGCCCTCCGGAAACCTCTCAGCGGACAGCCAGGACCTGATGCCTTCCCTCGGCGCCAAGAGGTTGCGGGCAAAGGCGTCACAGCGCCTCTCACCCGGAGTTCTTCCGTCGTTCAGCGCATGAACCTGGGCACCGTCATTCCACAACAAGTGCCCGAGTTCGTGAGCGAAACTGAATCGCTGCCGTTCAGGCACGTCACATGCGCGGACAGCGATGAGAGTCGTATCGCGAGCAGGGTCGGTGGCGGTGAATCCTTCGGCGCCCTTCGGCAGCCTCAGTACCGCTGTGTCCACACCGGTGAGCTGCTCAATCAGTTCATCCACATCGGCGATGGGGGCGCAGCCCAGATGAAGAGCCGCTCGGACCCGTTCAGCCAGCTCACTGGCCTGCTCTTCCCCCGGAAGCTGCTCGTCCGGGATCTGCAGACGTCCCTGCGGCTTTCGCTGCTGCGTGGTGTTCGTCCCCAGCTTGTCCAGACGGGCATCCAATTCCAGCACTTCGAGGGTGCGCCGAAGCGCCTCCTCACGTTCCGCAGCCGTCACCTCGTCGGTTCTGGCCGCGATCTGGACCCTCTCGCGTACTGGGTCGCCACTGGTGAGCAGCCGTACCGGGATGTCCAGCGCGACGGCGAGGCGGTCCAACTCCGCGAGCGTCACGTTGGCGCGCGCGCCGGTCTCGATACGGGTCAAGGTCGGTTGGGAGAGCTGGGCGCGTCGCGCGAGGTCACGCTGATTGAGCCCAGCGCGCTCACGTTCGCGGCGGATCCGCTCCCCCACACGTACGAGATCCACGTAGCACCTCCTTGTTGAATCTATTTTACTGGCCTGATTCACGATGGCCAGTCGTATGTCTATCACCCGGGACTGACAGGGGAGGCCAGGCGCGTACCCCTGCCCGGTCGGCCCCACCGGCAGCGTCGGCTCCGAGTCCGGGCGACGGCCGGCCGGTCACCCCGGACGCCGTGTCCGACCGCTTCCTCACCCGCCTCGTCGATGGCCTCGACGCGGGCCGGCCCGGTGCCCGTACACGCAACGACACCGGCCCCCGGGGAGGAGTCCCCGGGGGCCGGTGTCGTTGGTACTGCTGAACCGCCGATCCGTCAGGATCAGAAGTCCATGTCACCGCCCGGCATGCCGCCCGGAGCGGCCGCGGCGGCCTTCTCCGGCTTGTCGGCGATGACGGCCTCGGTGGTGAGGAACAGCGCGGCGATCGACGCGGCGTTCTGCAGGGCGGAGCGCGTGACCTTCGCCGGGTCGAGAATGCCCTCGGCGATCATGTCGACGTACTCGCCGGTCGCGGCGTTGAGGCCGTGACCGATCGGCAGGTTGCGCACCTTCTCCACGACGACGCCACCCTCGAGACCACCGTTGACGGCGATCTGCTTGAGCGGGGCCTCCAGGGCGAGCTTCACGGCGTTGGCGCCGGTCGCCTCGTCACCCTCGAGCTCCAGCTTCTCGAAGACGGCCGAGGCCTGGAGCAGAGCCACGCCACCACCGGCGACGATGCCCTCCTCGACGGCGGCCTTGGCGTTGCGCACCGCGTCCTCGATGCGGTGCTTGCGCTCCTTGAGCTCGACCTCGGTGGCGGCACCGGCCTTGATGACGGCCACGCCGCCGGCCAGCTTCGCCAGACGCTCCTGGAGCTTCTCGCGGTCGTAGTCCGAGTCGGAGTTCTCGATCTCGGCACGGATCTGGTTGACGCGGCCCTGGACCTGGTCGCTGTCACCGGCGCCGTCGACGATCGTCGTCTCGTCCTTGGTGATGACGACCTTGCGGGCGCGGCCGAGCAGGTCGAGACCGGCGTTCTCCAGCTTGAGGCCGACCTCCTCGGAGATGACGGTGCCACCGGTGAGGATGGCGATGTCGCCGAGCATGGCCTTGCGGCGGTCACCGAAGCCCGGGGCCTTGACGGCGACGGACTTGAAGGTGCCACGGATCTTGTTGACGACCAGGGTCGACAGGGCCTCGCCCTCGACGTCCTCGGCGATGATCAGCAGCGGCTTGCCGGACTGCATGACCTTCTCCAGCAGCGGAAGGAGGTCCTTCACGTTGCTGACCTTGGAGTTGACGATCAGGATGTACGGGTCGTCGAGGGACGACTCCATGCGCTCCATGTCGGTGGCGAAGTACGCCGAGATGTAGCCCTTGTCGAAGCGCATACCCTCGGTGAGCTCGAGCTCCAGACCGAAGGTCTGGGACTCCTCGACGGTGATGACGCCTTCCTTGCCGACCTTGTCCATGGCCTCGGCGATGAGCTCGCCGATCTGGGTGTCGGCGGCGGAGATGGAGGCGGTCGAAGCGATCTGCTCCTTGGTCTCCACGTCCTTGGCCTGCTCCAGGAGGGCGGCGGAGACGGCCTCGACGGCCTTCTCGATGCCCCGCTTGAGAGCCATCGGGTTCGCACCCGCGGCCACGTTGCGCAGGCCCTCGCGGACGAGCGCCTGGGCGAGAACGGTGGCGGTGGTCGTACCGTCGCCGGCGACGTCGTCCGTCTTCTTGGCGACCTCCTTGACCAGCTCCGCACCGATCTTCTCGTACGGGTCCTCCAGCTCGATCTCCTTGGCGATGGAAACACCATCGTTGGTGATCGTGGGGGCGCCCCACTTCTTCTCGAGGACGACGTTGCGACCCTTGGGGCCAAGGGTGACCTTGACGGCGTCGGCGAGCTGGTTCATGCCGCGCTCGAGACCGCGCCGGGCCTCCTCGTCGAACGCGATGATCTTGGCCATGTGAAGTGGTCCTCCCGGACAGGGGTGGATTGCTCCGGACCGAGTGGCGCCCGCGACGGACGGCCTGCGTGCCTGGCGGTTCCTTGCCCCGCCACGCCTGCGGGCCTCACCGGCCCGGTCCAAAATTCTGTCACTCTCACCTGGAGAGTGCTAAGCCAATGATTAGCACTCGGCACCGTCGAGTGCAAGCGCCTCCACCGGCATGTGGACGGCGGCCCGGGACCTGCGGCACGCGGGCCCGGTACGCGCGAAGGGTCCGTACCCCCTGGGTACGGACCCTTCGTACGTGCGTAGCGTCGCGGCCGACGTGTCGTGCCGGGCCGGGCTCAGCCGACGGCGAGCTTGACCATGTCCGCCTGCGGCCCCTTCTGGCCCTGCGAGATCTCGAACTCCACCCGCTGACCTTCTTCGAGGGTGCGGTAACCGTCCATCTGGATCGCGCTGTAGTGGACGAAAACATCCGCACCACCGTCGACCGCGATGAAGCCGTACCCCTTCTCCGCGTTGAACCACTTGACGGTGCCCTGAGCCATGCCTAACTCCCCTGTAACGTGTGTGCGCCGGAACGCGCCGACCGCGGCTGAATGTATCTGCCCAACTGCCCTCTGCAACAGGTCAGTCGGACGAAAATTCTGCGCACCACCGATCGCCCGAATGCGGGGAATTCACAGGTTTCCAGGGCAAGTCGGGCCCGGCAAAGGTGACTTATGGTGCAAGAGGTCCAGGCACATTGGCTGCATCTGGTCGTGGGGCGGCGCATTCTCATACGCGGGCGGCACGGGCAGCGAAGGGGACTTCCCACACTCTACCCCGCTCAACCATGCAGAATTGCCCCCTCCGCTTCTCTCGCGGAGGGGGCAATTCCGGTAATTCCGTGAAGGCGGGGGCCGCTCCCGGCGGCCCCGGGGCTCAGCAGCCGCCGGCGACGGCGGGGATGATCGAGACGCCCGCCCCGTCCGGGGTGACCGCGTCGAGGCCGCCCTCGAAGCGCACGTCGTCGTCGTTGACGTACACGTTGACGAAGCGGCGCAGCTTGCCCTGGTCGTCCAGGACGCGGGCGGCGATGCCCGGGTGGTCCTTCTCCAGCGACGCGATGACCTCGGAGAGGGTCGCGCCCTCGGCCGGGACCTCGGCCTGGCCGCCCGTGTAGGTGCGGAGGATGGTGGGGATGCGGACCTTGACGCTCATGGCGGGTGCCCTTCGGGGAAGTCTCGGGTGGTCGGAGCGGATCAGCTGGTGGCGAGTCCGGCGGCGCGGAAGGCGTCCAGGCTCGGGCGGATCGTGGCGGTCGCCTGCGAGGTCTCGGCCACCGCGTCCAGCGTCTTGAGACCGTCACCGGTGTTCAGGACGACGGTGGTGAGCGCCGGGTCGAGCAGACCGGCCTCGATCAGCTTCTTCGTCACGCCGACCGTCACCCCGCCCGCCGTCTCGGCGAAGATGCCCTCGGTGCGGGCCAGCAGCTTGATCGCGTCGACGACCTGCTCGTCGTCGACGTCCTCGACGGCGCCGCCGGTGCGCCGGGCGATGTCCAGGACGTACGGGCCGTCGGCCGGGTTGCCGATCGCCAGGGACTTGGCGATGGTGTTCGGCTTCTGCGGACGGACCACGTCGTGACCGGCCTTGAAGGCGGTGGAGACCGGGGAGCAGCCCTCGGCCTGGGCGCCGAAGATCTTGTACGGCTTGTCCTCGACCAGGCCGAGCCTGATCAGCTCCTGGAGCCCCTTGTCGATCTTCGTGAGCTGCGAGCCGGACGCGATCGGGATGACGATCTGGTCGGGCAGCCGCCAGCCGAGCTGCTCGCAGATCTCGTACGCCAGCGTCTTGGAGCCCTCGCCGTAGTACGGGCGCAGGTTGACGTTGACGAAGCCCCAGCCCTCGCCCAGCGGGTCGCCGATGAGCTCGGAGCAGAAGCGGTTGACGTCGTCGTAGTTGCCCTCGATGCCGACCAGCTCACCGCCGTACACCGCGGCCATGACGACCTTGCCCTGCTCCAGGTCGTGCGGGATGAACACGCAGGAGCGCAGGCCCGCCCGGGCGGCGGCGGCGCCGACCGCGCCGGCGAGGTTGCCGGTGGAGGAGCAGGACAGGGTGGTGAAGCCGAAGGCGCGGGCGGCCTCGACGGCGATCGCGACGACGCGGTCCTTGAAGGAGTGCGTCGGGTTGCCGGAGTCGTCCTTCACGTACAGGCCGCCGGTCACGCCCAGCTCGCGGGCGAGGTTGTCGGCCTTGACCAGCTTGGTGAAGCCGGGGTTGAGATTGGGCTTGTCGGCGACGTCGGAGGGCACCGGCAGCAGCGGCGCGTAACGCCAGATGTTGTCCGGGCCGGCCTCGATGCGCTTCTTCAGCTCCTCGGGAGAGCCGCTCGGCAGGTCGTACGCCACTTCGAGCGGCCCGAAACAGGACGCACAGGCGAAAAGGGGACCGAGGGCGAACCGCTCGCCGCACTCGCGGCAGGAAAGAGCCGCGGCGGGACCGAGGTCGACGGTGGATTCGGTGGATGCTGTGACAGTCTCAACAGCCATGATGGCGAGGCCCTTTCTCCTCATCTTCCCCACGACGCGTTTCGTCGTGAGACGGAATTGGCACCTTCCCCACCTGACCTCGCGGTCGGCAGGAGGGTTGCCGGGACTTCAACGGGCCGTTCCCTCTGTCCCTCTGGATGAGCGCTGTGGCACCGGATCATGGATCCAGGCGTTTGTCGGCGGACCGACCCCGGCATGCGAGGGCTGTCCGCGTTGTTCAAGACTGTAACCGAAGCACCGGGCCGGTGAGATAGCCGTCCGTACCGCGAGATGGATCACACACAGGGAGTATCGACCGTGCTCGAAGAGGTCGAACGCTGGCTGACCAGGCGTTCCTGGTCAGCCGCCGACCGTCCGCCGGCGAGCGCGCAGGCCGCCGCGCACGGGCCGCACGGTACGGGCGTGAGCGTCGTTCTGCCGGCCCTCAACGAAGCCGAGACCGTCGGCGACATCGTCGCGACGATCCGGCGCGAGCTGATGGAGAAGGTCCGCCTGGTCGACGAGCTGGTGGTGATCGACTCGGGCTCCACGGACGCCACCGCCGAGGTCGCCCGCCGCGCGGGTGCCCGGGTCGTCCACCGGGACAGCATCCTGCCCCGCCTCCCCGCCGTGCCCGGCAAGGGCGAGGTGCTCTGGCGCTCGCTCCTGGTGACCGGCGGCGACATCCTGTGCTTCATCGACGCGGACCTGAAGGACTTCTCGGCCGACTTCGTCTCCGGCATCGTCGGCCCGCTGCTGGCCGACCCCGAGGTGCAGTTCGTCAAGGCCATGTACGACCGGCCGCTCGGCGAGGTGGCCGGCCAGGGCGGCCGCGTCACCGAGCTGGTGGCCCGGCCGCTGCTGAACCTGCACTGGCCGCTGCTGGCCGGCTTCGTCCAGCCGCTGGGCGGCGAGTACGCCGTACGCCGCTCGCTCCTGGAGCGGCTTCCCTTCCCGGTCGGTTACGGGGTCGAGCTCGGCCTGCTCGTCGACGCCCTGCACACCGTCGGCCTGGACGCCCTCGCCCAGGTCGACGTCGGCGTCCGCGTCCACCGCCACCAGGACGGCCAGGCGCTCGGCCGGATGGCCGCCGCCATCTACCGCACCGCGCAGGTACGGCTCTCCCGCGGCCATCTGGTCCGCCCCTCGCTCACCCAGTTCGAACGCGGGCCCGACGGATTCGTCCCGCACACCTACCCGGTCGACACGCAGGAGAGGCCGCCGATGCGGGAGATCGAGGAGTACCTGGCACGGCGCGCGGCCTGATCACGAACCCATCCGGTCCGACTTCGTACGTTTGGGCGGTTCCGGATCGGGCTAGATTCCGGCCATGGTCTCCGAGCACGCCCCCCAGCCCGCTGCCCAGGTCCTCGTCGCGTCCAACCGCGGCCCCGTGTCGTACACACTGGGCGAGGGCGGCTCCCTCGAAGCGAAACGGGGCGGGGGCGGACTCGTCTCCGGCCTCAGCGCCGTCGACGACAAGATGTGGGTCTGCGCCGCGCTCGGCGCCGGCGACCGGGAGGCGGTGCGCAGAGGGGTCGGCGAGCCGGGCGTCCGCATGCTCGACATCGACGCCGACGTGCACGCCGACGCGTACAACGGCATCGCCAACTCCGTGCTGTGGTTCGTCCACCACATGCTGTACCAGACGCCCGTCGAGCCCGTCTTCGACGCGGAGTTCCGCAGGCAGTGGGCCTCCTACGAGGCGTACAACCGCGCCTTCGCCGAAGCGCTCGCCGAGGAGGCGGGCGAGGGCGCGAGCGTCCTGGTGCAGGACTACCACCTCTCGCTCGTCCCCGGCATGCTCCGCGAACTGCGCCCCGACCTCCGGATCGGCCACTTCTCGCACACCCCGTGGGCCCCCGTCGACTACTTCCGGCTGCTCCCCGACGACATCGCCGAACAGCTGCTGCGCGGCATCCTCGGCGCCGACCGCGCCGCCTTCCTGACCCGCCGCTGGGCGGACGCCTTCATCGGCTGCTGCACGGAGATCCTGGGCGGCACCGGCCGCACCCGCATCGGGGTGCACGGCCTGGGCGCCGACGCCGGATTCCTGCGCCGCCGCGCGCACGAGCCGGACGTCGACGAGCGGATGGCGGCCCTGCGCGAACAGATCGGGCCCGGCCGCAGGACCATCGTCCGGGTCGACCGCACGGAACTGTCCAAGAACATCGTCCGGGGCCTGCACGCCTACCGCGCCCTCCTCGACGAACGCCCCGAGTGGCGCGAACGCGTGGTGCACGTGGCGTTCGCCTACCCCTCGCGCCAGGACCTCGCGGTCTACCGGGAGTACACCGCGGAGGTCCAGCAGCTCGCCGACGCGATCAACAAGACGTACGGCACGGCGGACTGGACCCCGGTCGTCCTGCACGTCAAGGACGACTTCGCCCGCTCGCTCGCCGCGTACCGGCTGGCCGACGTGGCCCTCGTCAACCCCATCCGCGACGGCATGAACCTGGTCGCCAAGGAGGTCCCGGTCGTCTCCGACGAGGGCTGCGCGCTGGTCCTCTCCCGCGAGGCCGGCGCGTACGAGGAACTGGGCGAGCACGCGCTCACGGTCAACCCGTACGACGTCTCGGCCACCGCCGACGCCCTGCACGAGGCGCTGACGCTCCCGGACGACGTGCGCGCCGCCCGCTCGGAACGCCTGGCCGAGGCGGCCACCGCGCTGCCGCCGCAGCAGTGGTTCCTGGACCAGCTGGAGGCGCTGCGCGCGGGCTGAGGGCGGGTTTCGCAGGCCCCGCGCTACGCCAGCCGCTCGGCGAGTGAGCGCAGGTAGTCCACGACGGCGCCCGGGCCGGGCACCGACAGGTCGGCGCGCTCGGCCAGCTCCGGCACCTCGGCGCTCCCGCTGCAGATGAGCAGGCCGGGCACGGGGTTCGCCTCGTCCGTGCGCAGCTTCTCCACGGCGGCGTAGGCGGCGAGGTCGCCCAGGTCGTCGCCCGCGTACAGCACGGACGTGGCGCCGGTCTCGCGCGCGTACTCGGTGAGCGCGACGCCCTTGTCCATGCCCGGCGGACGCAACTCCAGTACGAGCCGCCCCGGTTCGACGATCAGCCCGTGCCTCGCGGCCAGCTCGCCGAGGGGTCCGCGCAGCGCCTCGAACGCGGCCTGCGGGTCGGCGGCACGCCGGGTGTGCACGGCGAGGGCCCGCCCCTTGTCCTCCGTCCAGGTCCCACCCCGGAAGCCGAACTCCTCCAGTACGCCCGGCAGTTCGGCGCGCACGGCGTCGACCCCGGGAGGCGGGGCCGGGGCGTGCACGGTCCCGGTCGCGGCGTCCCAGCGCTCGGCGCCGTAGTGCCCGAGGACGACGAGGTGGTCGAGCCCGGCGACCCCGGCGAACCCGCCGTACCGCACGGCGACCTCGGCGGGCCGCCCGGTGATCACGGCCACCGACCCGACCCGCGGCGCGAGCGCGGCCAGCGCCTCGACGGTCCCGGGGTGCGCGCGCGCCTGCTCCGGGTCCGGCACGATGTCCGCGAGCGTCCCGTCGAAGTCGAGCGCGACGAGGGCTCCGGCCGGGCGGGCGAGGATGGCGTCCAGGCCGGCGCGGCCGGGGGCGGTGGCGGGGGTGTACGGATGGCTGCCCATGCGGTGAGCGTATCGCCGCGGCCCCCCGAGCGCGGGCGGGACCGGAGCCCCGGACCCCTCGGACACGCCACCCCGGGCGCACCGGCCCTACCGCCTCCCCCGCCTCGCCTCCCGTACGCGCCGGAGGCGGTTCACCGTCACCGGATCCTCCTCCAACGCCCGCCGGTCGTCCAGCAACGCGTTCAGCAGCTGGTAGTACCGGGTGGGCGACAGCCCGAGCCGCTCCCGGATCGCCCGCTCCTTCGCCCCCGGCCCCGCCCACGACTGCCGCTCGACCGCCAGGACCGCGCGGTCGCGGTCGGACAGCGGGGCGGGCTCGTCGGGAGTGTCCGAAGGGCCGTTCGGGGGATGGGCGGTCATATCAGCCAATATATGGCGCGGCCCGCCCCCGCGCCCGCTCGGCCTGCCACCGCCTCCGCCACCTACTCCGCCGCCTCCGCCGCCGCCGATTCCCGGGCTATCCGCTCGAGCACGCTCTCCGGGCTCGCCCCCGGCTCCACCGCCTTGCCGATGTTCTCCTTGATCGACTCGCTCGCCCGCGCCCAGGACGTCTTGCCGAACGGGTAGAACTCCGCCTGCGGCAGCGCCGCCAGGAACTTGTGCAGCGGCTTGAACCGGGGGTCGTCCTCCATCGACGCCGACGCGCTGCTCGTGACGGGCAGCATGTCGTACGTGTCGGCGAACTCGATCACGTTCTTGTCGGTGAACAGGAAGTCGAGGAACTCGCCGATCGGGCGCCGGTGGTCGTTCTGCCTGAAGCCCATGATCCAGTCGGCGACGCCCATGGACCCCTCGGTGGGACCCTTCGCGCCGGGGAGGGGGACCATGCCGACCTCGACGCCCTTCCGCTCGGCCTCCTCCATCAACGTGGGGTGGCCGTTGAGCATGCCGACCTGCCCCTTCGCGAACGCCTCGAAGGCCTTCGCGCGGTTGAGCCCGCCGGGTGCGACGGGGCCGGTGAGGCCCTTGTCCACGAGGTTCGACTTCAGCCAGTCGAACGTCCTGACGTTCTCCTCCGAGTCGATGGCGTACGAGCCGACGTCGTCGGTGTAGCCGCCGTCTCCGCTGAGCATCCACATCAGGGTCTCGGCCTGGGACTCCTCCGGGCCGAGCGGCAGCGCGAAGGGGTACGTCACGCCGCGCTGCCTGAGCACGGTGGCGTCGGAGGCGATGTCGCTCCAGGTGCGGGGGGCCTTGAGGCCGGCCCGGCTGAAGAGCTTCTCGTTGTAGAAGAGCAGCCGGGTGCTGGCGACGAACGGCAGCCCGTACTGGATGCGGTTGACCTTGCCCGCGTCGACGAGCTTCGGCAGGAAGTTGGCCTGGGTGCGGATGGCCAGCATCTCGTCGGCGGAGTAGAGCTTCCCGGCCTTGGCGTAGTCCGCGTAAGCGCCGATCTGCGCGATGTCGGGGGCCTTGCCGTCCTTGACCATCCTGGCGACCTCGCGGTCGACGTCCGTCCAGGGCAGGACGGTGACCTCGACCTCGATGCCGGGGTGGGACGCCTCGAAGTCGCGGGCGACGGCGTCCCAGTACGTGTCGGACTTGTTCTCCTCGCTCGTCCCGTAGTCGGCCGCGACCACCGTCAGCGTGACGTCGCCCGAGCCGCCGCCGCTGTCGCAGCCCGACAGCGTCGCCGTCATTCCCAGCGCGGCGACAGCCGCCGTCAGTCCCAAGTAACGCCGCTGCACAGCTCAGTCCGTCCTCGTCGATTCCACCGCCCGCGGCTCCCACGTCCGCGCGGGGCCCTCCGGGGGAGCTGCGATTCTGCCCGCCACCGGCGTAAAGGTCTACACCACAGGTGGCATCGCTTCCACGACGCGGCGGCATTGCACGGGAGCCGGGGCGGCTGCTAAGTAGGTCTCGGCGTACGGGTCTTGATGGTCCAGATCTTTAGTCGCCGCGTGCCACTCCCCGTCGAGCCGCCCCGCCCGCCCAGCCGCAAGGAGCCGTCCCGCATGTCGCGTACCGCAACCGAGATTGCCACCCAGCCCGGCTGCTGGCGGCGTGCCGCGCAGGCGGGCGCGGAGTTCGAGGGCCTGCCGAGACCGGGCGAGCGCGTCGCGGTCACCGGCTGCGGCACCTCCTGGTTCATGGCCATCGCCTACGCGGCGCTGCGGGAGGCCGCCGGACAGGGCGAGACGGACGCGTACGCCTCCTCGGAGTTCCCCGTCGGACGGCCGTACGACCGGGTGGTGGCGATCACCCGGTCCGGTACGACGAGCGAGGTGCTGGCGCTCCTGGGCGAGCTGCGCGGGAAGACCGCCACCGTCGCGCTGACGGGAGACCCGAAGACGCCCGTCATGGAGGCCGCCGACGCGGTGGCCGTACTGGACTGGGCGGACGAGGAGTCGGTGGTCCAGACCCGGTTCGCCACCACCGCGCTCGCCTTCCTGCGGGCGGGCCTGGAAGCGGCCGGTCCGCTTCCGGCGGGCGTGAAGACGGTCGCCGAGGCGGCGGTCGACGCGGAGCTGGCGGTGACCGAACCGCTGGACGAGGCGGTCGTCGCGGCCGAGCAGTGGACGTTCCTGGGGCGCGGCTGGACCTACGGCCTGGCCCAGGAGGCCGGGCTGAAGATGCGCGAGGCGGCGGGCGCCTGGACCGAGTCGTACCCGGCGATGGAGTATCGCCACGGCCCGATCGCGATCACCGGGCCCAACCGGGTGGCCTGGGTCTTCGGCGCCCTCCCCGAGGGACTGGCCGGCGAGGTGACGGCGGTCGGCGGCACCCTGGTCGCCCACCGCTCGGCGGACCCGATGGCCGACCTGATCCGCGCGCAGCGGCTCGCGGTGGCCCTCGCCGAGTCGAAGGGATACGACCCCGATCACCCCCGTAATCTCTCGCGCAGTGTGATCCTGCCGGAGTAGGGCCGCCGGGGCCGGGGGCGGCCGAGGGGCGCCGCGCCTCTCCCGGGCGGCCTTCCCGGCGAACCGGGCCGTTCCCCGTAACCGGTACCGGGATTTTGTATGGACGCGCAACAAACAACGATAGTGGACTAGACCTTTTGGGGTCCCCCGGGCGAAACTGTTTCCCGTGAAACACGTCATCGCCCTCGATGTGGGCGGCACCGGAATGAAGGCCGCACTGGTCGGGGCCGATGGCGCCCTGCTCCACGAGGCACGGCGCGCGACCGGCAGAGAGCGCGGCCCCGACGCCGTCGTGGAGTCGATCCTCGCCTTCGCCGCCGACCTGCGCGCCCACGGCGAGAAGCACTTCGGCGAGAGCGCCCTCGCGGCCGGCGTCGCCGTGCCCGGCATCGTCGACGCGGAGAAGGGGATCGCCGTCTACGCGGCGAACCTGGGCTGGCGCGACGTGCCCATGCGCCGGCTGCTCGGCGAACGGCTCGGCGGCGTGCCCGTGGCGCTCGGCCACGACGTCAGGACCGGCGGACTCGCCGAGGGCCGGATCGGCGCCGGCAAGGGCGCCGACCGCTTCCTGTTCATCCCGCTCGGCACCGGGATCGCCGGGGCCATCGGCATCACCGGCTCGATCGAGGAGGGTGCCCACGGCTACGCCGGCGAGATCGGGCACATCGTGATCCGACCGGACGGCCCGGAGTGCGGCTGCGGCCAGCGCGGCTGCCTGGAGACCCTGGCCTCCGCCTCCGCCGTCAGCCGCGCCTGGGCGGCCGCCTCCGGCGACCCGGCCGCGGACGCCGCCGACTGCGCCAAGGCCGTCGAATCGGGCGACCCGAAGGCCGTCGCGGTGTGGCGCGACGCCGTCGACGCGCTCGCCGCCGGGCTCGTCACCGCGCTCACCCTGCTGGACCCGCGCACGCTCATCATCGGTGGCGGGCTCGCCGAAGCCGGGGAAACCTTGTTCACACCACTCCGTGCGGCCGTCGAGGAACGCGTCACGTTCCAGAAGCTGCCCCACATCGTCCCGGCGGCCCTCGGGGACACCGCCGGATGCCTGGGCGCAGGGCTGCTCGCCTGGGATCTTCTCTCCACGGAGGTATCCGCCTGATGGCCGGACGCGCAGACAGCACCGTTCTCGCAGGGGCCCGGGTGGTACTGCCCACCGGCACCGTCGAGGACGGCCGGGTGACCGTCGAAGGCACCCGCATCTCCGGCGGCCGGGCCGAGGGCGCCCCCGTCCTAAACCTCTCCGGCCACTGGATCGTCCCCGGCTTCGTGGACCTGCACAACCACGGCGGCGGCGGCGCCTCCTTCACCTCCGGCACCGTCGACGAGGTCCTCACCGGCGTCCGCACCCACCGCGAGCACGGCACCACCACCCTGGTCGCCTCCACGGTCACCGGCGAGATGGACTTCCTCGCCGAACGCGCCGGCATCCTCTCCGAGCTCGTCGAGCAGGGCGACCTCGCCGGCATCCACTTCGAGGGCCCCTTCATCTCCCCCTGCCGCAAGGGCGCCCACAGCGAGGGCCTGCTGCGCCACCCGGACCCGGCAGAGGTCCGCAAGCTGATGGACGCCGCCCGCGGCACCGCGAAGATGTTCACGCTCGCCACCGAACTGCCCGGCGGCATCGACTCCGTACGGCTGCTCGCCGAGCACGGCGTCATCGCGGCCATCGGCCACACCGACGCCACGTACGA
This sequence comes from Streptomyces sp. NPDC019224, assembly GCF_040632605.1. Taxonomy (NCBI): domain Bacteria; kingdom Bacillati; phylum Actinomycetota; class Actinomycetes; order Kitasatosporales; family Streptomycetaceae; genus Streptomyces; species Streptomyces sp. NPDC019224. Next base: position 125,189 of record NZ_JBEYCF010000013.1, on the reverse strand, counting down.
GCAGACCGTCGAGGCGATCGACGCCGGTGCCACCGTCGCCACCCACCTCTACAACGCGATGCCGGCCATCGGCCACCGCGCGCCCGGCCCGATCACCGCCCTCCTGGAGGACGAGCGGGTCACCGTCGAGCTGATCAACGACGGCACGCACCTGCACCCGGCCGCGCTCGGACTGGCCTACCACCACGCCGGCGCCGACCGCGTCGCCCTGATCACGGACGCCATGGACGCGGCCGGCTTCGGCGACGGCCGCTACCAGCTGGGCCCGCTCGCCGTGAACGTCGAGAACGGCGTCGCCCGCCTCGTCGAGGGCGACTCCATCGCCGGCTCCACCCTCACCCTGGACACCGCCTTCCACCGGGCCGTGACCATCGACCGCATCCCGGTCGAGGACGTGGTCCGGTCCATCTCCGCCACCCCGGCCCGCCTCCTCGGCGTGTACGACAGGGTCGGCTCGCTGGAGCCCGGCAAGGACGCCGACCTGGTCGTCCTGGACGAGGGCTTCCGGCTCAAGGGCGTCATGCGCAAGGGCGAGTGGATCGTCCGGCCCGAGACCGCCCGATAACACGCGGAACAACGCGAATCGCGTACATAACGAAGAGACGGCGGTTGGCCCCGAGGGCTGGGCCGACCGCCCCCTCTTTGACATGATCGCCTGGGAAACCAGCACGGAAAGCGCCTTCCGGCAAGGAAACAGCGCTCAGCACGGATCAAAAGCGAAGGGGCGGCCGCGGTGATCCTCACGGTCACGCTGAACACGGCACTCGACCTGACCTACGGCGTCCCCGAACTCGTACCGCACTCCAGCCACCGGGTCACCGACCTCTCGCAGCGCCCCGGCGGCAAGGGCCTCAACGTCGCCCGCGTCCTCACCGCCCTCGGCCACGACACCGTCGTCACCGGCTTCGCCGGCGGCGCCAACGGAGCCGTCCTGCGCGACCTGCTCGCCGCGCTCCCCCCGCAGAAGGCCACCCTCACCGACGCGCTCGTCCCCGTCTCCGGCGACACCCGCCGCACCCTCGCGGTCGTCGACGCGGCCACCGGCGACACCACCCAGTTCAACGAACCCGGGCCGCACGTCACCGCCGACGAGTGGACCGCCTTCCTCGACACGTACGCCGGCCTGCTGGAGAGCGCCGACGCGGTCGCCCTGTGCGGCAGCCTCCCGCCCGGCATCCACGTCGGCGCCTACGGCGAACTCGTCCGGCTCGCCCGCACCGCCGACGTCCCCGTCCTCCTGGACACCAGCGGCGAACCGCTGCGCCGGGGCATCGCCGCCCGCCCCGACCTGATCAAGCCGAACGCCGACGAGCTCGCCCAGCTCACCGGCTCCCGCGAGCCCCTGCGCGCCACCCGCGACGCCCGCCGCCGCGGCGCCCACGGCGTCATCGCCTCACTCGGCCCGGACGGCATGCTCGCGGTCACCCCCGACGGCGTCTGGCGGGCCTCGCCGCCCGCCCCCGTCAAGGGCAACCCGACCGGAGCGGGCGACTCCGCGGTCGCCGGACTGCTCTCCGGCCTCGTGGAGTCCCTGAGCTGGCCGGACCGGCTGCGCCGGGCGGTGGCCCTGTCGACGGCGACCGTGCTGGCCCCCACCGCGGGCGACTTCGACCGCACGGCGTACGAGGAGCTGCTGCCGAGCGTCGCCGTCGAGGAACAAGGACCAGGAGCGGTCTGAGGACCGCGCCAGAAGCGGGGCCCGCCCCGCGCACCACACCGGGCCCGCCCGCCGGGCCCGGGGAAACACACAGAGGTCAGCAATGCCGCTCGTCAGCACCGGTGAACTCGTCTCCGCCGCCCAGGCCCGGGGACGCGGGATCGCCGCCTTCAACGTCATCACGCTGGAACACGCGGAGGCCATCGCCACCGGCGCCGAACGCGCCGGCGCCCCCGCCATCCTCCAGATCTCCGAGAACGCCGTGAAGTTCCACGGCGGCCGGCTCACCGCCATAGCCGCCGCGGCCGCCGCCGTCGCCCGGACCTCCAGCGCCCCCCTCGCCCTGCACCTCGACCACGTCGAGTCCGTGGACCTGCTCCACCGGGCCCACGACGAGGGCTTCGGCTCCGTGATGTTCGACGCCTCCAAGCTCGCTTACGAGGACAACGTCCGGGCCACCGCCGAGGCCGTCGCCTGGGGCCACGAGCGCGGCATCTGGATCGAGGCCGAACTCGGCAAGGTCGGCGGCAAGGAGGGCGAGGCCCCGCTCGACGCCCACGCCCCCGGCGTCCGCACCGACCCGGACGAGGCCGCCGCGTACGTCGCCGCCACCGGCGTGGACGCCCTCGCGGTCGCGGTCGGCTCCTCGCACGCCATGACCGAGCGCACCGCCGCCCTGGACCACGAGCTGATCGGCCGGCTGCGCGCCGCCGTCCCCGTCCCGCTCGTCCTGCACGGCTCCAGCGGCGTCCCGGACGACGAGATCCGGCAGGCCGTCGCCGCCTCCGGCATGGTCAAGATCAACGTCGGCACCGCCCTGAACACCGCGTTCACCGGAGCCGTCCGCGCCCACCTGGCCGAGAACACCACGGGCGTCGACCCCCGCAAGTACATCGCCCCCGGCCGCGAGGCCATGGCCGCGACGGTCGCCGGCTTCCTCGCCCTGATGGGCTGATCCCGGACCGGGAAACGCGCCGGCCCCCTCGCCCGGAGGCGAGGGGGCCGCAATGCCGTGGGCACCGGTCAGCGGGTCTGGTGACCGGCCTTCAGCGACAGCTGGTCCAGGTTGGCGTCGCACTGATCGCCCTCGTTGCACGAGATCATCAGCGTGTTCGAGCCCTTGACGAGGTTGACGTAGGCGTACGTCGTCGTCCAGCCCTTCTCCAGGTCGCCCTCGGGAGCGTTCGCGAAGTTCTTCATGTTGATGGAGCGCGGCGCCTCGGCGTTGACCGTCAACGACGTCCTGGCGTCCTTGCCCGGCACGCCGTACGTCACGAACAGCGTGTACTCACCGGCCTCCGGCACCTCCACCGACCAGGTCGCCGACCGGCCCACCTGGTTGAGGTTGATGTACTGCCCGCTCGCGCTCTTGGCGCCCTTCACCGAGTTGTCGAGCTGCGCCGTGCCGCCCAGCTTCAGCGCGGCCGCGTCCTGCTTCGGCAGCTCGGCCGGGGCCGACGAGCTCTGGGACGGCTCCGGCGTCGGGGACTGCTCGACCTGGTTGCCCGGGCCCTCGGAGGACGTCGCCTCGGCCTTCTTGTCCTTGTCGCCGTCGTCCGTCATCAGCGCCGCGCCGATGCCGATGAGCACCACCGCGACCACCGCGACCGCGGCGATCAGCAGGCCCTTGGTGTTCGGACCGCCCTTGCCGGAGCCGCCCGAACCGCCGCGCCCGCCCTGCTGCGACGCCTGGCCGGCGGCCGCGCCCCCGGGATACGTCTCCGGAGCGGCGTACTGCGGGTTCGGCCGGCCGTACGGGCCGTTCTGCTGGGCGTACTGCCCGTTCGGCCGGCCCTGGGGCGCCTGAGGGGGATACCCGTACGCCTGCTGCTGCGGCGCCTGCTGCCCGTACTGGCGCTCGCCGACGGTCCGCACCTGGTTGTACGAGGTCCGGGGCACACCCGGCTGGGCGGCGGGACCCGGGTAGCCGTAGCCGCCCTGCCCCGGCGGCTGCGCACCGGCAGCCTGCCCGTCCGCGTAGAGGTAGCCGAACGGATCGTCGTCCTCGGGTGTGCTCGCGCCGTTGTTACCGGCCATCCCTGGGTCACTCCTCACCATGTCGCCAGCCGTCGCCGAATAGCGCCGGCCCTCGCCGACCGGCCGAGCCTACCTCGAATGGACGATGTCAAGAATTGACGCGCATCACCGCGGGAATCCCGGCGGAACAGCGCGGACGAACATCAGCCGGCCCTGCGGTGAACCTTCGACCTCGACCGCTTCTCGATGTACATCCGCTGGTCGGCGGAGCGCAGCACCTCTTCCGCGGTCATCCCGCAGGCCGCCCAGCCGATGCCGAAACTCGCCCCGACCCGCACCGCGCGCCCGTCGACGCGAATGGGCGGAATGATGGCATTTCGCAGACGGACGGCCAGGTCAGCCGCGTCCGCCGCGCCCAGGCCGTCCGCGAGGACGACGAATTCGTCACCCCCGAGCCGGGCGACGGTGTCCCCGTCCCGCACACACGTGGTGAGCCGGCGCGCCACCTCGATGAGAACCGCGTCACCCGTGTGGTGCCCGAACCGGTCGTTGATCGACTTGAAGCCGTCCAGGTCGCAGAAGAGGACCGCGAGCCCCTTCGCACCGTCGTCGCGTGCCGTGTCCGGCGCCACCGCGTGCACATGGTGGTCGAACGGGTGGGCCCCCGAACCGCCCACCGGCGCGTACCCCCGGAGCTCGTCCCCGTCCCCGTATGCCGCGTCCAGCGCCTCCACGTCGGTGGTCGCCGCGGCGTCCGGCCGGGCGCACAGCCGGGCGCCGAGCCGGGTCCGCAGCTCCGCGCTGTTGGGCAGCCCGGTGAGCGCGTCGTGCGAGGCGCGGTGCGCGAGGTTCAGCTCGTGGCGCTTGCGCTCCTCGATGTCCTCGACGTGCGTCAGCAGGAACCGCGGCCCGTCCGCGGCGTCCGCGACGACGGAGTTGCGCAGCGACACCCACAGGTACGAACCGTCCCGCCGGCCCAGGCGCAGCTCGGCACGACCGCCCTCGGCGGAGGTACGGAGCAGGGTGCCGATGTCCTCGGGGTGGACCAGGTCCGCGAAGGAGTACCGGCGCAGCACCGAGGCCGGGCGGCCGAGCAGCCGGCACAGCGCGTCGTTGGTCCGCAGCAGCCGCCCCTGCTGGTCGCCTCCCAGCTCCGCGATCGCCATGCCGCTGGGGGCGTACTCGAAGGCCTGGCGGAAGGATTCCTCACTGGCCCGCAGCGCCTGCTGCTCGCGCTCCAGCCGGACCAGGGCCCGCTGCATGTTGGCCCGGAGGCTGGCGTTGCTGATCGCGATGGCGGACTGCGAGGCGTACATCTGGAGCGCCTCGCGTCCCCAGGCGCCCGGGCGGCGTCCGTTGCGCGGCCGGTCGACGGATATGACGCCCAGGAGGTCCGCGTCGCAGCCGGAGGCGTACATCGGGGCGTAGAGCCGGTCCTGCGGGTGCCACTCGTCCTCGAAGCGGGGCTCGGGGCCCTCCGTGTACCACTGCGGCACGTCGTCGTCGAGGAGGACCCAGCCCTCGGTGTGCGGTATGAAACGCAGCTCGTTCCACGCCTCGCCCATGGCGAGCCGGCGCTCCCAGGAGTCGCGGGAACCGACCCGGCCGGTGATCAGGGCCTCGGCCGCGTGGTTCCCCGCCAGGGCGGCGACGACGAGATCGCCGTCGGGGCGGACGATGTTGACGCAGGCGAGCTCGTAGCCGAGGTTGGCGACGATCCCGTCGGCCACGGTCTGCAGGGTGTCGGCCAGACTCCGCGCCGTGTTGAGATCGGCGACGGCCTGGTGCAGCTTCCGCATCGTCGCGAGACGGACGTAGGGCTCCGACTCGGCGTCCATCGCTCGCACTCCCCGAGACCTCGACAGCACTCCAGAATTCATATCGACGTACGTGACGTACTTACTGCAGTGTCCTCGCAACTGAATCACAGCGAGCTGTGCACCCGGTACACAGGGTCAGCAAATATCGCACTCTGTGACTCAAGTCACAAATGAGCGCGGGGTGATGAGAGCAGGTCAGCGGCCCTGTGGTCCTAGGACCCGGCTGGTCCCCTGGCCCGATGCGGGGGCACGGCACGCCCGGCTAGCGTTCCGGATGTGTTGCAGACGAAGCCCCCCACCCCGCGTACCGAGCCCGTCCCCCATGCTGAGGGGGTGAGCAACGAAGAGTTCCGGGCCGCCCTGTCCCGGCTGGCGGCCGGCGTGGTGCTGGTCACCGCCCAGGAGCCGCCGCTCGACGAGAACGGGCGCGGCGAGGACGTCGGGATGACCGCGACCGCCTTCATGTCGGTCTCCCTGGACCCGCCGCTGGTCATGGTGAGCCTGCGCAACGACTCCCGGATGGACGACCTGCTGGCGGAGCAGCCGCTGTGGGCGGTGTCCGTGCTGGCGGAGAGCCAGCGGCACATCGCCGGACGGTTCGCGATGAAGGGCCGGATCAGCGACCGGCTGCTCTTCGAGGACATCCCCTACGTACGCGGCGAGGTCACCGGCGCCCCCCTGGCGGGCGGCGCGCTCGCGACGCTGGAGTGCCGCACGGAGCAGCGCGTGGTGGCGGGCGACCACACCCTGGTGATCGGCCGGGTCCTGACCGCGCAGGTCCCGAGCGGCGACGGCGGCCCACTGACGTACTTCCGGGGACGCTACCGGCACCTGGGCTGAGGTCACCGACCCGCAGGGGGCCGTCGGGGAACGCGCAGGCGGGCCCGTCGGGGGCGCAGGTCCCCTGGGGGACGACGCAGGCCGGCCCTCGGGGGGTTGCAGGCCCCGGCCCCTCGGGGGGTGCAGGCCGGCCCTCGGCGGGACGCCGGGGAATTGCAGGGGCGGGCCCGTCGGGGGGCGGCCCGCAGCCAGGGACGGCACCGGCAGCCGCCACCGCGCGTACGGCCGGCCGGCCGCTCCGCGCCCGGGCCCTACCAGTCGCGCCCCGCGCGACCCCGCTTGGTCTCGCCGCGCTGCTTCTTCTCCCGCAGCCGGCGCTCGTTGATCCCGCGAGGAACCTTCCGCTTCACGCGCGGCCTGGGCGGCGGGGCGGACGCCTCCGCCAGCAGCGCCGCAAGCCGTACGGCGGCCGTCTCGCGGTTGCGCCACTGGGAGCGGTGCTCGGAGGACCGGACCGCGATCACGCCGTCGGTGAGCCGTCCGGCCAGCCGCTCCAGCGCGCGTTCCTTCCACACCTCGGGCAGCGCCTCGGTGGCCGCGAGGTCGAAGCGCAGCTCCACCTGGGAGTCGCTGGTGTTGACGTGCTGCCCGCCGGGCCCGGAGGACCGCGAGAAACGCCACATCAGTTCGGCCTCCGGCAGGGAGACCGAACCGCGGATGACATAGGGCCCGGACATGACACCCATGTTCCCCGCCCCACCAGGTGTTCGTCACCTTCTTTTGCCGCGCCGCGGCCCCTTCGGTAAAGAAAGCAAAGGCGGGCGGAACCTCTCGGTCCCCTGTCGGCGTTATGACCTGTGACGGTAGCTTCGTGACCGCGAAGCCCGCACCCGACAGATGAAAGGGACTTCCCATGGCAGTAAGCCTGTCCAAGGGCGGCAACGTCTCCCTCACCAAGGAGGCCCCCGGCCTCACCGCCGTCACGGTCGGCCTCGGCTGGGACGTCCGTACCACCACCGGCACCGACTTCGACCTCGACGCCTCCGCGATCGCGGTCAACGCGGGCGGCAAGGTCTACTCCGACGGACACTTCGTCTTCTTCAACAACAAGGCGACGCCGGACCAGACCATCGTGCACACCGGTGACAACCTCACGGGTGCCGGCGAGGGCGACGACGAGCAGATCAACGTCAACCTGGCGGGCCTGCCGGCCGACGTGGACAAGATCGTCTTCCCGGTCTCGATCTACGACGCCGAGACCCGCAGCCAGAACTTCGGCCAGGTGCGCAACGCCTACATCCGCATCCTCAACCAGGCCGGCGGCGCCGAGATCGCCCGCTACGACCTGAGCGAGGACGCCGCCACCGAGACCGCCATGGTCTTCGGCGAGCTGTACCGCAACGGCGCCGAGTGGAAGTTCCGCGCCGTGGGCCAGGGTTACGCCTCCGGTCTGCGCGGCATCGCCCAGGACTTCGGCGTCACCCTCTGACACCCGGTCCCTGACGTCTCGTACGTCCGTACGTCCGTTTCACGGGAGCCCCCGGCCGAACGTCCTGCGGCCGGGGGCTCCCGTGCACGGCCGCACCAGGCCGTCGAAGCCCAGCCGCCGGGCCCGCCCCGCCCGCGTCAGGAAACCCGGTCAGCCGTCCAGGGCCGGCCGGTCCCTGCCGTACAGCCACGCCTTCCACAGCCCCGACAGATCCTGCCCCGTCCGCTCCTCCACGTACGCCGTGAAGTCCGCCGTCGACGCGTTGCCGTGCCGGTACTTCTCCGTCCACCCCTTCAGCAGCGCGAAGAACTCCTGGTCGTCGTCGACCGCCTCGCGGATCCTGTGGATCACCATCGCCCCGCGCCCGTACACCGGATCGTCCGAGATCCGCGCGGCGGACGGCGGATCGGCGGGCGGGAACGCCCAGTTGTCCTCGTCCTCGTAGGCGTCCTCGAACGACTCCTCCGCCGGGGTGCCCCCCTTCTCCTCCTCCCACAGCCACTCCGCGTACGTCGCCGGACCCTCGTTCAGCCACATGTCGCGCCAGCTCTCCGGCGTGACCGAGTCACCGAACCACTGGTGCGCCATCTCGTGGACGAGCAGCCCGACGCTCGGCGGCCCGGGGAAGAACGGCCGGTTCTGCGTCTCCAGCGCGTACCCCGCGTCGCCCTCGCGGTCCACGATCGCGCCCGTCGCCGAGAACGGATACGGACCGAAGTGCTCCGCCTCCCACGCCACCACCTCCGGCACCCGGGCGACCGTCCGCGTGCTCGCCTTCGCCACCTCGGGGTCCACGGCCGTGAACACCGTGATGCCGCCCGCCATCGTCGACGCCCTCGTCTCGAACCGCCCGACGGCCAGCGTCGCGAGATAGCTCGCCATCGGCTCGGCGGTGTGCCAGCGGAAGGTGGTCCGGCCCCTCTCCGTCACCGGCCGCCCCGCCAGCACGCCGTTGGAGACCGCCGTAAGACCCTTCGGCACGGTGACCGTCAGGTCGTACGCGGCCTTGTCGCCCGGGTGGTGGTTGCCGGGGAACCAGGCCATCGAACCGGCCGGCTCACCGAGGGCCACCGCCCCGTCGTCGGTCGGCAGCCAGCCCTCCTCGGACTCGTCCGGGTCCGTGATGGTCTTCGGGGAGCCGGAGTAGCGCACGATGGTGCGGAACGTCTCGCCCTCGCGCAGCCGGTCCTCGACCTTCGCGTCCGTACGCAGCGTCAGCTCGCTCCCCGCCCGGTTCACGGCGGCCGGCCGCCCCTCCACGGTCGCCGAGTCCACGGTCAGCCCCGCCAGGTCCAGATTGAACGAGCTGAGGTCCTGAGTGGCCCGCGCGGTGATCTCGGCCTTTCCTCGCAGTGTCCGCCCGCCCGGGCCCACGTCGAGCGTGAGGGCGTAGTGCGTGACGTCGTAACCGCCGTTGCCCAGCTTCGGGAAGTACGGGTCGCGCGCACCGGCGGCGCCCGGCCTGCCCTCGACCCCGCCGGAACAGGCGGGCGCGAGGAGGGCGAGGACGAGCAGCGGAAGGGCGGCGCGGGCCGCCCTCCGGCCTGCCGGGGTTCGATGATCCACACAGATGATCCTATGTGCGGAATGTCATGATCCGGGTGGGCTGGGCCGACGCCACAGCACCGCGATCCCCGGGGGCCGTCCGCGCGGTGCGAGGCACACTGCGACGGCGACGAGGAGGCGGGCGCTCATCACGCGCCCCGGACCTGCGGGCGCTCACCGCGCGCCCCCGCTCTCCGGCCCGGCGTCCGCGCCGACCGAGCCCTCCGCGTCGCGCAGCAGCGCCGCCATCCGCGCGAAGCCGCGCCGCTCCGCGTGCTCCAGCGCCGTCACCCCGTCGCCGTCCGCCAGCCCCGGCGTCGCGCCCGCCGCGAGCAGCAGCTCGACGATCTCCTGGTGCGCCCGGCCGCCGTCACCGAGGATCACCGCCTCCAGCAGGGCGGTCCAGCCGAGCCGGTTGACGTGGTCGACGTCGATGTCGGTGACCCGCAGCAGCTCCCGCACGTACGCGACATGACCGCGCTCACTCGCCGGGATCAGCGCGATCCCGCCGAACCGGTTGCGCAGCTTCAGGTCGGGACCGGCCGGCAGCAGGACGTGCAGCATCTCCACGCTGCCCGTCACACCGGTGGCCAGCCACGGGCTCTCCTCGCGCCGGTCCCGCGCGTCCGGGTCGGCGCCCGCCGCGACGAGCAGCCGGGCGGCCTCGACGTGATCCCCCTGGACGGTCAGGAGCAGCGCGGTGCGCGACTCCTCGTCGCGGGCGTCGGCCCGGGCGCCGCCCTCGATCGCGGTCCGCACTCCATCGGTGTCGCCGGTGCGTGCGGCGTCGAGCAGCTGGTGATCGAGGGCGTTCATGTCCGTCTCCCGGAGGTCTGCGTGTACGTACTACCTGGCGAGGGCGGCGACACCGGCCCGCGCGAACTTCTCGTCCAGGTCGCCGCTGGGCGCGCCCGCGACCCCGATGCCCGCCACCGGGGCACCCTCCACCTGCACGGGGGCGCCGCCCGCGAGGAACAGCGTGCCAGGGATGTCCTTCAGGTTCGGGGCCTGGGCGAGCCGCTTGGCCAACTCGGAGGTCGGGGCGTTCCACGACACGGCGGTGTACGCCTTCTTCTCGGCCGACTCGTACGCCTGCGGGCCCGAGCCGTCGCCGCGCAGGGTCAGGATCGTGTTGCCGTTGCGGTCGACGACGGACACCGCGACACGCTGGTTCTCCTTCGCCGCCGCGTCCAGGGCGGCCTTCGCGGCCTTCGTCGCGGCGTCGAGCGTCAGGTGCGTCGTCTGCTGGAGGTCACGGTGCGCGGGGTCGGCCTTGACGGTGGTGGCGGGGGCGGCGGCCGGGGCGGCGTTCGCGGACATCGCACCGAAGGTGCCGGCCCCCAGGGCGGCGGCGGTGACGGCACCGGTCAGGACACGGGTACGCAGCGACATCTTCTTCATCAGGGACTCCTCGGTCGGGGACGGGGCGGAGGCGGGCGGCCCCCGCGTCCTGCCACCCATCCTTGGCCCGGAACCGCCCCCCTCCGGTCGTCGTACCGGCTCGACCTGGCGCCCGGGACGGCTGACGTCCCCATCGGCCGATCGGATGATGCGCGGGCCCCCGCCCGGGGTGACGATGGAATGTCCACGCAGGTCAGCGGGGGTCCCTTCGGGACCGGAATCGGGAGTACGAGGTGGAACGCGACCAGGGGTCCGAGCAACACCCACCCCCGGACCGGGGCACGACCCGCCACGGCCCGGGTCCGGAACGCGACGCGGCGCCCGAGCCCGACGCCGGGCCGACGCGCGACACCACGCCGACGCGCGACCCGGCCTCCGAGCCGGACACCGCGCAGGCGCCCGGCCTCGCGCCGCGCCCCTCGTCGGCGCGCGAAGCCGCGCAACCGCACCGCACCCCGCCCCACCCGGCGCCCGCCCCCGCCGGGGACTCCGAAAGCACCGCCCCCGACGGAGACGCGGACGTCGCCGGGGAAGCCGGCGCCGACGACGCCGCCACCCGCCCCCTCGCCCTCCTCATGCACGCCGCGTTCTTCCTGCTGCTCGGCGCCTCGCTCGCCCGGTTCCTGCTCCGCCACCCCGGGGAGGCCCGCACCCCCTGGATCATCGGGCTGTCCATCGCCCTGGCCGTGCTCTACGTCGTCGGGCCGGTGCTCGGCTCACGCCCCACCGCCCGCAGTCTCGTCTGGCTCGGAGGGCTCGTCCTCGTATGGATGGTGGTGGTCGTCCTCGCGCCCAGCTTCGCCTGGTGCGCGGTGCCGCTCTTCTACACCGGGCTGCGCATCCTGCCGGCCCGCGCCGCGTACGTTCTCGTCGCTCTGCTCACCCTCTTCGTCGTGGCCGCGCAACTCCGCCTCGCCCACGGCTTCGACCCCAACCTCGTGCTCGCCCCGCCCGCCGTCGCGGCCGTCGCCACCGCCGTGTTCGTCCACATGCGGCGCCAGGCCGTACAGCAGGGCCGGCTCATCGACGACCTGCTCCGCACCCGCCGCGAACTCGCCGCCACCGAGCGCCGCGAAGGGACACTCGCCGAACGCCAGCGGCTGTCCATGGAAATCCACGACAGCCTCGCCCAGGGCCTGTCCAGCCAGCAGATGCTCCTCCAGGCCGCCGACCGCACCTGGGACACCGACCCGGCCGCCGCCCGGCGCCACATCCGTACCGCCGAGGGCATCGCCGAACGCAACCTCGCCGAAGCCCGCCGCTTCGTCCACGACCTGGCCCCCGCCGACCTGGCCGAGGGCGGCGGCCTCGACGCCGCCCTGCACGCACTCGCCGCCCGCGAAACCGCCCAGGCGCAGGGCCGGCTCACCGTCCGCTGCCACATCGAGGGAGCCCCGCCCACCGCCCTGCCCGACCGCACCCAGTCCGCGCTGCTGCGGATCGCCCAGGGCGCGCTGGCCAACGTCACCGAACACGCGGGAGCCACCGAGGCCGCCCTCACCCTCACCCACCTCGACGACCGCACCGTCCTCGACATCGCCGACAACGGCCACGGCTTCACGCCCCCCGCCACCCCCGAAACCCCCCGCGGCGTGCGCGGCCACGGGCTCCCCGCCATGCGCGCCCGCCTCCACCAGCTCGGCGGCACCCTCGCCATCGAATCGGCCCCCGGCGAAGGCACCGTCGTCACCGCCACCCTGCCCGTCGCCCCCACCCCCCAGGACCCCGCATGACCGCCGACCGCATCCGCATCCTGCTCTGCGACGACCACGCCGTCGTACGAGCCGGGCTCCTCGCCCTCCTCGGCAGCGAACCCGACATCGAGGTCGTCGGCGAGGCCGGCAGCGGCGAGGAAGCCGTCGCGCTCGCCACCCGGCTCACCCCCGACGTCGTCCTGATGGACCTCCAGCTCGGCACCGGCATCGACGGCGTGGAAGCGACCCGCCGCATCGCGGCCGGCACCGGCACCCACGTCCTCGTCCTCACCACGTACGACACCGACGCCGACATCACGCGCGCCATCGAAGCCGGCGCCACCGGCTACCTGCTCAAGGCGGAACGCCCCGAAGAACTCTTCGCCGCCATCCGCTCCGCCGCCCAGGGCCGCACCACGCTCTCCCCGCCCGTCGCCAGCCGCGTGATGGCGCGCATGCGGGCACCCCGCCCCACCCTCACCGACCGCGAACGCGACATCCTCGGCCAGCTCTCCCGGGGCCTCGGCAACCGCGAGATCGCCCGCGCCCTGTTCATCAGCGAGGCGACCGTCAAGACGCACCTCGGGCGCATCTACGACAAGCTCGGCGTCGACACCCGCGCGGGCGCCGTCGCCCTCGCCAAGGAACAGCGCCTGCTCCCGTAACGGGCACCTCACCGGTACGGGGCGACGTGCCGGTACGAGGCACCTCGCCGGTACAGGGCGACACGCCGGGCATGACACCATCGAACCGTGCTCGACATCGGCTACTCCCTCTCCCGCCGCTTCCCCGACCCCCCGCAGACCGACTACCGCCGCGCGGACGTCCGCGCGCTGCGCCACGACCTGTTCTCCGGGGACGTCTACCTCGCGAACACCAAGGAGGACCGCGAAGTATCCACAGCCTGGGGATGGGTGCCGGTACTCGACTTCGCCTGGGCCCTGTGCGACATCGTCGAGCAGCTCGACCAGGACCCCCGCGGCAGCCGCTCGCACCGCCGCCAGGTCGCCGAACTCGACTTCACCGAGTCCTCCGACCGCATGCTCTTCGAGCGCCGCTTCGGCTGGGTCGACATCGAGGCCGACTGGATGGACCCCGAGGAACCGCCCCTCACCTTCAGCCACTCCCTGCTGCGCCGCGAGGCCCGCGACTTCCTGCACGACCTGATCGCCGACCTCGCCGACATGCACGAGGGCCTGGCCGACAACCCCGCCGTCTGGGACCTCCAGGCCCGCTTCCCCCGCATCTGACCACCGACACGGCCCCCGCCGCGCCGCCCCGTACCGGCACCCGCCCACGCACACGACGCCCGACGCCGCGCCCTCCCGCCCGCGCACACCGGCCGGCACCGCAGCGCACCGCACCGCACCGCACCCCGCAAGGGCTACGCCTCCACCCGCACCCCGATCTGCGCCGCGAACGCAGGCGCCAGGTCCATCAGCTGCACCGGACTGATCACCGCCCCCGCCAGCCGCTCCACACCCCGCGCGATGTCCAGCTCCGCGACCGCCCGCAGATCCACCGCCTCCATCCGCACCGCGCTGAAGTCCGCCCGCTTCAGCACGCAGTCCCGGAACTCCACCCGCGTCAGCCGCGCACCCCCGAAATCCGGCTCCGCCAGCACACACCCCTCGAAGACCACGTCCCTCAGCCGGGCCTCCCGCAGATTCAGGTAGTCGATCTTCCCGCCCCGCACCACCACCCGCTCCAGCACCGCACCGTGCAACTGCGCCCCGCCCAGACGCGCGTCCACCACCTCCACGTCCCGCAGCGACGCCGACGCGAGATCGGTGCCCACCCCCCGTACCCCCGTCAGCACCGAGTCGATGAACCGCGCCCGGGCCAGGTCCGCGCGGTCCAGGGCGCACCCCTCCAGCGCGCAGTCCATGAACCGCGCGCCCCGGCCCGACGCGTCCGCCAGGTCGACGGACGCCCCGAACCGCACCCCGTCGTAATCCCCGTCCGGTTCGAGCCCGCCCCCTCGAACTCCACCAGCGGCGGCAACCGCACCTCCGGACGCCGCGCCGCCGCGACACCGCCACCCCGACCACCACCACCGCGCACCATGCCCCCCATCGTGACGCACCCCACTGACAACGAGGCGGGGACCCACGCGGTCAGGCCCCGGCAGCCCCGCCCAGCTCCGCCAACGCGCCGTCCGTCAGCCGGTACACCGTCCACTCGTCCTGCGGACGCGCGCCCAGCGACTCGTAGAACGCGATCGACGGGGCGTTCCAGTCGAGCACCGACCACTCCAGGCGCTCGTAACCCCGCTCCACACAGATCCGCGCCAGCTCCGTCAGCAGCGCCTTCCCGTACCCGCCGCCCCGCCGCCCGGGACGCACGTACAGGTCCTCCAGGTAGATCCCGTGCACCCCGCGCCACGTCGAGAAGTTCAGGAACCACAGCGCGAAGCCCACGACCTCGCCGTCCTCGTCGGACTCCGCGATGTGCGCGAACGCGGCCGGCCGCTCCCCGAACAGCGCCTCCCGCAACTGCTCCTCCGTCGCACGCACCTCGTGCAGCGCCTTCTCGTAATCGGCCAGCTCACACACCATGGCGTGCAGGACGGGGACATCGGCGGCGGTAGCAGTACGAATCATGGGGGCAGCGTAAACAGGGCCCCACCGGCCCCTACCCCCGGCCCAGCAGTACCCGGGCGATCTCCCCCTGCTCCGGCGCCAGCCGCCGCGCCCCGCCCTCCACCGACCAGCACGCGTTCTGGAGCACCCGCCCCAGCGTCCACGCCGCCGCCCGCCCCCGGTCGAGCCCCAGCACCCCGGTCATCACGTCGAACCGCGACCCCACCGCGTCCGCGTCGAAACGGTTCACCAGCGCGGGCAGCAGCTCGAACCCCGCATCCCCCACCAACGGCTTCGGATCGATGGCCACCCACCCGGCCCCGCCGTCCCCCGCCAGCACGTTCCCGAAGTGCAGATCCCAGTGCAGCAACCGGTCACCCGACTCCCCCGCCACCTCACGCACCGCCGCCGCACAGTCCCGTACGAGCCGCCGCTCCTCCTCGTCCGCCAGCGCCGCCACGACCCCCGGCGCGGCAGCCAGCATCCGGGAAGCCGCCTCCCCCAGCCCCCGCAACCCGGCCCCCGCCCCCGGCCGCACCGCCGTCAGCCCCGCCAGCAACTCGGCGATCACCCGCACCGCCCGGCCCGCGTCCGCCATCCCCTCCAGCGAACGACGCCCGTCCAGCCGCTCCAGCAACATCGTCCCGGTCACCGGATCGTGCTCCAGCAACCGCACCGCCCGGCCCCCCGCGTCCCCCCACAACCGCAGCGCGACCGGCTCCCCCACCGTCTCCGCGTCCACCGGCTGCAACTTCAGCACCGCCCGACACCCGTCCCCCACCCGCACCACCGGCAGGACCAGCGCGCACACCCCGTGCATCGCCTCACCGTCCCGCCGCAGCCCCCACCGCTCCAGGAATTCCGCCGCCGTCTCCGGCAACGCGGCCACGAACGCACGCCCCGCCGCCCCGTTGTACGCGGACTGAGCAGCGACGAGCGCATCCGGAATGTCGATCACACCCCCGATCGTAGGAGCATGCGTCAATCGGGCCATGCCCTCCGGCCACGCCCCGCTCTCCGCCGGCGTGGTCGGGGTCCTGGTGATCTACACGGTTCCGCTGATCATCCGCCCGACCTTCACCGGACATCGGCCACCTGACAGCAGCCCTGACCGGCCTGGGGTGCTACCCGCTAACGCGGCGCGGGCATAAAAAACCAGGCCAGCGGGGCGCTGACCTGGGGTTTTGAGCCGCCTGTCGGAATCGAACCGACGACCTGAATATTACAAGTATCCCGCTCTTCCAACTGAGCTAAGGCGGCAAGACGCACACCTGAAGAAGCCGCGCGAGCCTTCACTCTACACAGCACCCGACACCCAGTTCCACGAAGTTCGATCACCCCGTGACTATCCGAGCACCCGTGCGTTGAACACACTGACGTGCTGACCTGGATATCGGACAGCCGAGGGGCGGGGAGGGCTCATGGCGCACACCGAGGACCAACCGACACGTGTGACTGGCGACGAAGCCAAGCGCATCAAGCGCGAGGCACTGGGCATCGGCGACCGCAGGAAGCACCAGGGCCGTGCGGCCACGGCCGTGAAGAGCAGGGTCAAGAAGCCGGGCACGCAGCAGCGCGTGTACCGCTACCGCTTCTACCCCACCCCCTCGCAGGCCGAGCAGTTGGAGAAGACCTTCGGGGCCTGCCGCTGGGTCTACAACGAAGGGCTGGCGCTCCGGTCCGGCGCATGGGAGCAGTACCGTGTGTCGGTCGGCTTCGCCGAGTCCTGCCGGGCATTGACGGGCTGGCGGCAGGCGCCGGAGACGTCGTGGCTGCGTGAGGTCTCCTCAACGGTGCTTCAGCAGGCACTGCGGCATCTGGACGGGGCGTTCACCCGGTTCTTCAAGCAGTCGGCGAAGTATCCGCAACGGAAGAAGAAGCACCGGTCGCGGGATTCGGCGACGTACGTACGCACCGGCTTCCGGTGGTCGGAGGATCCTGAGCGGCCCGGCACGGGCCTGGTGACGCTGGCGAAGCAGACAACGCCGCTGGATGTGCGCTGGTCCCGACCGCTGCCGACGGGAGTGGCGCCGGTGAAGCTTTCGGTGACACGGGACCGGGCCGGCCGGTACTTCCTCGCGGTGCTGGTGGAGGAGTACATCGCGCATCTGCCCACAGCGCTCCTGCCGGGCAGCCGCGAACCGAAGGCCGTCGGGATCGACCTCGGCCTGGCCGCCCTCGTGACACTGGACGACGGAACGAAGACGGACCATCCACGGCTGCTGAGGAAGTACGACAAGGAGCTGGCGCGGCTGCAGCGAGGTCTGCACCGCAAGAAGAAGGGGTCGAACAACCGGGGCAAGGCCCGGGAGCGGATCGCGCGACTGTACGCGCTGATCAGTGACGTACGCAGGGCCATGCTGGACCAGTTGACCACCCACCTCGTGCGCGAGAACCAAGTGCTCGTGGTGGAGGACCTGGCCGTCATGAACCTGCTGCGTCCGGCAGTCGGGAAGGGCCGACGCCGCAAGGCCCGGCTGAACCGGTCGATCATCGATGCCGCATGGGGCGAGCTGGTACGGCAGCTGCGCTACAAGTGCGCGTGGTACGGGCGGACGCTGGTGATCGTGGACCGTTTCTTCCCGTCGACGCGGCGATGCTCCGACTGTCACGCGAAGGGGCCGTCGCTCGACGTGTCCGTGAGGGAGTGGACCTGCACGGAGTGCGGTGCGGTCCACGACCGGGATGTGAACGCGGCGCGGAACCTCCGGGACGAGGGGATGCGGCTGTACCGGCTCGTGGCCACCACGCTCCCGCCGGGACGGATGCCGCCGTCAGTGATCAAGGCGTCGGAGCTGGCTGACGTACAGCTGGCTGCGTAAGGAAGTGAAGTGCTGCGGTACGGACCGAGGGGCTGTCGGCCGTCATGCCTGCGGAGCCCACGTAAGACCGCTCGGAAGCGCCCCTCAGGGGAGCATCCGGGGCGGCGGGGGCGCTGAAGCAGGAAGTGCCACGCAAGGTGCAGAGCCAAAAAGCCGGCGCTTCGCCTTGCTGTTACGAGTCAAAAGTGCGGTGCTCTGCCACCTCGCCCGCACGCGGTGAAAAGGCAATCGCTCACCTGCGAGATTTTCCTCCCCCAAGAACTACTGACAGATCCGAAACCGCCAGGTAGCGTCCGTACAGGTTCACTCCGATGGACCAGACCACTCCCTTACCACGGATCGTCCGGCACGTACCTGCCGGTGGAGGAGAAGCATCAGCATGGCCAGTGTCACGTTCGACAAGGCGTCCCGCGTCTACCCCGGCTCCACGAAGCCCGCGGTCGACCAGCTCGAGATCGACATCGCGGACGGCGAGTTCCTCGTCCTCGTCGGTCCCTCCGGTTGCGGCAAGTCCACCTCGCTCCGCATGCTCGCAGGTCTCGAGGACGTCAACGGCGGTGCGATCCGCATCGGTGACCGCGACGTCACGCACCTGCCGCCGAAGGACCGGGACATCGCCATGGTGTTCCAGAACTACGCGCTGTACCCGCACATGACCGTCGCGGACAACATGGGCTTCGCGCTCAAGATCGCCGGTGTGAACAAGACCGACATCCGGGCGAAGGTCGAAGAGGCCGCCAAGATGCTGGACCTCACCGACTACCTGGACCGCAAGCCGAAGGCGCTCTCCGGTGGTCAGCGTCAGCGTGTGGCGATGGGCCGCGCGATCGTGCGTGAGCCGCAGGTGTTCCTCATGGACGAGCCGCTGTCGAACCTCGACGCCAAGCTCCGTGTCTCCACCCGTACGCAGATCGCCTCGCTCCAGCGCCGCCTGGGCATCACGACCGTGTACGTCACGCACGACCAGGTCGAGGCCCTCACCATGGGTGACCGGGTCGCGGTCCTCAAGGACGGTCTGCTCCAGCAGGTCGACTCGCCGCGCAACATGTACGACAAGCCGGCGAACCTCTTCGTGGCCGGCTTCATCGGCTCCCCGGCGATGAACCTCGTCGAGGTCCCGATCACCGACGGTGGCGTGAAGTTCGGCAACAGCGTCGTCCCGGTCTCCCGCGAGGCGCTGACCGCCGCCGCGAACCGCGGCGACACGACCGTCACGGTCGGCATCCGCCCCGAGCACTTCGACATCGTCGAGCACGGCGGCGCCGCCGCGAAGACCCTCACCAAGGACTCCGCGGACGCCCCGGCCGGCCTGGCCGTCTCGGTCAACGTGGTCGAGGAGCTCGGCGCCGACGGCTTCGTCTACGGTGCCGCCGAGGTCGGTGGCGAGCACAAGGACCTGGTCGTCCGTGTCGGCGGCCGCGCCGTCCCGGAGAAGGGCACCAAGCTGCACGTCGTGCCCCGCCCGGACGAGCTGCACGTCTTCGCCACGTCGACGGGTGAGCGCCTCACCGCCTGATCCCGCACACGCTGTACGGTGGCCCCGCACGAAGATCGTGCGGGGCCACCGCGCGTTGTCGGGTTTGAACGGGCGAGGACCGATTCCCCGGCACAACGGTCATTTCACTCCGCTTCGTCAACACGCGATTCGAAAAGCCCGCTCGAACCGTCCCCCGCGAGGGTGACGTAATGTCGCCATGTCATCACCGGCCGCTACGCTCGCTGCGTGACCCACTCCGTGCGCCGTATCGGCCGAACCCTCGCTCTCGTACTGCCTGTCGTCATGGTCCTGTCCGGGACCCTCGCGGTCACCGCCGTGCCGTGGGCAGCCAGCAACTCCGACTCGCAGATGCTCACCGCGTCGGCCCGCACCGTCTCCGACGCCAAGGGGGCCAAGGCCGCCGCCAAGGCGCGTACCCCGCAGGACGTCCTGCGCGACCGGCTCCTCCTGGAGCTCCGGGAGAAGGACCCCGGCGTCGCGCTGACAGACCTCCAGCGGGCCGTCGAGGGGCGGCCGTCACTCGCCCGGCACTGCATGTCGATCGCGAAGGCCCTGGGGAAGGCCGCCGTCGAGCAGTACGGTCCGACGCGTGCGCACCGGTTCTCCCGTCCGGTCTGCGACACGTCGTTCGCCTCGGGTGTCGCCCAGTTCAGCTGACCGACAGAGGCCGGGCACGGCTTATCGTGCCTGGCATGCATACGTTTCCGACGCAGGCCGTGATCCTGGCGGGTGGCCAGGGGTCACGGCTGCGCCCGTATACCGATGACCGCCCCAAGCCGATGGTCGAGATCCCGGGCACCGGGACTCCGATCATCGGCCATCAGCTTTCCTGGCTGGCCGCCGAGGGCGTGACGGATGCCGTGGTGTCCTGCGGGCATCTGGCCGAGGTGCTGCAGGAGTGGCTCGCCGACGCGGTGCTGCCGTTGCGGGTGACCACGGTGGTGGAGTCCGAGCCGTTGGGGCGCGGGGGCGGACTGAAGTACGCGGCGGCGCGGCTGCCGGAGCCGCACGAGCCGTGGTACGCGACCAACGGGGACATCTGGACGCGGTTCTCGCTGCGGGAGATGGCGGCGTTCCACGCGGAGCGCGACGCGACCGCGACTCTGGCGCTGGCGCGTCCGCGGATTCCGTGGGGCGCGGTGGAGACGGACGCGTTCGGGCACATCACGGACTTCATCGAGGCACCGCCGTCGCCGTATCTGATCAATGCGGGGGTGTACGTGTTCTCCCCCGCGTTCACGGGGCTGCTGCCGGACCTGGGCGACCATGAACGGACGACGTTCCCCCGGCTGGCGCGCGAACGCCGGCTGGCGGGGTATCCGTTGCCGCACGGGGCGTACTGGCGGGCCATCGACACGGCGAAGGATCTGAGAGAGGCCGCCAAGGAGCTGGACGGGCGGTAGGCGTACGGGAAGGGGGCGGGCCCGGAGGAAAACCTCCGGGCCCGCCCCCTTCCCGTGTGGGCGCCCGCGGTCAGCCGAAGAGGCCGCCGATGGGGTTGCGGCCGGTTCCGCTGTCGCCGGTGCCGCCGGAGGTGGATCCGGGGTCGGGGGCGGGGTCGGTGCCGCCGGTGGTGGAGCCGCCGCCGGTGCCGGTGGTGCCGGAGGAGCTGGGGCCCGAGCTGGTGGCGGGGGGCTGCTGGGGGGTGGTCTGCTGCGGGGTCTGCCGGTCGGTGCCCTGGG
This sequence comes from Streptomyces sp. NPDC019224, assembly GCF_040632605.1. NCBI lineage: Bacteria > Bacillati > Actinomycetota > Actinomycetes > Kitasatosporales > Streptomycetaceae > Streptomyces > Streptomyces sp. NPDC019224. The sequence goes on along the minus strand of NZ_JBEYCF010000013.1, from coordinate 104,242 downwards.
TTCGGGTGGGCTGTCCGGCGCTGGTGCCCGTCGCTTGGCCGGTCTCGCGGACGCTGTCCGACGAGGGGGTGGAGGCGTTGGCGGACGGGGTGCGGGGGGCGGGGGTGCGGGAGGGGGTGGGGCGGTCGCCGGCGGGGGTCTTGGATGCCTTGCCGCTGCGGGACTTGTCGGGGAGCGGGGAGCCGGGGAGCTGGTTGGTGGGGACGCCGTGGGGGCCGGGGACGGTGACGACCTCGGTGGAGCGGACGGCGCCGCCGAGGATGGAGCCGATGAGGAGGGTGAGGCCGACGACGACGCTGGCGACGACGGTGCCGCGGCGCAGGACGCGGCGGCGCAGCTCCCGGATCTCGGAGCGGGGGCCGAGCTTGCGCCAGGCTTCTCCGGCGAGGCGTCCGTCGACGGAGTAGACGGGGGCGCCCGCGATGATCAGGGGGCTCCAGGCGGCGAGGTAGATGATGTCGGGTGCGTCGTAGGCGGCGACGCTGCGCCAGCTGACGGTGACGAGGAGGGCGGCGGACAGGAGGGCGCCGACGGTGGCGGCGACGCGCTGCCAGAGCCCCAGGACGGTGAGGACACCGACGACGACCTGGAGGAAGGCGATCGAGAGACCGGCGCCGACGGGGTGGGAGAGGGCGAAGTCGCGCAGCGGTTCGGCGAGGGCCCAGGGGTGGAGCGAGTTGAGCCACTTCACCATGGAGCCGCGTTCGCCGCCGTCGAAGTAGACGGGGTCGCAGAGCTTGCCCATTCCGGCGTAGATGGAGATGAAGCCGAGGAAGACCCGCATGGGGAGGAGGACGACGCCGAGGTTCATGCGGCGGCCGGGGTAGTACGCGTGGCGTACGTCGTCGTTGCCGTCCCGGCGGTGCCCGCGGGCGGCGGTGTCCTCGTCGGTGAGGTCGTCGTACGGTTCCCCGTCGTCGTAGCGGTCGGGGTCGTACGGGCCGGGGTCGACGGGGTCGTAGGCGCCGACGGCCCGGCGCATCGGGGGCAGCAGGGGGCCGCCGGAGCGGGGTGCGCCGATGACGGGGTTGGGCTGGGTCTCTTCGAGGGAGAGCTCGTCGAGGCGCGGGACGACCTGGGTGCCAAAACCGCCGCGGCCGCCGTCGAACTCGTAGGACGCGTACGGCTCGTAGGGGTCGTACGCGGTTTCGGGGCGGCCGGCGGTGGAGTTGCGTACGGCCTGGAGGAGTCCGGTGGCGCCGGGGTCGCCGGGGGCGGACCTGCCGCTCCAGACGACGGGGGCACGCCTGCCGCGTCCGGCTCCGGCGGCGCTCATGGCGGGGATCCTGGGCACGCCGGCGGGGGGCGCACCGCGCAGCCGTGCGCGCTGGCCGGGGGCGAGCTGTACCCGGAAGCTGGCGTGGTTGACGATGACCTGCGCAGGGTCGCAGTCCACCTTGGTCATGCTCAGGGCGGGTAGTTCGTCGAACCGAGGCGTTCTGGTGTCCACACTCATCTAACCGAGTGATGTGTGATTAGGACACTGCCTTGACGGTGCCGAAGTGTCCGAGACCCGTCAACAGGTGGTGGCGGGGTGCGCGGGGGCGCGTGCACGTGCGTGCGCGCCCCCGCGGGGCCCGGCCGGGCGGGTGGATCAGGCGCGGCGGCGGGCGACTTCGTACATGACGATGCCGGCCGCGACACCGGCGTTGAGGGATTCGGCGCCGCCCGGCATGTTGATGCGGACGCGGTAGTCGCAGGTCTCGCCCACGAGGCGGCCGAGGCCCTTGCCCTCGCTGCCGATGACGATGACGACGGGGCCGCCGAGGGCTTCGAGGTCCTCGACGGTGTGTTCGCCGTCGGCGGCGAGGCCGACGACCGCGATGCCCTCCTTCTTGAAGGCTTCGAGGGCGCGGGTCAGGTTGGTGACCTTGGAGACGGGGGTGCGGGCGGCGGTGCCGGCGGAGGACTTCCAGGCTCCGGCGGTCATGCCGGCGGCGCGGCGCTCGGGGACGACGACGCCGTGGCCGCCGAAGGCGGAGACGGAGCGGACGATGGCGCCGAGGTTGCGCGGGTCGGTGACACCGTCGAGGGCGACGACGAGCGGGTCCTCACCGTTGTCGTAGGCGGCTTCGAGGAGGTCCTGCGGGTCGGCGTACTCGTAGGGCGGGACCTGGAGGACGAGGCCCTGGTGGTTGAGTCCGCCGGTCATGCGGTCGAGCTCGGGGCGCGGGGCTTCCATCAGGTTGATGTTGCCGCGTTCGCCGGCGAGCTGGAGGGCCTCGCGGACGCGCTCGTCGTTGTCGATGTACTGCTGGACGTAGAGCGTGGTGGCGGGGACGCCGTCGCGCAGGGCCTCGTACACCGGGTTGCGGCCGACGACCATCTCCGAGGTGCCCTTGACGCCGCCGCGCCGGGGGGCGGGGCGGCGGTTGGCGGCCTGCTTGGCCTTGGCGGTCGCGATGCGGTTCTTCTTGTGCTTCTTGCGCTGCTCGGCGGGCGGGGTGGGGCCCTTGCCTTCGAGGCCCCGGCGTCGCTGGCCACCGCTGCCGACCGTGGCGCCCTTCTTGTTGGACGTGCGGCGGTTCCTGCGCTGGCTGTTCCCGGCCATGACCTACCTGTTTCGTTGCTTCGGTCGTGCGTACGTATAAGTGAAGTGTGCCGCCCGGCGGACCGGGCGGCATGTGGTGGGCTACTGGCGGGGGCCGAGTGTCCACCGGGGCCCGGACGGGCTGTCCTCGATGACGAGTCCGGACTGGTTGAGCTGGTCGCGGATGGCGTCGGCGGCGGCCCAGTCCTTGCGGGCGCGGGCGGACTGGCGCTGGTCGAGGACGAGGCGGACGAGGGTGTCGACGACGCCGTGGAGGTCGTCGCCGCGGTCGCTCTCACCGGCCCAGTGGTCGTCGAGCGGGTCGAGGCCGAGGACGCCGAGCATGGCGCGGACCTCGGCGAGGCGTGCGACGGCGGCTTCCTTGTCGTCCGCGGCGAGGGCGGAGTTGCCCTGGCGGACGGTGGTGTGGACGATCGCGAGGGCCTGGGGGACGCCCATGTCGTCGTCCATCGCCTCGGCGAACGCGGGCGGCACCTCGACGGCCGGTTCGACGGTCTCGCCGGCCTTCTCGGTGACGCGCTGGATGAAGCCCTCGATGCGGGCGAACGCGGACTCGGCCTCGCGCAGGGCCTCCTCGCTGTACTCGATCATGGACCGGTAGTGCGGGGTGCCGAGGTAGTAGCGCAGGACGATGGGGCGCCAGGCCTTGACCATCTCGCTGACGAGGACGGAGTTGCCGAGGGACTTCGACATCTTCTCGCCGGACATGGTGACCCAGCCGTTGTGCACCCAGTACTTCGCGAAGTCGTCGCCGAAGGCCTTGGCCTGGGCGATCTCGTTCTCGTGGTGCGGGAAGACCAGGTCGATGCCGCCGCCGTGGATGTCGAAGGCGGTGCCGAGGTACTTGTGGGCCATGGCGGAGCATTCGAGGTGCCAGCCGGGGCGGCCGCGGCCCCAGGGGGTCTCCCAGCTGGGCTCGCCGGGCCTGGACGCCTTCCACATGGCGAAGTCGCGCTGGTCGCGCTTGCCGGTCTCGCCGTCGCCGGAGGGCTGGCGCAGGTCGTCGAGCTCCTGGTTGGAGAGCTCCAGGTAGCCGGGGAACGAGCGGACGTCGAAGTAGACGTTGCCGTCGGCGGCGTAGGCGTGGCCGCGCTCGATGAGGCCGCGCATCATCTCGACCATCTCGGGGACGTGCCCGGTGGCGCGGGGTTCGTAGGTGGGCGGGAGGCAGCCGAGCGCGTCGTAGCCGGCGTTGAACGCGCGCTCGTTCTCGTAGCCGATGGCCCACCAGGGGCGGCCCTGTTCGGCGGACTTCGCGATGATCTTGTCGTCGATGTCGGTGACATTCCGGACGAACGTCACGTCGTAGCCGCGGTAGGTGAACCAGCGGCGCATGATGTCGAAGTTCAGCCCGGACCTGATGTGCCCGATGTGCGGGGCGGCCTGGACGGTCGCGCCACAGAGGTAGATCGAGACACAGCCCGCTGCGAGCGGGACGAAGTCACGGATCTGCCGGGCGCTGGTGTCGTACAGGCGAATAGTCACCCCTCAAGGGTAGTGGGCCCGCACCAGTGCCCCGCGCCCCTGTGGACATTGCGGGCCCAGTTGTTACGGGGGCCGGTGCGGGCCGGTCGGCCGTGTGTGCGGGACGGGTCAGCCGGTGCGGTAGACGAGGGCGGTCGCGAGGCCGGCGACGCCTTCGCCGCGGCCGGTGAAACCGAGGCCGTCGGAGGTGGCGGCGGACAGCGAGACGGGGGCGCCGACGGCATCGGAGAGGACCCGCTGCGCCTCCTCGCGCCGCTTGCCGATCTTCGGGCGTACGCCGACGACCTGGACGGCCACGTTGCCGATCTCGAAGCCCGCCGCGCGGACGATGCGGGCGGCCTCGGTGAGGAGGGTGACGCCGGCGGCGCCGGACCATTCGGGGCGGCCGGTGCCGAAGTGCTGTCCGAGGTCGCCGAGGCCGGCGGCGGAGAAGAGGGCGTTGCACGCGGCGTGGGCGACGACGTCGGCGTCGGAGTGGCCGGCGAGGCCGGGGCCCTCGCCGTCCCAGCGCAGGCCGGCGCACCACAGTTCGCGGCCCTCTTCGAAGGCGTGGATGTCGGTGCCGATGCCGACGAGCGGGATCACGGGGGCGGGGGCCCGGTCGGGCCCGGGGGTCTCAGAAGCCATCGTTGGCCCTCCTGCGTGCGAGTACCGCCTCGGCCAGGACGAGGTCCAGCGGCCGGGTCACTTTGAACGCCTCTTCGTGTCCGGGGACGACGACGACGGGCGCGCCGAGCTGTTCGACCATGCCGGCGTCGTCGGTCGCGCCCTCGCCGCTGACGACGACCTGCTCGTGGGCGCGGACGAGGGTGGCGCGGTCGAAGCCCTGCGGGGTCTGTACGGCCCTGAGCCGGGCGCGGGCCGGGGTGGAGAGCACCGGTTCGGGCGCTCCGGGGGCCCCGGGCTCCACCTCCTTGACCGTGTCGGCGAGGGGCAGGGCGGGAACGACGGCGGGGGCGCCGTCGCGTACGGCCTCGACCACCGCGTCCACGGTGTCGACGGGGACGAGGGGGCGGGCCGCGTCGTGGACGAGGACGGCGGAGATGGTGTCGGGGAGGGCGTCGAGGCCCCGTTTCACGGATTCCTGGCGGGTGTCGGCGCCGGGTACGACGAGGAAGTCGGTGCGTTCGGGCAGGGCGTGCTCGTCGAGGAGGTTGCGTACCTCCGCGGCGCCGTCCGGCGGTGCGACGACGACGACCAGGGACACGTGCCGGGAGGCGGCCATGGCCCGTACGGCGTGGATGAGCATGGGCGTCCCGCCGAGCGCGCGGAGCGCTTTGGGGGCGCCGGGGCCGAGCCGTACGCCGCGGCCGGCCGCGGGGATCACGACGGCCGTGCGGTAGGGACGCGGTTGTTCAGACATCGGTTGCACTCCGAGGCTTCGGCATGTTTGTGTCCACGGCCGACGTGGGTATGGCCACAAGCGAGCCGGGCACCGTGCCATGACTCGACCGGGACCCTTTCCGTGACCCCGGGCGGTCAGGTGCACGCCGCGGCCGCTCGGGATCGGCCTCACACGCCGGATTCAGCAAGATCGCGAGCAACGTACCAAGGGACGTGTACCGGGGATCCCCGGCAGACGCCGGATATCCGGCCGGATCTCGCCGTTGAGGGCCGCAGCGGTGGTGCGGGCATCCAGTGGTCCAGCCGAGGCGGCATATGGCTGGAATCCGCCGGTGGACAGCGGTCCGGACATGCCGCAGCGCCCGACGACACAGCGTGGATACGACTGGTCAGCGGGCACCGCGGCACATTTTCTACGGCCGGTGCGATCCGGTCGTCATGACGACCGATACCGTCCGGTTCAGGATGCGAGGACCTCGTCGAGGAGCGCCTCGGCCTTGTCCTCGTTGGTGTTCTCGGCGAGGGCGAGCTCGCTCACCAGGATCTGGCGGGCCTTGGCGAGCATGCGCTTCTCACCTGCGGAGAGTCCGCGCTCGCGCTCGCGGCGCCACAGGTCACGCACCACTTCGGCGACCTTGATGACATCGCCGGAGGCGAGCTTCTCGAGATTTGCCTTGTAGCGCCGGGACCAGTTCGTCGGCTCCTCGGCATACGGTGCGCGCAGCACCTCGAAGACCCGGTCCAGCCCTTCCTGCCCAACTACGTCGCGCACACCCACGAACTCCGCATTGTCCGCCGGCACACGCACCGTCAAGTCGCCCTGAGCGACCTTGAGCACCAAGTAGGTCTTGTCCACGCCTTTGATCTGGCGAGTTTCGATAGCCTCGATCAGCGCGGCCCCGTGATGGGGATAGACCACGGTGTCGCCAACCTTGAACGTCATGTGACAGGTACCCCTTCCGTGGCTATCAAGCGTAACACGAGAATCGCTACTCCTGAATGGCGTTTTCGCAGGTCAGGGCATATCTCGGGGCTTGACAACTGCAACAGGGACGTGCTGCGGACGGCCCGCCGGAGACGGTATTCGCAGGTCGGAGCGGCTGTACGGGGACGGAGAAACGCGGACGTTACACCCACCACGCTCCACTCCGAAGGGGCCGAAAGTCCCGTTTTGCCGGGTTCCGGTTGCTGAACTTTCCTTCGTCCGTTCGGTGATGGATCACTCGTTCGGACGTAAGTGCCGGTGGTCAATGAAATTGATCAACCTACGGCCTCGGCGTGGATTATGCGCAATGAATGCGCCACCGTCCGTGAACGGCCGCGAAGCCCGAGGTGAACGCCTGGCCGGAATTTGATCAAGCGCGTTATGTGAAGGGACGGCGAATGCGCGTACGCGACCGGGCCCGGGATCACCGGCCGCTCAGGGGCGGGTCGGGTGCGGGACGGCGAGGAGGGCTCGGTAACCTGACGGCTGACAGACCCTTGGGGCGGCTTCACAGCCCGCGCTCGACCCGTCCGTACCTTCCGCACGTTCAAGGAGTTGCCGCCGCCGTGAGCCGCAGCCTTCGACACGGCGCCCTCGCCGCCACTGCCATCGCGTTCTCGATCACCGCGCTCACCGCATGTGGGGCGGGCAATGACGCGCAGACGCTCGGAGTAAGGCCTGACAACGCCGCCGCCTCGGCGGGCACGATCAAGGTTCAGAACGTCAACGTCATCACCCAGCCCGAGCGCGACGCCAAGGGCCCGGCGGTCGTTTCCGCCACGGTGTTCAACAACGGCTCCAAGCCGGAGACCCTGGACTCCATCACCCTGACGGGCAGCAGCGGCTCCGTGCAGCTGAACCCCGCCAAGGGCTCGGGCCCGCTCGTCGTCCCGGCCGGCGGCAAGGTCGTCATCGGCGGCAAGGGCAACGCCTCCGCCGTGATCGAGAACGGCGCCGAGGCCGCGAAGAACGGCAACGTGCAGCCCCTCGTCTTCAAGTTCAGCCGGACCGGCGACGTCTCGCTGGGCGCCTCCGTCGTCCCGGCGAAGCACTACTTCGAGGGCTTCGGTCCCAGCTCGCTGCCCGAGCCGCCGAAGACGCCGGAGGCCTCGCCGTCCGGTTCCGCCTCCGGGGCCGCGTCGCCGGACGCGTCCGAGAGCCCGTCCGGCGAGGCGTCGGCGAGCGAGACCGGCCAGGCCGGCTGAGCCGTCCCCGTACAGCACATGGCCGAGGCGCCTTCCCCGCGGGGGAGGCGCCTCGGCCATGTCATGCGTACCGGGCCGGCTTACGGCTCGAACTTGTACCCCAGCCCGCGCACCGTCACCAGGAAGCGGGGCGCGCCCGGGTCCGGCTCGATCTTGGCGCGCAGGCGCTTCACGTGGACGTCGAGGGTCTTGGTGTCGCCCACGTAGTCCGCGCCCCAGACCCGGTCGATGAGCTGCATCCGGGTCAGCACCCGGCCCGCGTTGCGCAGCAGCATCTCCAGCAGGTCGAACTCCTTGAGCGGCAGGTCGACCTTGCCGCCGGAGACCGTGACGACGTGCCGGTCCACGTCCATGCGGACCGGGCCGGCCTCCAGGGCGGCGGGGGCGACCTCCTCGGGCTCGCCGCGGCGGCGCAGTACGGCACGGATGCGGGCGACGAGCTCGCGGGAGGAGAAGGGCTTGGTGACGTAGTCGTCGGCCCCTATCTCCAGGCCGACGACCTTGTCGATCTCGCTGTCCTTGGCGGTGACCATGATCACCGGCACGTTGGACCGGCTGCGCAACTGGCGGCAGACCTCGGTGCCGGGGAGTCCGGGCAGCATCAGGTCGAGCAGCACGAGGTCGGCGCCGTTGCGCTCGAACTCGTCCAGGCCGTCGGGGCCGGTGGCCGCGATGGCGACCTCGAAGCCTTCCTTGCGGAGCATGTAGGACAGGACGTCGCTGAAGGATTCCTCATCCTCGACGACAAGCACTCGGGTCACGGAAGGGCCTCCGGGGCAGGGAATGGTTCGAAGGAGTCGGGGGAGCCGTCCGGGTGGGACGCCTCGTCGCCGTTGACGATGACCGGTCCGCCCGATGCGCGGTCCCGGCCGTGCGCGGAGCCCGCTTCGGGCAGCCGCAGGGTGAAGGTGGAGCCCTGTCCCTCCGAGCTCCACACGGTGACCTCCCCGCCGTGCGAGGCGGCCACGTGTTTGACGATGGCGAGGCCGAGACCCGTGCCACCGGTGGCACGCGAGCGGGCCGGGTCGACGCGGTAGAAGCGTTCGAAGACCCGTTCCCGGTCCTTCTCGGAGATACCGATGCCCTGGTCGGTCACGGCGATCTCGATCTCGTCCCCGCCGGGCACGACCACGCGGCGGGCGGCGATGCCGACGCGGGTGCGGGCGGGGCTGTAGTTGACGGCGTTCTCGACGAGGTTGCCGAGGGCGGCGGCGAGCTGGCCGCGGTTTCCCCATATCCGCAGGTCGGCGGTGCCGCCGGCGGCCATGGTGATCTGCTTGGAGCCGGCCTGCTGGCGGCAGCGGTCGATGGCCTCGGCGACCAGTTCGTCGACGCGGACGGGCTCGGCGTCCTCCAGCGGGTCGTCGTTCTGCACCCGGGAGAGGTCGATCAGCTCCTGGACGAGGTTGGTGAGCCGGGTCGCCTCGATCTGCATGCGGCGGGCGAAGTGCTCCACCGCCTCCTGGTCGTCGGAGGCGTCGAGCACGGCCTCCGAGAGCAGCGACAGGGCGCCGGTCGGGGTCTTGAGCTCGTGGCTGACGTTGGCGACGAAGTCGCGCCGGACCGCTTCGATGCGGCGGGCCTCGGTGAGGTCCTCGACGAGCAGCAGCACCAGGCGGGAACCGAGCGGGGCGACCCGGGCGGAGACGGCCAGGGCCTCGCCCCGGCCCGTGCCGCGGCGCGGGAGGTCCAGTTCGACCTGGCGTATCTCGCCGTCCCGGCGGGTGTCCCGCGCCATGTGGAGCATCGGCTCGACGGCGAGGCGGCCGCCGCGGACGAGCCCCAGCGCGTACGCGGCGGAGCTGGCCTTGACGACGCTGTCGCTCTCGTCGAGCACGACCGCCGATGAGCTGAGCACGGACAGGACCGTGTCGACGCCGGGGGGCAGCGGGGCGTTGCTGTCGGGCCGCAGGGACGTGCGCGTCGGCTTCTTCTGGTCGCGCTCGCTCCAGCGGAACGCCAGCATGGCGATCACACCGGTACCGACACCGGCGATCGCGGCAGCTGCGGCGACCGCCGCGTTCACGTCCATGCCCCCAGGTTATGCGGCCGGGCGGACACTCTCCCAGCCGTCCGACGGCCTCCTCGGCGACTCGTCGCCCAGAGTTCACCGAGGGGCAAGGGCTGGTTCACTTGGCCGGTCGGAATCCGACGCGTACGCCCGTCACGGTGGCGTCGTGGGGTTCGGAGCCGGTCATCGGCGGGCCCCGGCCTCGGTCAAGGACTGGAGAGGGACATCCCATGCGTGACGCGTACCACGAGGAACTCGACTCGATCGGCGAGGGCCTGGTCGAGATGGCCCGGCTCGTCGGATCGGCGATAGGCCGGGCGACGACGTCGATGCTCGACGCCGATCTCAAGCTCGCGGAGTCGGTGATCGCCGCCGACCAGAAGGTGGACGACCTCCAGCACGAGTTGGAGGCGCGTGCCATCGCCCTGCTGGCGCGGCAGCAGCCGGTGGCGACCGATCTGCGGATCGTGGTGACGTCGCTGCGGATGAGCGCGGACCTGGAGCGCTCGGGCGACCTGGCGCAGCACGTCGCCAAGCTGACCCGGCTGCGGTTCCCGCAGTCCGCCGTCCCGCACGACCTGCACGCGACGATCCTGGAGATGGGCCAGCTCGCGCAGCGCCTGATGGCGAAGGCGGCCGAGGTGATCGTCACCAAGGACGTCGACCTGGCGCTCCAGTTGGAGCAGGACGACGACGAGATGGACCTGCTGCACCGCGCGCTGTTCCAGCACCTGATGGACGACCGCTGGAAGCACGGCATCGAGACGGCTGTCGACGTGACGCTGCTCGGCCGTTATTACGAGCGGTTCGCCGACCACGCGGTGTCGGTGGCCAAGCGGGTGGTCTACCTGGTGACGGGCGAGCACGCGGACGAGATCCAGCAGCCGACGGAAGCTTCCTAGCGGTAGAGGTGCGGGCGGCCGGGGGCGCAAGGGGCGAGGCGCACGCCCGCGCGCACGGCTCGTACATGCGTTCCTGCGCGTGTGCGCCGTTGATGCGCCCGTCCGGGTGGGCATGCAATGGGGTGGGGCGGCACGACGTGTCCGTACGCCCCGGTCGCGGGCCCCGTGCGGGCGTGCGGTCCTGACGTACGCCTTGAGGAGGAACCATGGCCGATTCCCCCATGACCGACCCCGAGCAGGAGGCCCCCGTCGAGGTGGTCCGCCTGACCGTTCTGGGCGCCTGCGGCTGCGGCTCGGGCTGCGGGTGCGGCTGCCAGTCCGGGGCGCCGTGCCAGTGCGGCGGCTGCTCGGGCTGACGCCGGGCCGGCCGCCGGGCCGTACGGGTTACGAGGGCGGCGCCTCCGCCTTCGTGACCCGTGCCCCGGTGTCCCGCGCCGCAGGGGCGGTCCCGGTCGCTTCCAGGGTCTTGGTCGCTTCGAGGGTGCCGGCCGCGAGGGTGGTCCCGGTCGCGGCGGTGGCCTCCGTCGCCGGGCCCGTCGCGCCCTGCAGGCCGCGCATGAGCAGCCAGTACCCGCCGGCGGCCACGGTGCCCAGGAGGGCGCAGGTCGCCCAGAGCCAGCCGGCACCGAAGTGGTCGATGACCACGCCGGACATCAGGGGGGCGATGAGCGCGGCGGCCGACCAGGACAGGGTGTACATGCCCTGGTAGCGGCCCCGGCCGTGCGCGGGGGACAGCTGGACGACCAGGCCGTTCTGGACGGGCGCGTTGATGATCTCGGCGACGGTCCACACGCAGATGGTCAGCGCGTACACGCCGACGGAGCCCGCGAAGGCGGTCAGCCCGAATCCGTACCCCGCGAGCAGTGAGGAGACGACGAGCAGCCGGCGCGGTTCGCGGCTCTGGATGAACCGGGTGACGGGGATCTGGAGCGCGACGATGAGGACGCCGTTGACCGCGATCGCCGTACCGAAGTCGGAGCTGCTGAGCCCGTCGGCGCCCATGGCCACCGGCAGGCCCACATACCCCTGCTGGAAGATCAGCGCGATCACGAACGACAGGCCGACGACGCCCATGAACCGCCCGTCGCGCAGCACGGTGGAGAGCCGTACGCCGTCGTCGGACGGCACCCCGCCGCTCACGGACGCGCCGAGCTCCTCGGGCCGGGACTCCGGCACCTTCAGGAAGACGACGATCGCGCAGACGAGGGTCATCGCGGCCTCGCCGACGAAGCCCGCGAGGTAGCTGTACTCGGCGACGAACCCGGCACCGGCCGAGGAGACCGCGAAGCCGAGGTTGATGGCCCAGTAGTTGAGCGAGAAGGCCCGCACCCGGTCCTCGGCGGGGACGATGTCGGCGATCATCGCCTGGACCGCCGGGCGCGAGGCGTTGCTCGCCATGCCGACGAGGAAGGCGACCCCGGCGATGGCCGCCGGATGCGTCATGAACCCGAGGACGGCGACGGACACGGCGGTGGAGAGCTGGGCGGCGAGCATGGTGGGCCGCCGTCCGAAGCGGTCCGTCATCACCCCGGCCCCGAGCGAGGACACGACCCCGCCGAGCCCGTGCAGGGCGGCGACCAGACCGGCGTACGAGGCGGAGTAGCCGCGTTCCAGGGTCAGGTAGAGGGCCATGAAGGTGGCGACGAACGCCCCGAGACGGTTGACCAGGGTGCTGGTCCACAGCCACCAGAACTCCCTGGGGAGACCGGAGACCGTTTCCCGGGTGGCCCGGGCGGCCCGTGTGAGACCGGTGGCAGACATACGGGTTCCCCCCAGGGACGTACGACGGATGACGTCGGGGAGGTAAGTGGCCCACCGACGCTCCGAACATTACGAATCCGCTAGGCGCCCCTGCCACTCAATTGACACGCCCCGTCAAACGACGGAGGGCACCCCGCTCCCCCGTCCGCTCTGTGACCGGGCGCGCGCGGCTCGGACGGGTTCGATTACGCTCGGACTCATGGCCGACGCACCGTACAAGCTGATCCTCCTCCGCCACGGCGAGAGCGAATGGAACGCGAAGAACCTGTTCACCGGTTGGGTGGACGTCAACCTCACCGAGAAGGGCGAGAAGGAGGCGGTCCGCGGCGGTGAGCTGCTGAAGGACGCCGGCCTGCTCCCCGACGTGCTGCACACCTCCCTCCAGAAGCGCGCCATCCGCACCGCCCAGCTCGCGCTGGAGGCCGCGGACCGCCACTGGATCCCCGTCCACCGCTCCTGGCGCCTGAACGAGCGCCACTACGGCGCCCTCCAGGGCAAGGACAAGGCCCAGACGCTCGCCGAGTTCGGCGAGGAGCAGTTCATGCTCTGGCGCCGCTCGTACGACACCCCGCCGCCCGCCCTCGAGGACGGCACCGAGTTCTCCCAGAGCGACGACGCGCGCTACGCGACGATCCCGCCGGAGCTGCGTCCGCGCACGGAGTGCCTGAAGGACGTCGTCGTCCGCATGCTGCCGTACTGGTACGACGGCATCGTCCCGGACCTCCTGACCGGCCGCACGGTCCTGGTCGCCGCCCACGGCAACAGCCTCCGCGCCCTGGTCAAGCACCTCGACGGCATCTCCGACGCCGACATCGCGGGCCTGAACATCCCGACGGGCATCCCGCTCACCTACGAACTCGACGCGGACTTCCGCCCCCTGAACCCGGGCGGCACGTACCTCGACGCGGACGCCGCGCAGGCGGCCATCGAGGCCGTGAAGAACCAGGGCAAGAAGTAGCCCCTGCCCCCGAGAAGGCCCCCGCCCCGCACCACCGGGCGGGGGCCTCTTCGTGCCCCGGGCCCGGCGGGCGGAAGTGACGCGCGTCACCCCGGCCCGTACCCTGTGCCCCATGCGGGGAAGAGCGGGAGGGCGGTCATGGGTGAGCCTTTGAAGACCTTTGTCGGGGGTGCCGAGGTCGAGGTGCCCAACAGCATTCCGGCGATCCGTGACGCGTTGCCGGAAGGGCGGCGGGCGGAGTTCGACCGGGCGATCAATGAGGCCGGGGTGCATGAGATCCAGGCCGTGATGCGGCACTGGATGCTGGAGGCCGTGCCCGATCCGGAGGCCGAGCGGATCCTGGACCGGCTGGCGCGGGACGAGGCCGAGAGGCGGAGCATCGCTTGAGCTTCCGGATCTCCTACGCACCGCCCGCCGACGACACCCTGGCCAAGATGCGGGACGGTGACACCTTCCGGGACGAGATGGCGGGGACCCTGGGGGTCGAGCCGTACGGGCACGGTTCGACCGCCGTCAAGGGGGAACACGATCGCCGTGAGGCGACGGTCGCCGGGGCGATCGTGCTCTACTACGTCTCCGGGTCGGTCCTGACCGTCACCGTCGTACGGCTCGTCCCGCTCCCCTGACCAGCGGTCAGGCGAGCTTCTTCGCCTGGGCGTCGACCACCGCGGTCGGCAGGCCGAAGTCGCCGCCGTCGTCCATGGCCGCGAGGTTCATCGCGCTGAGCGAGGCGACCGTGGTGCCCTGGCGCAGCGCGATGAGCTTGAGGGTCATCTTCTCGCCGTCCGCCTCCACCGCCACCTTCCAGGCCGCGGCCTCCTCGCCGCCCTCGACCTGCTCCTCCGTGATCGTGGCGACCTTCTGCTTCGAGCCGGCGGCGGTGAGCGTGAAGCCGCCCGCGCAGTCGGTCGCGGCGGTGCGCAGCGAGGCCAGCGTCTCCTCGGCGCCCTTGCCGTCGTACGAGGCGAGCGTGGTCAGCGTGGTCGTGATGTCGAAGGCGGCCTTGAACGCCTTCTCGGGGTCGGCGGTGTCCTTGTCCGCGCCCTTCTTCGGCTCGCTGACCACCTTGCGCTGCGTGGACGCGGCGGGCGAACCGGCCTTGGCACCCATCAGCAGGTCGGCGAAGACGTCGCAGGCGGCCTTGTCCACGGTCACGTCCTTGGCGTCGATCGCGTCGGCCGGACCGGCCTTGCTGATCTTGTGGCCGGCCACGTCGCCCTGCGCCAGCGAGACCTTCTCCAGCTCGGCGGCGGACAGGGCCTTGGCGGAGGACTGGTCCGCGCCCTTGTCGGCGCCCTTCTCCGAAGGCTGGGCCGACGAGCCGGCCGCCTTGCCGCTGTCCTTGTCCTCGCTGTCCGAACCGCAGGCGGCGGTGAACAGGGCGAGGGACATCACGGTGGCGGCAACGGCGGTACGGCGTATGGCAGTGGGTCGCATGGCCCGTCCTTGTCTCAAAGTGTTTCGCCCGCACGCGTGCGGCCCCGCCGGGTTCGGCGCGGCCGGAAATGGGGGTGCGTGGGGGTGAACCAACTCTATGAGCCCGCTGTGGTTTGGCAATCCTTTACCGTGGGCATCGCAGGTGATCGTGACGCCGTCGTGATCACTTCGCGCCCACCGTTCAGGGGGAGTTCGCCGTGCCGATCGATTCCGTTCTCTCCGATGTCCTCGGTTCGCCGGGCATCGCGTCTTCCCTGATCGCCTCGTGCGAACCCCTCACCGGGGGCACGTACAACGCCGTCAGCCGCGTCCGGCTGACGGACGGGCGGGACTGGGTGGTGAAGGTACCGCCGCCGGCCACCCGCGACCGCCTCGCGTACGAACACGGCCTACTGGTCAACGAGGTGACGTTCTACCACGCCGCCGCCCCGTTCGCCGCCGAGACCGCCGTGCCCCTCGTGGTGCGCGCCGAGCTCGATCCGGCCGCTCCCCCGGGCCCGTACGTGGTCATGTCCGCGCGCCCCGGGCAGCCCTGGCACGAGCTGACCGGCGCCATGGCCGACGGGGAGGAGGCGCGGCTGCGCAACGCTCTCGGACGGATCACCGGCCGGCTGCACGGCGTGCCCGCCCCGGGCGGCTTCGGCTATCCGTCGGGGGCGCTCGGCCCCCTCGCTCCCACCTGGCGGGAGGCGTTCACGACGATGACGGACGCGGTACTGGCCGACGCGAGGAGGTACGCGGCGCGGTTGCCCCGTACACCGGCGGACATCGGCGCTCTGCTCGGCGCCGCCTCGTACGTCCTGGACGACGTCACGCGGCCCGCGCTGGTCCACTTCGACCTGTGGCAGGGGAACATCCTGGTCACAGGCGAGCCGGGGGCCCGCCGGGTGGGCGGGATCATCGACGGGGAGCGGATGTTCTGGGGCGACCCGGCCGCCGACTTCGTGTCGCTCGCCCTGTTCGGGGACATCGCGGACGACAAGGACTTCCTGGCCGGTTACGGGGGCGCGGCGCCGGGCGGGCCGGTGGAGTTCGACGGTTCGCTGCGGCTGCGGCTCGCGCTCTACCGGGCGTATCTGTATCTGATCATGCTGGTGGAGACCGTGCCGCGCGGCGTGTGCGGGGAGCGGCTGGAGTGGACCTGGAACGAGGTCGCGCCCCGGCTGGAGGCCGCTCTGGAAGAGGTCGAGTCCGCGCCGCGGGTGCGGGAGTGACGCGGGATCAGCTCTCCGGGCGCTGAGTGAGGTGCGCGAAGGCGTCCAGGTTGCGGGTGGACTCGCCGCGCGAGACCCGCCAGGCGTACTCCTTGCGGATCGCGGTCGCGAAACCGATCTCCAGCAGGGAGTTGAAGGCGCCGTCGGCCGCCTCCAG
This sequence comes from Streptomyces sp. NPDC019224, assembly GCF_040632605.1. Classification (NCBI taxonomy): domain Bacteria; kingdom Bacillati; phylum Actinomycetota; class Actinomycetes; order Kitasatosporales; family Streptomycetaceae; genus Streptomyces; species Streptomyces sp. NPDC019224. Next base: position 88,232 of record NZ_JBEYCF010000013.1, on the reverse strand, counting down.
CACGGAGCCGAGCAGCCGGTCCACCTCGTCGGGCGTCACGACGGAGAGCGGCAGCTTGCCGGTGAGGTAGACGTCCCCGAGCGGGTCGATCGCGTAACTCACGCCGAACAGGCGCAGATTGCGCTCCAGCAGCCAGCGGTGCACGGCGGCGTCGTTCTCGTCGGGGTGCCGGATGACGAAGGCGTTGAGGGAGAGGCTGTGGGCGCCCACGATCAGTGAACAGGTGGTGGCGAGCTTGCGGGTGCCGGGGAGCTGAACGACGTAACTGCCCGGCGCGGGGCTCTCCCAGTCGAGCCCGGCGTCCGCGAAGGACGCTTCGAGGACCTGGGCGGCCCGGGTGGCCTCCGGGGCCGGAGTGACCTGCGTGGCGGGTGCGGCCTGCGCGGCCTGCGCGGCCTGCGTGACCTCGTTCTTCGCCGGTTCCTCGGGTGCGTCAGCCATGTTTCGAGCGTACGTCAGGTGGTAAGGGCGCGCGGGCGGGGGCGGGTGCCGTACCGCGCAGGGTTCCTCACGCGTGGCGGGCGCGGGTCCGCCTGCGGTGTTCCTGGATCGCCGCCGTGTAGACCTCGGCGGTGGCCGCGGCCGCCGTGTCCCAGCCGAACCGCCGGGCGTGCTCCGCCGCCGCCCCGCCCATCCGGGCGACGAGTTCCGGCGCCTCCGCGAACCGCTCCAGCGCCTGCGCGTACGCGGCCGGATCGTGCCCGGGTATCAGGAAGCCGCTGACCCCGTCGCGTACGGCCACCGGGAGGCCGCCCACGGCCGCCGCGACGACAGGCGTGCCGGTCGCCTGGGCCTCGACCGCGACCAGGCCGAAGGACTCGCTGTACGAGGGCATGACCAGCACGGACGCGGCCCGGAACCAGTCGGCGAGCTGGTCCTGCCCGACCGGCGGGTGGAACCGTACGACGTCCGCGATGCCCAGCCGGGCCGCCAGCTTCTGCAGCCCCTCCGGCTTGGCGAGGCCGCTGCCGCTGGGACCGCCGACGACGGGCACCACGATCCGGGAGCGCAGCGCGGGGTCGCGGTCGAGCAGGACGGCGACCGCCCGCAGCAGCACGTCCGGCGCCTTCAGCGGCTGTATGCGGCCCGCGAAGAGGGGGATCAGGGCGTCCTGCGGCAGGCCCAGGCGGGCGCGGGCGGCGGCGCGGCCGTCGGCGGGGCGGAAGCGGTCGAGGTTGACGCCGGGGTGGACGACGGCGACGGCCTCCGGCTCGGCGTCGTAGAAGCGGACGAGCTCGTCGGCCTCCTCGGCGGTGTTCGCGATCAGCCGGTCGGCCGCGTCGACGATCTGGGTCTCGCCGATGACGCGGGCGGCGGGCTCGGGGGTGTCGCCCTCGGCGAGCGCGGCGTTCTTGACCTTGGCCATGGTGTGCATGGCGTGGACGAGGGGAACGCCCCAGCGCTGCGCGGCGAGCCAGCCGACGTGCCCGGAGAGCCAGTAGTGGGAATGGACGAGGTCGTAGTAGCCGGGGCGCTGGCCGGCCCACGCCTGCATCACGCCGTGCGTGAAGGCGCAGAGCTGGGCGGGCAGCTCCTCCTTGGCCAGGCCCTCGTACGGGCCCGCGTCGACGTGCCGGACGAGGACGCCGGGGGCCAGCTCCACGGTGGCGGGCAGGCCGCCGGCGGTGGACCGGGTGAAGATCTCGACCTCGATGTTGATCGCGGCGAGCCGCTTGGCCAGCTCCACGATGTACACGTTCATGCCGCCGGCGTCGCCCGTCCCCGGCTGGTGCAGCGGAGAGGTGTGCACGGAGAGCATCGCGATGCGCCGCGGCCTGCGGTGGCCGGCGGTGAAGGAGCCGGTGAGTCCGGCGGGGAACCTGCGACGCGGTGCGCCACGGCTGCTGCCGAGCCGAGAGGCGTACTGGGTCACGTCGTCCGTCCTCCTCGCTGGGCCCCGGTGCCGGCACGATTCACGGCGTGGCACCGAAGGGGCGCACGGTCCCTTCGAAGGTGGGGAACAGCGGAATCCCTCCTTTCATTTCCGCTTTGCCAAATCATTACGATATAAACGTGGCGTGTCGCCGCGATGACCACCCGCCCGCCCGGTGCCCGCCTCCGCCCGGATCGTTACGCTCTGCGTCATGCGCCCGATCGGCACCGCGACCCGCGGGACCACCAATCCGAACCGGCTGCGCCGCATGGACCGCTGGATCGCCGCCACGCACGGCCCCGCCCTGCGCCGCGCCGACTCCCCCGTCGCCGTCGACCTCGGTTACGGGGCCGCGCCCTGGACCGCCGTCGAACTGCTGGAGCGCCTGCGCACCGCCGAGCCGCGCACGGCGGTGGTCGGCATCGAGATCTCCCCGGAGCGGGTGGCCGCCGCGCAGCCGTACGCGCGCGAGGGCCTCACCTTCCGGCACGGCGGTTTCGAGATCCCGTCGCCGGAGCGGCCCGTGCTGATCCGGGCGGCGAATGTGCTGCGCCAGTACGACGAGGGCGAGGTGGCCGCCGTCTGGCAGCGGCTGTGCGACCGGCTGGCGCCGGGCGGGCTGCTGGTGGAGGGCACCTGCGACGAGATCGGGCGCCGGCACGTGTGGGTGGCGCTGGGTCCCGAGGGGCCGCGCACGGTGACCTTCGCGACCCGGCTCGGCTCGCTGGACCGGCCCTCCGACCTCGCCGAGCGGCTCCCGAAGGCGCTGATCCACCGCAATGTGCCGGGTGAGCGGGTGCACGCGTTCCTGCGCGACTTCGACCGGGCGTGGGCGGCCGCGGCACCGTACGCGTCGCTGGGGGCCCGGCAGCGCTGGATCACGGCGGTGCGGGCGCTCTCGGGCGACTGGCCGCTGACGGACGGGGTGCGCCGGTGGCGGCAGGGGGAAGTCACGGTGGAGTGGGCGGCGCTGGAGCCCGGGGGGTCGTGAGGGGGCGCTTTCTCGTCCACCTCGGCGCGCCCTCCGCGCGCCGGAATCCACCCCTGCGGCGGGAACGGCGGAGGGGTGCCGTTCGTCGGAGTCAGTGGGCATCGGAGTGGCGGGGACGGCGGGGAGTGACGGAATAGCGAAGTGGTGCCCGAAGGTCGGGATGTGTCTGCCTCTGTTGCTTTTCGGTACGGCATGGCACGATCTCGTCGACACCACATGTTACTGACGGTTAATCAGCTATTTGGGAACTGCTCGAACAGTTGGGAACTGCTCGGAGGGGGAGCTCGTGTACCGACGCCACTGTGCCGCCGCCGCACTCACTCTGGTCTGCGCGCTGGCAGTCCTCGCCTCGCCGGTCCAGGCGTTCGCCGCACCGACACCACTCGGACCGGCCGAGCCGTCCGCCCCCTCCGCGGCACCGGCGGAGCCCGGGAGGAAGAGCCTCGAAGAGGTGCGCGCGGAGATCGACGAGCTGTACCTCAAGGCGGGCGCCGCGACGGACACGTACAACCTCGCCGAGGAGAAGTCCAAGAAGCAGTCGGGCGAGCTCGTCGAGCTGGCGCAGGCCATAGCCGAGGGACAGGCGAAGATCGCCGACCTCAAGAGCCGGGCGGGCGCCCAGGCGCGCGAGCAGTACCGCAACGCCGGACTCCCGCCGGGCGCGCGGCTCATGCTCAGCGGCGACCCGCAGCTCTTCCTCGACGGGATCAGCCGCGCCCGCCAGGGCCAGCAGGCCACCAAGGGACTTCTGGGACAACTGACCAGGACCCAGCAGGACTTGGAGACGTACACCAAGGACGCCAGCACCAACTGGACCAAGCTCGAAGCGAGCCGGGTCAAGCAGGCCAAGGCCAAGAAGAAGATCAACGCGCAGATAGCGGCGGCGAAGAAGCTGGAGTCGCAGCTGGAGAAGGAGGAGCGCGCCCGGCTCCTCCAGATGGAGCGGGAGGCGGCGCGGCAGGCACAGACCGCCTGGCTCGGTTCCGGAGCGCTGAAGGAGATCAACCGCGAGGCGAGCCCGCTCGGCAGGAAGGCGGTGGCCTTCGCGACCACGCAGATCGGCAAGCCGTACGTGTGGGGCGCGGAGGGCCCCAAGTCGTACGACTGCTCCGGGCTGACGTCCCAGGCGTGGGCGGCGGCGGGCCTGCCGATCCCGCGCACCTCGCAGGAGCAGTGGCGCCTGCTCCCGCACATCGCGATCAAGGACATGCGCCCCGGCGACCTGATCATCTACCACGCGGACGCCACGCACGTCGGCATGTACGTGGGCGACGGCCAGATCGTGCACGCCCCGCGCCCCGGCCGCGACGTCACCCTGGCGGGCGCGGGCTCGATGCAGATACTCGGCGTGGTCCGCCCCGACGCGTAGTCCTGGGGCGGACGGCGGAGCGCGGTGCGACGGGAGCGCGGCGGGCCGGGGCGCGGTACGCCGACGGCGGGCCGGGCCCGGGCAGGGCGGGGTGCGGTACACCGACGGCGCGGCGGGCGGGCCGGGTTTCGCCCCGGCCCCGGGTCTCCCTCGGACGCGCCGCACCTCGGGTCTCCCCGGGGCACGCCGCACCTCGGGTCTCCCCGGGGCACGCCGCACCCCGGGTCTCCCTCGGGCCGGCGTGAGCCGGGCCACTACGTCCTCCGCGTCGGCGTGACCTTTGTCATGCCGTCGTACGGGGCCGCGGGACGGCCCATCGTGCCTGATCCGTGGTGGGACGCGGCTTATGACGGTGCATATGCCGGACACCGCGCGTGAGTCGGCATTCCGTTCCCGCCGCCCGTACCGCTATGGTCCCCGTCTGGCGGGTCGTCGATCGTCGCTCCGCCGTGCCCTCGGGGGGAGGGAAGGAAACCCGAACCGATGCCCGTACCCGTACCGCAGCCGTCTTCCGCCCCCGCCGCGGAGAACAGCTCCGGCGCCGGCCTCACGCTCCTGGTGATCGAGGACGACCCTGCGGGCACCTTCACCGCTCCGGAACTCTCCGCCGCGGCCGGTGCCCGGGTCCGTATCCGTGCCGCCCGCAACCTCACCGAGGCGGGCCGGCTCCTCACCGACGACGTGGACTGCATCCTGCTGGACCTGGCCCTGGCGGCCGGCGCGGAGACGCGTGGCGACCGGGAGGGCGAGGAGGACGGGCTCGCCACCCTCAAGCACGTGCTGCGCATCGCGCCCCGGCACGCCGTGCTCGCCCTCACCGCGGAGGACGACGCCGAACTGGCCGCCGAGGCGGTCCGGGTGGGTGCGCAGGACTACCTGTTCCGGGGCGAACTGGACAGCAGGCTGCTCAGCCGGGCCATCCGCTACGCCGTGGAACGCAAACGCGCCGACGTCGCACAGCACCAGCTCACCGAGTCCCGGCTGCGCGCCCAGGAGAACGCCCGGCTGGAACGCGGACTGCTCCCCACCCCGCTGCTCGACGGCTCCGACCTGCGCTTCGCGGCGCGTTACCGCCCGGGCCGCAGCCGCGCGCTGCTCGGCGGGGACTTCTACGACACGGTCCGCACCCCGGACGGCACGGTCCACGCGATGATCGGCGACGTCTGCGGCCACGGCCCGGACGAGGCGGCGCTCGGCGTGGAACTGCGCATAGCCTGGCGGGCGTTGACGCTGGCGGGGCTGTGCGGCGACGAACTGCTGTCCACGCTCCAGCAGGTCCTGGAGCACGAGCGGGAGAGCGAGGAGATCTTCGCGACGCTCTGCACCGTGGACATCGCCCCGGACGGCCGCCGCGCGGGCCTGTGCCTGGCGGGCCACCCCGCCCCGCTGATCACCCGCCGGGGACGGAGCGCGCGGCTGCTCCCGTACGAGGACGGCGGACCGGCCCTGGGCCTGCTGCCGCGTGCGCGGTGGCCGCGCCGGCAGGTGGAGCTGGGCGGCTCCTGGAGCCTGATGATGTACACGGACGGCCTGATCGAGGGCCGCGTCGGCGACGGCACGCAGCGGCTGGGCCAGGACGGCATGGTGGCGATGGTCAACCGACAGCTGGCCGAGGGGCTGACCGGCGAGGACCTGCTGGAGGCCGCGGTCACCCAGGTGCGGGAGCTGAACGGCGGCGAGCTGACCGACGACGTCGCGGTCCTGCTGCTCGACCGCGACGAGGAAACCGCACGGCACAGGCCTCAGGGCGGCGGGCGGAGCGTGAACATCCCACGCCCTCGCCCGGCCTCACCGGCGAGGGCTCAGCGCCCGCCGTTGTAGGGGCCGTACGGGCCGTCGCTGCTGGAGCCACCGCTTCGGCGGCCCCCGCCGGAGACCGCCTTGAGGGCGGGCCGTACATCGACGAAGAAGACGATGCTGGCGATCAGCCCGGCGAGCTGGAGGAAGAGGAAGGGCACCCAGAGGTTCACGGCCACCGCGACACCGAGAATGACCAGCCAGAACGACTTCTTCTGCTTGTCCGCGGCGCGGTAGGCGTCCTCACGGGCCATCAGGGCCATGACCAGCGCGACCACGGCGAGGACGAGCATGGCCGTGTAGAGCAGCCCGAGGAACGAGTTGAAGCCTTCGAGCAACATGATGTGCACCGCCTAGTCAGTGGATAGCGCCTCGCGGCCAAGGTACCGGGACAACGAACGGGCCACCCGGAATGTGCCCGCCTGCCGTCCCGGCACACCTGCCGGACGGCACGGCTACTTCGCGGAGGGCGGCGTGGCCTTCTTCGCGGCGGGCTTGCGGGCGGGCGCCTTCTTGGCGGCGACGGCGGGCTTGGCGGCGGCTCCCGGCTTCGCCGTGGCGGCGGGCTTCGCGGCAGCCGGCTTCGAGGCCGGGGCGGGCTTGGCGGTGGCCGGCTTGGCCCCAGGGGCGGTCTTCGTGGTGGTGGCCTGCCCGGCGGCCGGCTTCGACTCCTTGCGCGGCTCGACGACGACGGCGATCTCCACGATCTCGTCGGCGGTCTCGCCCCGCCACGTCCGCACGGTGCGCTCGCCGCGCTCGGCGACCTTCTCGTACGCCTCACGGGCCCGGACCGCGTACTCGGCGGCCACGCCCACCCCGCGCAGCGCCAGGTCCTGGGCGTTCTCGCCGAGCTTCTTCAGGTCGGTGTCGAAGGCGCCGATCACCTCGGTGACCTTGGCCTGCAGGGTGGCCTGCGCCTCCCGGGCCTGCTCGGCGACCTTCTCCTGCACGGCCTTGGGATCGGTGTTGCGCACGGCCTCGATGCGCTCGGGCGCCTCGGCCCGCAGCTGTTCGAGCAGCGCCGGGACCTTGCGGGCCTGACGGACGGCGAGGTCGGCGGTGCCGGCGGCGAAGTAGAGGGGGGTCGGGTCGGTGAGGGTCTTGCGCAGGTCATCGGTGATGGCCATGACTGTGGTCCTCCCGGATCATCAGGCTCGGTGTGAGGGTGATGGAGCTCTCAAGCTGTATCGGCAGCACTGCCGTCGGCATTGAAGGGAGCGCCCGCACCGGACGCGTCCCCCTCGGCCGCCCCGGACTCGTCGTCCAACCCGTTCTCCTTGCGGAAGGAGGCGTAGATCTGGAGCAGCACGCTCTTCTGGCGCTCGTTGATCGACGGGTCGGCGAGGATCACCGCCCGCGTCTCCAGCTCGTCCTGCTGCCGCTCGTCCAGGATCCCGGCCCGTACGTACAGGGTCTCGGCGGAGATGCGCAGCGCTTTCGCGACCTGCTGGAGCACCTCGGCGCTGGGCTTGCGCAGCCCGCGCTCGATCTGGCTGAGGTAGGGGTTGGACACGCCGGCGGCATCGGCGAGCTGCCGCAGCGAGAGCTGCGCACTGCGGCGCTGCTCACGCAGATAGTCGCCGAGATTGCCGACGTTGAGTGAGGCCATGCCTCGATGCTGCACCCGCTTGCTAACTTTTGCAAGCACACGCTTGCAAAAGTGTTCCCCCGCCACTCGGACGGCTGTGACTTCCAGCGATAGATGTCACCTTCCAGGGGTTTCTGTCACTGATAGGCGCTCTCCTGATCCCAGTCGGCTGGCTCTCACGGCCTCTCATGGGGCGTGGCGGATTCTCAATGGATCACGGCCGGGCTGAGTTTTACGGCAAGGGCTGTCTCTCTGGGAGGGATCTGGTCGCACGCTCGTGCCGTCACTTGTTCCGCTCCCAGACACAACCGCCGACGAACGCACCGAAGAGCACCGCAAGGGCAGCCTGGCCGTCTCCGAAGTACCAGACCAGTCCCGCGAAGAAGAAGAGGGCGGCCAGGCTGCCGACGAAGTTCGCCTGCCGCTGGGCCTTCGTTAGCTGGTGTGGTCGGCGCCCCCTCTCCATCTGGGACAACTGGACGGCCGCGCACGGCCCGCACAGCGGAACCGGATGAGAGCCGACCAGCGTGACCGCGTCGGCCACGATTGTCTTCTTGCACGACTTCCGCAGGTGATAGAGGTGCGCTTGATCGCACGGACACCCGCACGCCCCTCTGCTGCTCTCACTCCGGACCTCGACACGGTCCGGCTCCCAGCGCGGCTTCTCGTAAGAGCCGTTGCCATCACGCGGTCGCTTCATGTGTACGTCAACGCTCTGGTCCATCCCCGCCCCCTCGCCGATGCTGTGCGGGCTGAAGTCTTCCACGGAGGTTCATCGTTGAGGCGGTCTCCTCGACCTCCTCAACGACAAAGAACGGCGGGCCCGAGATTCTCAAACGGCATGGAACCGGCGCAGGTCAGCATCACGCCGCCAGTTACGCTGCGGCAAGACAAGTGGTCACGACTTCGGCAGCAGCTCACGGAGCACGCTGTCAGGCGTCTCCGCGCCGAGTGCTCCAGCGCCCGCCCGGGCCGCGTAGTACCCCGTCTCCACTGCCAGCCTGAGACTCACGCCTTCCTCCCCCTTGAGGTTGGTCGTGTAGTAAATAATCAACCCGGCGTGAACGATTGGGTGGGTGTATCCCGCCCGCAGCCAACGTTCGACCCCCTCGATGCTGGCTATCGTGTAGCCAACGGAGGCGCAGAGGAGAAGGTGGTCCGGCGAGGCTACGGGGATCCCGTCAGGTGCCGCCTTCAAGCGCTCTTCAAGCAGCTTCACATATGCCCCCGTCGCCTGGGTTGCGTGGTAGAGCATGCTTTGGTCGCGCTCGAATAGGTCGTGAGTGCGGGGGCCGAGGCGCATGGCTTGCGAAACAGCCTTCTTCCCTGCTTGTGCCATCCAGGCACTGTCGAGCAGACGGTCCTCGTGCAGGCGAGGGCGGGCAAGCGGTACGTACGACGCCTCTCCCGCGGCGGTGGCTCGGTTACGCCTGAACAGGCTCATAGGTATTCCCTTGTGGTCACAATCACGAGATGGCAATAGATGGGGCGCGAGCCAACTGATCACGGCTCTCCACCACGCGCTAGTTGTTGGCACCTACACACAAGACGCTCGTCCCCGTCTCACCAACGTCGATTCCGTCGTCACCGCCAACGCGGATGCTCTCCTTGAGGACGTACGCGTCAGTGACCCCCGCCACGGCCAAGCACCCATCAACCGTTTCACCGGGAAGTATCCGAAGGATCTTGACGTCGGCCTCTGCTGAGTCGCACTCGGCCACGATCGGCTCTTTGCCACTGGTGGCCAGGCAGCCCCCCACCACCGGGTCCGCGTTCTTGGGGTCACCCTCATCCACAAAGATCCCGATCACCATCAGGCCCGTCAGGACCAAGGCCGATAGCACAAGGCGCCTGACATTGAATCTACGCGCCGGTCGCGAGGCAGAGGGCTGCCATTGTGGCGTATGTCTGTTCATGAGCGTGGATCCTGTCAGAAGGTATGCAAAACGCCTAGAGCCCACATCAAGCCGCCCTGCGGTGCCGCGAGATAGTCCGCCAGAATGACCCTTTTCAGGTGTTATCAATAATCGTGATGCGAATCATTCGTGTTTCCTCTATTTGTTCGCATCGGCGGGGTAGAGGTCGGGGTTCTTCCGGCGCAGAATGGCGTCGGTCCAGTCGAAGACGCGGTTCGACAGGTCGAGCAGCGCGATGGACAACTCGTTGAGCTCCTCGACAGCCACGGGCCGCGTTTCGACTCGGTACTTGTCTGCCGCAATGTCTTTCTTTGCGTTCGCCTCGACGTTCTTCTTCTTGTTGAACGCGACGAGTTGGCCCCCCATGCGTACCCACCCGCCGTGGATGTAGACGTTCCGGCTGTCCAGACGGGGCCGGATCTCGGCGAATATCGCGGTGAGCTCGGCGTACTCCTCGGGGGAGACGTCCTTGCTGTCGCCCGCGATCTTCTCTGTGAGGCTGAGCACCCTGCCCGCAGTGGTACCCGCGAGCTCGTCGCGGTCCTCCCGCGTGGAGGCGAGGGCCTCCCCAGCGAAGCGGACCACGGTCTCCAATGTTCCAGCGCGGTGGACCATGCGGCCGAGGGCAGCCTCAATGGCAGTCAGGTCGGCGGGCACGTCATGCTGATTGGCCGTCATGGGCGCAACATTCCCACGCTCAGCGCTTCGGTTGCCGATTCCCACCAGATGCGGCAGCTCAGTCACATGGGAGTGAGTTCGGGGTGCTCGCGGACGAGACGTTCTCTGCCTCTCTTCCAGACGTCGTGTTTGTGGTGGCTGAGCGTGACTCGTAGCGGCTGTGATGCGTGGAGCGCTCGTTGCAGGTGGCCCATGGTGGGTTCGATGCTTCGGGCTCGGGTGATGAGCGGGCTGAAGATCCCGAATGTGGCGTCGTAGTCGGTGGCGAGGAGTTGTTCGGCGATCCCGAAGACGGCTGCGGCGGCCAGCGGGTCGATGGGCGGATCGGTGTAAGCGATGGAAGGGTGTCGCTTGCCTGGCCTGTCCCTTTGCCCCTGCGCGGCGATGCGCGCGTTCTCGGCTGTGCGGGCGACTGCGTCAGCCAGGGTTGGGGTGAGCGCGTAGCGCTGGGTATCGGGCCAGGACAGGAGGATCAGCCAGGTCACGGCTCGGAGGTCCAGGAAGTATTGGGCGGGGCTCTGCTGCCAGCCGACGCTGCTGATGACGGCCGGACCGTGGGGATTGTGCAGGTCCAGGAGCCGATTCTGTAGCGCGAGAACGACGCTCATGGTGGCGTCGTCGACTGTCGTGCTGGCAGTTTTCGCCAGGTCATTTTTGCAGGTCGGAGGCTGTGGGGCTCGAAGGTAGCGGGTGTGCGTCGGCGCACGGCAAAGGGTGGGGTGAAGGGGCTCTGTCGCTGCTCGGGGCAGGAAGTTCGTGGCGTCCGTGAGTGCCGCGTTCCCACACTGAGGACAAGCGTTGTGCAGCAGGGCTCGGTGGCGGGGGCAGGCGAAGACGGTGGGAAGGCGCCAGTGCCGTTTCCAGGGTCCGCCGAGTTGGTTCTGGATCGGGCTGCCGTCGCCGGTGAGGCAGTCGGGGCAGTATCGGGTCCATCGTCCGAAGAACCACCGAGCGTTGCGGACGAGGGGTCTGGAGTTGGAGTGGGACATGAGTTCGGGGTTGAGCGGGCCGTAGCGGTCCCCGAGCGGGAACGTGAACAGGTTGGTGGCCTCGACAGCGCTGAGGCGAGTGGTGCGGATGAAGTTCGCGAGGAGGTTGTCGTCAGCCCTGTGCAGGAGGCGGACGGGCAGAAAGACGTTCGCGTTGGTGCTGGCTCGCCGGGCAAGGCCGGTGCGGGCCGCTGTGTGGGCGACGGGGACGTGGAGTCGGCAGGAAAGCCTCAGCAGGTACCCGGGCAGGCTTTCGTCGCTGAGCGGGGTCAGGCTGCGGGGCAGTTCACGCAGGTCGGGCGTGGTCATGGTGCTTCCGCGGCTCGGCCGGTGTCGTCGAAGACGGTGTTGCGGCCCCGGCGGCGGGGAGTGCGCGGGACGGGTTCAGCAGTCTGGGGGATCGGCGGGATTTCGGAGGGGTCCCGGTCGGTGATGTTGCCCAGCCGGATGGGGATGGCGGCCAGTTGTTCGGGGGTGAGTTTCTCAGTGCCGGACTCGATCGCATCGGTGCTGCCGTCCTCGATGAGCCGTTTGAGTAGACCGACGATGCCGTGGGTGCGGCGATAGAGGTACTCGGGCATCTCGCCCTCGGTGAGCATGCCTGGCCAGGCGTGGAAGAGCCGGAGGCGGTCCTCGATCCCGGCGAGGTGGTCAAGGAAGGCCGTGATGCCGTCGGTGGTGTCGTAGTCGAAGGGATCGAGGTCGACCAGATCGAAGCGGCGTTCGGTTTGCGTGGCAGCGGCCGGGTTGAAGCTCTTGCCGGTGCTGACAGGCGGGACGATCCACTGGCCGGTACGGGGATCTGGATAACCACCCCTGACCAGGCCCGAGTTGGGAATATCAACGCCGATGAGGACGAGGGTGACGTTCAGGTCCATCAGCTCGCGGATGAGGTCAAGGGTGTCCTGGTCGTCTTCGCGGTGGAGGCGGAGCCTGGTGATGTCGTCCAGCAGCAAGGCGGTGGTGCGATGGTCGCGCAGGGAGTCCCTGACGGCACGGATCATGCTGTTGAGCGTCTTGGGGAGCGGGGCGCCGAAGAAGTCGAGGATGACAGCGCAAAGTCCCTTCGGTGTGGCCCGAACCGGTGTGCGGCAGTAGGCGACGGGAACGAAGAGGTCCCGGGTTCCTTCGGTCGGTGGGGGCAGGAGCTGGCGGTGCAGATCGCGCCAGACGTCCTCGAAGGCGGCCGCGGCGGCGCAGGCCGTCTCGGTCTTGCCGAGGTAGCCGCCGCCGCTGATCATCAGTCCGTCGCGGGTGCCCGGTTCGAAGGTCAGCGCGTTGTTCCGCAGGCGGCCACGCATGAGTTTGGTGATCCTCGCGCTCATCGGAGTTTCCAGCAGCCCGATGTTCATATGGGTGGCGGTGCGGTGCAGGTCGTGCAGGGCTCGGCGCCGCGGACTCATGGCCGTGTACTGCTCCAGCGAGAGCTTCGGGGCGGGGGTGAACAGGTCGCGTTGCTCGCGCCACTGACGCCAGCCTTCGCGGCGGGTGCGGTCCGGCGGCGGTCCGGCCCGCAGAAACGGGACGATTCCGCTGTCATCCGGTGCTCGGTCCGCCATCGGGCAGGCCCTCCTCATCGTCCTCGGGCAGCAAGAACAGATCACGTGTGCGCGAAGACGCGCCGAGCGGCGGCGGGGGCTTGGGCCGGGCGGGGAGGGCCTGTTCGCGGCGATGACGTCGTGCGCTGTCGATGCTGGCGTCAGCCTGTCGGGCCCTCTCCGGCCAGTGCAGCGGAGTCACCACCGCCCCCGCCGCCTGCTGGTGGGCCGGAGTGTCCGGTGTCGTGCTCGTCGGGCGGTCTGTCCGGGCGGCGTGGGCCTGGCCGACCTCGCGGGCGTGCTCGATCCGCGCGGACTTCGGCAGCCGAGTCTTCCACTGGCTCACCGGGAAGCGGGAGCCAAGCAACTCCAGGAGGACCGGCAACAGTTCGTCGTCAGTGAGGGGCCTCAGACCGCAGGCTTCGGCCTTCTTGAGTAGTTCGCGTACGCGTGCATCGCCGAAGGCGGGGGCCTGGCCGTCGGGAGGCAGCCCGGTCCAGGCCAAGGGGTGCCAGTCGTGGGCGAGCGGGTCCTGGAAGAACACGCTGCGGCGGTCTCTGGGGTCTCGGCGGATGACCCACTGGCCCTTGTGCCGGCCGCCGCGGGTCGAGCGCTGGCCCCGGTAGACATCCAGAGCAGGGCCGTCATACCAAAGCCCCCGGATCTTCACCCCGCGCCGGGCGTCGATCTTGTGGACGTAGTGAACGGGCAGCAGTTCGTAGAACAGCTCCGGCGAGGGAACATCCATCGCGAAGCCGGCCTGTGCGAACGAGGCGGCGAACAGCGAGTTGGGGCTGTGATCACCTCCGGGATCCCAGCTGGGCGCGTACTCGCCCAGCCGCCGCCGTTGCCAGACGGCAACGATCCAGGTGGCGATCGTGTGCTCCATCTCGTCGATGGTCAGCACCGCATCGCCTTCGGGGTCAGCGCCGCGGTCGGCGGGGTCGATGCCGGTGTAGCCGGGCAACTGCTCGAACAGCAGCGACCTGACCGCGCCGAACGCCCGCTCGCAGGCAGACTTGTCCGTGGGACGCAGGACACGGCTGGGAAGGATGTTGCATCCGAGCACCCGCTGGACGTCGACCAAGTGGTGATTGCGGTAGACAGACCCGTGGTCGGTGGTCACTGTCTCCGGAGCGAAGAATGGCAGACCAGCGACCTTGTGCCCGGCAAACTCGGCGACCACCGCGGCGGGCAGGCCCGGGTAGGGCCACTCCAGTTCCTCGCCCCAGTCGGACCGCATGGGCAGCGGCAGCATCACGTCCCTCAGCAGCATCGCCACGTCCACTGACTGGTCGGAGACCAGGGTGAGCCGGAAGGCGCAGAGGGAATGTGTGTGCACGTCCATGGCGAGCGTGAGGTGACACTTCACAGGGTCGCCGAACACGCCCTCGCGGACCATCACGGGCAGCACCGTGGTGTCCAGTGCGATCACCTGGCCGGGCCGGTGGACGAGCACGTGCCCGTTCTTCGCGGGCAGTTCGGCCGAGCGCGCGTAGCGCTGGCGGGCCCCTCCCGGTCCGAACCACTCGCGCCAGACCACCCACAGAGTCTGATAGCTGGGGACGCTGACGTCCCGGTCGGGGAAAGTCTCGCGTACGTACTGGTGGATCATGCGTGCCCGGGTCCGCATGGTCACCTTCGATCGGTGCAAGGTCTCCGCGCGGACCGCGAAGATCGCCTCGCGGATCTCCTCGGTGATGCTGGGGTGGCCGCCGCTCTCGCGCAGCCAGCGCTCGTCCGCGCAGCCGACCAGCCCGGCCTCGTGGCGCCGGCGGTCCCAGCGGATCAGGGTGCGGTAGCCGACCCGGTCCAGGCCCAGGAGTTTGGCCTGCTGCCGGTGCATGGCAGCCAGTTCTGCGACCTTCGCGAGGCGGCGAGCGGTCAGCGTCGTGGTGGCCGGGTCGTACTCCGGTTTCGGCTCACCCGGCCCCGGCCGCAGCGGGTCGCCGCTGCGGAAGCCGGTCTCCACCTCCAGCAGATGGGCCAGCCGGCATGCGGCGATCTCCCGCCGTCCCGGTTCCAGGTCCGCCTGCGTCTTGGGCTGACGGCCCCGGCCAGCGCCACGAGCCGCAGTCGTGGACGAGGGGCGGCAGTTGGGGTGATTGGCAAGGAAGCGGAAGCTCATAGGCTGCCGGGTGCCGTCGTCGTGGACCATGTGGACCCGGCCCAATTCCGGTTCTCGGCGTTCGACCGTCCACTGCGTGCCGTCCAGCACCAGAGCGGCACCGGGAGACAGGTCCAGGACATTGGCCGTCCTCATCATGCCTCCCCAGCCGGATTGGTCACCACGGACCGGTCGCCGAACGGCCTGCTCAGGTCGCAGCCGAGGCGCCGATGCCAGAGCAGATGCAGGAGCTGAGCGCGGGCAAGCGGCGGAAATGGTGTGGTGTCCACGACCTCGCCGAACGTTCTGCCGCCGCAGGCCGCAGCCACAAGCGCTGGTCGCAGCCCCAGCGGGTCGGACAGGGGGCGGCGCTGGGAGGAGAAGGCGTCGACCGCGGCGGTGACGTGCTCTTTCCAGCCTGCGGCGACGATGTAATGCCAGCCGCACGCCAGCGCGACCTCGGCGGACGCGGCGAACGCCTCCAGGTCCTCCGGGGCGATGAGCGTGCGTGGCCGTACATCGATCAGCCAGGTACCGGTCCGTGTCACCGCCAGGAAGTCCGGGATATGTCCCCTGCGTCCGGTCGCGGTGTCGAACCGCAGCCGCATGGGCTGCGACAGCACGTCGACAAGTCCGGCCGCGAAGTCGAGGACCAGGAGCAGACGTGCCTCCTCCAGACTTTCGGCCCCGTGATGACAGCCGGTGCTGACGAGGAATTGCAGGCTGGGGCGATGCCGCTGGGACCGGCGCCAGGAGAACCGACGCATCGGCGTTCCGTCCGCGATACCCGTGAGAGCCAGGTCCCGCACGGTGCACGACACCTCGCCGCCCGCTGTCCGCCAGGTCGCCGTCCAGCGGCGGGTCCACTCCGGCCCAAGGTCCAGGCCGTCCCTGCCCGATGCCACCGACACCGGAACGAGCAGGTCCTCCCACCGGCAGCTGTGCGACCACAGGCCACTGGCCGAGACCGCAGCAAGGAACAGCGGCTGTACGGGGGAATGCGTTCCATCCACACCACCACATGACCACCGTCGAGAGCCGCAAGCAGGTCAGTCTCCGAACCCGGTGACAAATCGGCCTGGAAACGCCCGGAAGTGACAACTACCGTGTGAATCTGGTGACAGAAAGAGCTGGAACCCCGCGAGAGCGTCCCAGGCGAGAGGTCACCTCTGGTGACAACTAACGCTGGAAGTCACAACGGCCCACTGCGCCTGAGCATGGCAGCTGTCCGTTCCCAGCGGATATGGCGGAGCCCCGCAGTTCTGGCGGTGGACCTGGCGGAGTCCCGCCGTTCTGGCGTCTACCGCACGGCTGACCAGTTGGCGCTGACCTGGTCGGCGACGGAGTACGTAGGTCAGCGCGTGGGCGACCTCGTACCGGCCGTCGGAGAGTGCGATGTTGCGGAGGCGTCGGCCGATGCCGTCGAGATCGGCCGGGTTCACCGGTAGCAGGGGCCTCGTCTCGGCATCGTCGTCCGAGGGCGCGAGTCCTCGCTGGTGGAGAAGAATCCTCGCTCGCCGAGAACGATGAACAGGCCGGTCTCGCAGCCGGGGCAGTCGACCTCGTACTCCACAAATCCCAGCACAGCTCAACCGACCTGCCCGAATCCCACTGATCCACACGATCAGGCGATCACAGAACGGAAATTACGCCTCATTAACGCCCTCTAACAAGGCACATCGCCACCGCAGCGCCACAGGGTCCCCCGGTCCGCGTAGACGTTGGCGCGGGGAGAGAACATGTGGCCAATCCACTCCTGTCCGTTGCCTGCGGCAATGTACGCCTCCGCCTGATAGGCCAGCGGAGCATCCTGACGTGCTGTCTCGCAGTGGGCCGGATCGGTGGTGAATGTGGTGCCCGGTTTGACAGTGATGTGCGTAATCGCAGTCCCCGGTTCACAGACGTGAGCCACTCCTGCCCAGGAGCCATTCACCTTGACCGTGACTTCCACAGCGGAAGCTGTGGGGTTGTCGACCTTGGCAGCGAAAGAAACCTTGTCACGCTGGACCCTCGCGCAGGCGCGCAGTTGAACACCGGACGGACCGGCTTTGGGCGGAGAACAGCGGCTGTCTCCCCCCAATGCATCAGTGGGCGAGGCGGGTGACTCTGCGGACGGCGCAGCCGATCCCGAACTGGAGGAAGACCCGCTCTGGTCATCTTGCCCGGTTGATCCGGGCCATCCCTTCACAGCGATCACCGGGACAAGCAGCAGGCTGCCGATCACAGTGATGGCGATAGGCCACTTCCGCGATCTGGAGGTGGCAGAGACAGGAGAGGCTACGGGCGTCGGCGGAGCCGACCGGTCGGTGGCGGGGTGCACGCTCTCTTCGCTCACGGTGACCGGCACGATGGACTCAGCTACTGGGGTTGGTGCCGACATGCCGCCAGCGGAAACGAGCGGTGGTCTGGGAGGCTCGGGAGAAATCGCTGGGGCGGCCGGGTCTGGCACGCTGGGCTGCTCCGGTGCCCGGAGCGCGTCGACTACTGCGCTGCGCCATTGATGGCCCTTGATCTTCTGTAGCTGGTTCTTGTGGTATTCGATCCGTTTGGCGATCCCGATCAACCGTTGACGTTGAGGCATCGCGTCGGCCGGGAAGAACTCCACGATCTGGGTGGTGTCCTGGATGGTCGGTACACGGCCGGACCTCTTGCTCTCACCGAGCAGTTGATTGCGGCCGAGCAGCCAATACCCGAGAAGGGGATTGTCGATCCTCGGGTCCGCGTCCCGCAGCCGGGCGACCAGTCCCGCGCGGGAGGGCCCTGACCCCCGCAGCATCTCGTGCAGGCAGTCGCTCCACTCGTCCAGGGCCTGGACGAGTGAGTACGCCAGCTCCTCGAAGGACTCCCCTTGTTCTCCCACCACTGCTTCCCTTCCTGCCTAGAGCTTGCACTGCACTGGTGAAACGGCAGATCAGAGCCTGTGCACCTGTTGCACTGCAAGCGCCTGCCAGTCGAAAGGTCTGGAGCGGGCCTCCGACATTCAGGAGAGTGGATCGCAGAGAGCGAGCCGAGCCGGCTCGCCTTCAATCCACATACCCAGAAGCGGAGTTACGCCGTGTTCCGATCGACGACCCGAAAGCATCGCACAGTACTGACCCTCCTCGCGGCCGTGCTGTCGGCGACCGCCGTACCGATGGTCGCCGCAGGCGCGGCCGAGGCCGCCACGGGCGGCCGGGTGTGCCTCTTCCTGGACAAGGAGGGCGCCCCGTTCGCCGGCCGGACCTACGGACACGTCGCCTGGGCGATCCGCGACCCGAAGAACACCAACCACTGGATCTGGGGTGCGACCGAGAACGCCGAGGGAGACTCCTACACCGCGCCAGGCAAGAACAACGGCAGCTGGATCAAGGGCGGCACCTGGGATGACTTCCGCAACAGCATCAAGCGGGACGGCCACCACAGGAAGGGCTTCTACGACGCCTACCGGTGCATCAACACGGCTGGCGGCGACCTCAAGGCCGCGCAGCGCACCTTCCACAACATGAAGAACAACGGCTACCAGATCTCCCACAACAACTGCCTCACGAAGTCGATCGCGATCTTCCGCAAGTACAGCCCCGCCCTCAGCATCAAGCACCTGCCCGACGGCCAGGGCGTCCCGCCCAGGAACTACTTCGCGACCACGCTGGACAACGCGCGCGGCTGGGAGAAAGCCCGTACGTACTGAGGGCCGATCAGCCTGTGTTAGCGGTACAAGGGCGAAGGCAAGCACACGACCTGCGGTGACACCGGCTGCCGGATCGGATGGCGCTGTGCCCTTGCGCGAGCCGCAAGGCCTGCGAAGCCCCCGGCTAACCAGACGCCACCTGTCGGCCAGCGACATCCGCCACCGACAAGGCACTAACGAAAAGAGGACTCACCATGTGGAACAAGTGCCAGCGCTGCAAGGGCAATGGAAAGTGCACCACCTGCGACGGATCCGGCTACCGAGGTGTGTGGAAGTGCGACAGCTGCCGCGGCAGCGGCGACTGCAAGGCATGCGACGGCCGCGGCTGACCGCATGAACGCCGCAGGGTGACCTGACCCGGCTCTTCGGTGAGGGCTTCTGCCACTCGGCACGAGCCCTCACCACCTCAGACATCGCGGGCGTGACTGGCCCACATGAGCGCGCCCGCCACCGATTGCCCCGCCAGATATGCAGGGGCCTAATACAAAGGATGCGATATGCGTAAGACGATCAGGAATCTGATGATGCCAACGGTGGCAGCCGCTGTTGTCAGTGCCGTCGTATTCGGTGTGGTCCATGAGGGAGAAACGCGCAGTACCGACGTAACGCTCAGTACCTTCGACGCCTCCGGTGACGGCCAGGCACGGGGTGACGGGCTCTCAGCCGCCGGGAACGGCAATACCAGCGGACACCCACAGCCTGGACTGTACGGGACATCTTTGAACAAGCCGTCGTCTAGCGACACGGGATGGCCCGTCCTCAAGACTGGACAGCGCAACGAGAACGTCCTGAGTGCCCAGTTGCTGCTCACCTCCAGCGGCTATCGCCTCGCCGCCGACGGAATCTACGGCCCGGCCACTGCCGCCGCAGCATCGGCGTTTCAGCGCGGGCATGGCCTCACTGTGAACGGCTCCATTGACGGACCCACCTGGAACAAAATGGTACGCACGGTCGGCCGCGGGACATCCGGCCCCGCAGTGAAGGCCGTGCAGGTCCAGCTGAACATGTACCGCAACCAGCTCGCCATCGACGGAGCGTTCGGCCCTGCCACCGCAGCCGCTGTGACGAAGTTCCAGCAAAGCCGCAGCATGACGGCCGACGGCATCGTGGGGCCGCTCACCTGGAAGAAGCTCATCAGCGGGACCGCGCTGGCCAAGCCCGGAACCCCCGCCAAGCCGGCCCCGGCTGCGCCGTCCCAGCTTTCCGAGAAGCTCACCCACGCCCAGGCCATGGCCCTGCTGCGGCCCGTCGGCATCACCACATCGTCGAGCGGCGGCTGCGACAACCGCAACAACAGGGACTGCACGAGCCTGGACGACATCCGCAGCGACTCCATCCGCGGGGTCATCGCCCTACGCAAGGCCAGCGGCTGTCCCGTCGTCATCACCGGCGGCACTGAGTACGGCATCCACGACGAGGAGATCCCGAAAGCCCACACGAAGGGTTACAAGCTCGACCTCCGCATCGACACCTGCATCACAAACTGGATCAAGAACACCCAGCGCAGGGACGGCTACCGCGAGGCCGACCCGCGTTGGAGGGGCAAGTTCAGCAACATTGCGATCGAGTACGTCTACGAGGCTCCCACGAAGGGTGCCGTCCACTGGGACATCACCTTCAACTAGGCCCGTGCTTCGCAGATCACGGGCATGTGACGGTCGTGGCTGACTCCTCCGAGGCGCTGATGCCGCCCTCAGCCGAGGGGCTTCCGCCAGGTGAACCCGGCGGAAGCCCCTCCCCCTGCCCCCAAGCCCGGTAGCGGTTCGACCGCCAACCCATGCCGACCAGATCGACATCCGCCCTCGCTACTTCAAGGCCGAAGGAGAACGATCCTCATGAACGAGTCACCTCGCTCGGGGCCCGAGCAGAGCAACCTCCCTGGCCAGCAGCCGGAATTCGGCTTCTCGCACATGCCGCCCCCGCCGAGTTACCCCCCGCAGCCTCAGATGTCGCACGGATTCGGGTATGTGCGGCAGCCGGGGTACGCCAGCGGCTCCCCGGACATGCCGCAGCGGGTCAAAGCGGCTCGCATCGTCTTGTTCCTGCTGACGGGCTTCCTGATCATTCTGGGCCTGGCTGCGCTCGCTCAGGCTGCGGCGGCACAGAGCGCACTCGATCCTTACAGCGGGTCTTCGGGGTTCATGGCACCCGCTGTTGAGGAAGCGGAGCAGAAGGCGGCAGGGCAGATGGTGGTCGCGCAGGTTTGAATGCTCTGGGGCGCCATCTACGCTGTTCTCGCGCTCGTTCTCGCCGCACGATTCGGCAAGGGAGGCAACGCCCTCCGCATCTGCACAATCGTCTACGGCGCCTGGCTCTGCGTGGTCGGCACCTTCACTCTCGGCCTCACGGCCAGCGTCGCCCCCGCAACCGGCGTCATGGCAGCCCTTGTGGAGCTGACCGCCGGTGTTCTGCTGATCGTCGTCATGGTTCAGAAGGACGGCATGGCCTGGTTCAGCCGCCCACGCCACTGAGCACAGCAGCGACGAGACCGAACCGCGTCAAGTCTTTGTCCTTCCATACCCCCTCCGGCGCGCGCCGGAGGGGTCGTCTCGGTCGGAGCAGCGCCATCAGGTCGTCCGCCATGACCGCGCCGACACCCTTCCACCGACCTGTAGGCGTGGGTGAGTTGCGACCAATCCGTCATGCGGGGTCCAATCAGGTTGATGCGCCGGCTCTGGCCGCAGTTTCATTCCCATGAGGGGTTTCGACCCAGATGATCTGGTGAATTCGCGGTGTTTCTGGATAGTTGCGTACATGGGGCCGAGGGCGGAGGGATTCGAAGTCGGCTGGCGTGATGCCGGAGGTGAGCACCGGCAGTCGCTGGCGGAGGTGGCATCGGTGGAGTTCGAGGCGGGACTGCCGGTACGCGGGTTCCCGTCGTACCGCGGGCAGCGGAATTTCCCGGGCCTGTACTGGTCGGCCACGACCGGCGGCCATGTGGGGTTCGAGTCGTGGCTAGAGCGGGATCACGCGATGCTGCTGGACTTCACACCCGAGGTGACTGGGCTGCTGTCGCAGCCGCTATGGCTGTTCTGGCAGAACGACAAGGGCAGAGCGGTCTCACACGCGCCGGACTACTTCGCGCGGTTCGAGGACGGCCGGGGGCTGCTGGTGGACTGCCGGCCTCTGGACCGGGTCGACGAGCGATCAGCGGCCAAGTTCGCGGTGACGCGCCTGGCGTGTGAAGCGGTGGGCTGGGGCTATCGGGTGGTCGGGATGGTGGACACCGTCCGGATAGCCAATGTCCGCTGGCTGGTGGGGTACCGGCACCCTCGGCACGTAACCGCCGCGGGGTTGGCCGAGCGGCTGATGGCGGTGTTCTCGGTGCCCTCGCCGCTGGTAGGACAGGCGTCTCTGCTGGGTGATCCAATTGCGGTGCTACCAGCGGTATTCCATCTGCTCTGGGCGGGGCGCCTCCGTGCGGACCTGTCGAAGCCGCTGACGGACACGACGCTGGTGTCGCGGGTGGAGGCGGAGTGAGCGGACGGGCAGCACTACGCGTCGGCGACCAGATCCGGCTCGATGAGCGGCTGCATACCGTGGTCGGTTTGTCAGGGACGCTGGTGCGGCTGGCCGACGAGGCCGGTCGGGCAAGTCTGGTGCTGCTGGCCCACCTCCTGGCTACCGAAGGCTTCGAGTTCCTTGGTCAGCGAGATGGGTCACCGGTAGTGGCGCCCTTCGCATTGCTGGACACCGTTCCGCCGCAGGAGGCGGAGAAGGCCGCCGCCTGGGAACGGCATCTGCTGGAGCTGGAATCCGGGCGACAGAGTGGTGTCGGAGCCGGGGCAGGGCCGCGGCCTGAGTACGACCCGGCCGTGCACACCCTGGATGAGCGGATCGCCGCGAAGGCTGCCGAGCTGAGCACCCTGGGCTGGAGGGTGAGCGCACGGACCGTGGAGCGGATGCGGGCCCGCTACCGCGATCAAGGGGTCTGGGGTCTGGTCGATCACCGCAAGACCCGCCTGTCCTCACCGACGGGCCGGGCCGATGAGCGGGTGGTGGCAGCCGTCGCGGACGTGCTGGCCGGGCAACTGGAGGAGTCGACCGGGACACGAGGCCGGGTGCGACGCCGGGTTGAGGCTCTGCTGGCCGAGCGGCATGGGGCCGGGGTGGTGCCGATGCCGTCGAAGACGACGTTCTACCGGCTTGTCGAGGCAGTGAGCACGGGCACGCACGCCTTCGGTTCGGCTGCCTCCCGCCGCTCCCACGCTCGGCGTCCCGAGGGGATGTTCACGCCGTCCGCAGCTTGCCGACCGGGCGAGCTGGTGCAGATCGACACGACTCCGCTGGACGTGTTGGTGATCCTGGAGGACGGGGTGAACGGTCGTCCGGAGCTGACCATCGCCGTCGATGTGGCGACCCGGACGATCTGCGCGGCGGTGCTGCGGCCGGCGGGCACCAAAGCTGTCGACGCATCGCTGCTGCTGGCGAAGATGCTGGTCCCAGAGCCGCTGCGGCCGGGCTGGCCGGAGTCCCTGGCCATGTCGGCGACGCTGATCCCGCACGCCCGGCTGCTGGACATCGACGCCCGGCTGGAACAGGCCGCCGCGAAACCGGTGATCGTCCCGGAAACCATCGGCATCGACCACGGCAAGGTGTTCGTCTCCGACACGTTCATCGCCGCCTGCCGGTCGCTGGGTGTCTCCGTCCAGCCCTCGCGGCCCGCCACTCCGACAGACAAGGCGATCGTGGAGCGGACGTTCTCTTCCATCAGCACCCTTCTCTGCCAGCATGTTTCCGGCTACACCGGTTCCAACACGGACCGCCGTGGCGCGGGTGTCGAGGCGGTCTGGACGCTCGCGGAACTCGATGACCTTCTTCAGGAATGGATCGTGGCCTGCTGGCAGCAGCGGCCGCACGACGGGCTTCGTAGTCCGTTCCTACCCGGCCGCTCGATGTCACCCAACGACGCGTACGCGCTGCTGGTGGCTCGCACCGGCTACGTCCCGCTGCCGCTGAGCGGTCTCGACTACCTCGAATTGCTTCCGGCGGTCTGGCGGTCGGTGAACGATTACGGAATCCGTATCGACCATCGCACCTACAACTGCCCGGAGTTGGCTCCGCTGCGGCGCCGCCCTTCGGGAGTGGCCGCGAAAGGCGGTCTCTGGGAGGTCCACTACGACCCCTACGACCTGTCCCAGGTCTGGGTACGCGATGCCCGCACCGGAGAGTGGATCACCGTTCCCTGGACGCACCGGCATCTGATCTCCGCACCGTTTGCGGACTTCACCTGGCGCCGGGCCCGCGACCAGCTCGCGCTGCGAGGCCAGGACGACACCAACCAAGTCACCGTCGCGGCCGTAGTCGAGCAACTCCTGGTCCGGGCGGAGTCCGGGCCGGATCGCCGTGTTGCGGCCCGCACCCGGGCGGCCCTGGAGCCCGCCAGACCCATCACGGCCCTACCTGCTCCGGCACCGGAGATCGACGACGCAGACGAGTGGGACGAGGACGAGGAAGCCGCGGCGGATACACCGTCGGTCATCCCCTTCGGCGTCTTCGACGCCTTCACCGACGGGAGCCGCCTGTGAACGAGGAACTGCCACCGGCCATCGGTAACCCGTACGCAACGCTGACCACGAAGGAAGGCTGGCGGGCCTTCGTCGAGGAACGCCCGGAGCCTCCGCCGCCGCTGGCGCCGGGCACCAAGCTGGACGCGGAGGAACTGGACTCCTACCAGGAAGCCCGGAAGGACTACCACTCCAGTTCCGTCATCGTCGCCACGCCCACGATCCGCAAGGTCGTCACCACCGGACGCAAACGGATCGTGCTCAACCGGCACCAGGTCTCCGCTCGGCGTGGGCTGATCGTGTCCGGCTCGTCCGGCACCGGCAAGACCACCGCGATCACCCAGCTCGGCAAAAACGTCGAACAGCTCATCCGGCGCCGCAACCCCGCCGTCACGGGCCAGCTGCCGGTCATCTTCGTCACCGTTCCACCGGCAGCGACCCCAAAGATGCTCGCCGGGGAGTTCGCCCGGTTCCTCGGTGTCCCTCTGCTCCACCGCATGAGCCAGGTCCAGATCACCAACGCCGTCTGCGACCTGCTCGCCCAGCTCGGCACCACCCTGGTTCTGGTCGACGAGATCCACAATCTTGACCTGACCACCCGCTACGGCGCCGAGGCATCCGACCAGCTCAAGTACCTGTCCGAGCGGATCGCGGCGACGTTCGTACTGGCCGGGCTCGAAGTCGAGAACAGCACCCTGTTCCAGGGCACGAGAGGAGCACAGATCGCAGGCCGGTACTCCGTCATCCCCTCCCAGCCCTTCAGGCGGAGCAACTGCCAGAGCCTCGAAGAATGGCAGTCGGTGATCGGCACACTGGAGGAGTCACTGCGGCTGCACCGCCACCGCCCCGGCACGCTCCTGGCGCTCGACGCCTACCTGCACGAACGCACCAGCGGCCTGATCGGCAGTCTCTCCCAGCTCGTCCGGGAGGCGGCTATCGAAGCGATCGACAGCGGGGCCGAAAGGATCACCAAGCGCCTCCTCGACTCGGTCGAGCTCGACCACACCGTCGAACAGGCCAGGACCAAGAAGGCCGTCATAAAACGGGCACGCAGAACGAAGGCGGCCTGAAGTCCGTGAAGCCCTGGGAAGAACCCGTCCGGCTCCTGCCCGTCCCGCTTCCTCCGATCCGCGGCGAGGTCCTGGGCTGCTACCTGCACCGTCTTGCCGAAGCGAACCACACCACTCCGCCCCTGCTCGGGCAGTACCTCAGCCCTCACTCCCACATCTACTTCACCCGCCGCCCCGACCCCCTGCGGCACTGGACACCCACCGCGCTGCCCAGGCTCGCGGCCATGACCGGCGTCCCGGCCGAGACACTGGACCGGTCCTTGCCCGCCTTCGCCCGCCTCGTGGCACGGGCGGACGGCACCGGCCCGACCGGTCACGCTCATTACGACCTCCATGTCGCCTGCCGGCACTGCATGAAGGGACGAAGAATCACCGAACCCGTGCTGACCCACCGTGACCCGAGCACCCGGCTCTGCCTCAAGCACGCCATCTGGCTCGACGGCGTATGCCACTACTACGTCGGCCATCTCGTGGGGCTCGTCGAGGCTCAACGACAGCACGTCAGGCTGGCACGTCGGTTCCCCGACACCATCGACGCGGCCACCAAGGAAGCGGCGAAACTCACCCGCTCCTGGCTGGTGGCGGGATACCAGCCAGGGCTCAGACGCCGCTGGCGCGAACGGCTGGAAGACCTTCCCCACGAAGCGTCCCGTTACAGCAGCGTGCTGCGCTACCGCTATGACGAACGGGAAAGCATCGTGACCTACCCCGAGTTCGTCAGCATCCTCGGGATCATCGCCGACCCCAGATGGCGAGCCCTCCGCATCCATCGCAAGTCCGGCATCGCCTTCGAGAGACACCAAGAGACCATTGCTGCGATCTACATCGAAGCCGAACGGCGGCTCTCCATCCACACACTCCGCGAGATGCCCGACGCACGCCACGCCCTCCGCAACGATCCATTGTTCCGCTGGACCGACGCCCGGGGCAGGGGACGGTTCGAGTCCGAAGAGGAGCCACACACGGCTCCCTGATGTCCCAGTCAACCTGGAGGAAGCAAGGTCAGGGCCGCACTCCGCCGCCACCCCTATGCGGACTATCCGAGCTTGTTTCGCTCACCGAATTCCACCGCCACATCGGCCGGGACACTGGGGCTGCACGGAGCCCCAACGGATCTGGCAAACCGCAGATCAGGGCTGCCGACCTCCGCCAGATCTACCTGGAACGGACAGCAGCACACGTAGGTGCACGACGGCTGTCGTCGTCCGGGCCCGGCCTGCGTGCCCGGATGCTCTTTGGTCCGGTTCCGCGAGTCACCGGGAAGCGGCGTTGTCGGTGGGCTCTGCCAGGGTGTGCGGCGTGGACGAACTGGTGGAGCGTGTCGACGGTCAGGATCGTGTGCTGGGGGTGGTCGGCCGTCGCGAGGCCGTCCGGGAGGGTTGGCTGCATCGGGTCGCCGTGACGGTGTGCCGTGATGAGCGCGGCCGGATCCTCGTCCACCGGCGGTCGGAACAGGTATCGCGCTTCCCCGGTCTCTATGAGGTCGAGGTCGGTGGCGCCGCAAATGTCGGCGAGTCCTATGAACAGGCCGCCGCGCGGGAGCTGGCCGAAGAGCTGGGCATGCGCGCGCTGCCGCGCCTGCTGTTCACGTTCATCAACCGCAGCGGCTTGAGCCCTCACTGGCTCGGCGTGCACGAAGCCGTGGTGCCGGACGCCGTGGTCCCCGACCCCGGTGAAGTCGCCTGGCACGGCTGGCTGACCGAGCCGGAGCTGCGGTCGGCCCTGCTGGAGTGGCGCTTCACCCCCGACAGCCACGAAGCCTTCAGCCGGTATCTCGCGTTCCGGACCGCGCAGCCCTGATCCTGCCCGCCACCCGGGCCGCGCCACCCGTACGCCCCACGAGCTACTGGACGAGGCCGGCCTCGCGCACGGCACGCCGTTCCACCTCGCCCGCAGCCTCGGCGGCGAAGGCCGGCGGCCCGGCTCCCGGCCGACGAGGAGGGGCGGGCGGTGCCGGCCCCGTACGACGAGGCGTTCCGGGTGACGGCCCACAAGTCGTCCTACGAGTTCCGGGCGCGGGCGGACCGGCAGGCCCCGGTGGCCGCGCCCGACGCCCCGTGGCGCTCCCCGTACGGCCTGCCCCGCGCGCCGCGCGTCCGCGGCCCAGGCGGTCCCGGCAGGACGTTGGCGGTCCCGGCAGGACGTTCCTACGCGGGCGGCGCCGAGGCCGCCCCGCGCGCGGCCGCCCCCTCCAGCCCCGACCGCAGTTGCGCGAAGCCGCGTTCGGCCGCCTCGACCGCCTCGCCGTACAGCCCGTCCGCCGTCGCGCCCTCGCTGATGCGGCGCCAGTTCTCCGAGGCCAGGATGCGCTGGACCGCGATGATCTGGCCCGCCGCCAGGCGGTCGGGAACGCTTCCGCCGAGGGCCCGGGCGAGGGCGTCCTCCGAACGGCTCAGGTAGGCGTGGAGGCGGGCCACCAGGGACGGGGTGCCGTAGAGGAGCGCGTGGTACGCCAGCACCTCCGGCGCGTCGCACAGGCCGGTGATCGGGTCGCGGCGCTCCAGGCCGTCCAGGAAGTGGGCCCTCAGCGCGGCCAGGGGGGACGTACCGGACGGCCGCGCGGCGACCACGCGCGCGGCCTCGTCCTCGTGGTCGGCGAACCGGTGCAGGGCCAGGTCCTCCTTGGCCGGGAAGTACCGGAAGAGCGTCGGCTTGGAGATGTCCGCGGCCGCCGCGATCTCCGCCACCGACACCTTGTCGAAGCCACGCCGGAGGAACAGGGCGATCGCCGCGTCGGAGACCGCCTGGTACGTCAGCTGCTTCTTCCGCTCCCGCAGGCTCATCGGCGCGAGCCCGTCCGCCGACCCGTCCCACCTGGCCTTCTCTGCGCTCATGACCCTGAAGCGTACGCCCTTGCCCTCAAGCGGACTTGAGCCCTCCGCTCCGCCGGCCCCCTTCGCTCAGAACACGTCCGGGCACCAGGCCCGCCGCGCCGCCCGGAACACCGCGTCCGCCTTCGCCGCCGCGCCCGGGGCCGGCTCCTCCACCCTGCCCAGTGCCGCCAGCCGCAGGACCGATTCATCACCCAGCCAGAGCGTCCCCAGCTCCCGCACGTCCATCGCCAGGTCGGCCGAGCGCGTGGTGGGCGTGCAGGTGGCCCCGTCCGGTGAGGCGTCCAGGTGGAAGCGGCCCGCCGCGAGGCCCGCTTCGTCACGGATCTCCAGCACCAGGGAGCCCGGCACCGCGTAGGTGCGGGCCTCCAGGGCGCGTACGACGTCCAGGACGCGCACCCACAGGAAGTCCGCCTGGGTCACCACACGCGCCGCGCGCGGGTCCGGCAGCAGCAGCGGGAGCAGGTCGTCGGCGGGGCGGTGGCCGGTACGGATCGTGGAGATCCAGTCCACCGAGCACAGGAAGTGCCACAGCGCCCGCTCCGCCGCCGGGGTCACCGCGATCATGTCGCGCACCTTCGCACCGTTCAGCGGCTGCTTGGCGTCGCCCCACTTGTCGTCGGCGCGGTAGATCAGGAGACCGTCGACCGTGCCGTCGGCGCCCCGGTACACGGCGTAGAAGGGTTCGGTCCAGTGGTCGGCGGGGAAGGGCCGCTGCCCCGTGGTCACGTCCCACCAGCGGGCGCCACGGCTCACCGCACCGTGCTGCCGGGCCCGCAGCCGGTCGTGCAGGGCGGGCCCCAGCTTCAGCACCTCCGCGCCGTCCACCAGGTCGATCCGGCCGCCGTCGCCGTCCGCCGGCACCCGGCGGTGCGGGTCGAGGCCCGTGCGGTGGACGTCGATCTCCCACTGGGTGGTCCAGGCCGCCGGGCCGAATCCGTACCGCCCGTAGATCGGGTACTCGGCGGCGATCAGCGTCGCCGCCACGTCACCGCGCTCCTTCGCCGCCGCCAGGTCCGCGGCCATCAGCCGCGAGAGCAGGCCCCGGCGGCGGTGGGTCGGCGAGACGGTGACGTTGGTGACCGCGTCGGTGGGCACCGTGGCACCGCCGACCGTCGTCAGCTCCTGCGCGAACGAGCGGAACGTCGCCACACACCGCCCCGCGTCGAACGCCCCCCACGTGCGCGAGAGGTCCATGTACGCCATGCGCCCGGTCACCTCCTCCTCCGGCGGCGTGGGCGGCCGGAGGAATCCGGTGTTCAGGGCGCGCAGCCAGTCGGGGAACTCGGACGGGGTGACAGGGCGGAGATCCAGGGCGTTCATCCGCCCCACGCTAGGCAGCACGCCGCCGGATGTCGCCTGGTTTTGACGGCCGTACGCGCGGGAAGAGCCGGGGATCAGAACGCCGCCCGGATCTCCCCCACCTCCGCCGCCCCGCCCAGCAGCGGCGCCCGGCCGATCCGGGACACCACCGGGGCGTCGATCCCGAGCAGCCCCAGCGCGCGGGCCAGGACCGGGCCCAGCGCCCGGGTCGAACCGTCGTCGATCTTGAAGGCCAGCGCCCTGCCGTCCGCCAGGGCAACCGCCTGGACGGCCTCGGCGCCCATCTTGGACAGCGTGCCGGGCACCTCCCGCATCAGCCAGGTGTCGGGGCGCCGCGTGCCCGCCACGTACTCCGGGTGCGTGCGCATCGCGTCCGCCACCCGGCGCTCCGCCGTACCCGGCTCCGCCGTGACGAAACCGCGGAACGCCCGCGCGAGCCCCACCAGCGAGAGGGCCATCAGCGGCGCCCCGCAGCCGTCCGTGCCGACGGCGGCGACCTCTTCGCCCGCGGCCTCCTCGACGACCTGGTGGACGAGCTGCTGGAGGGGGTGCGCCGGGTCCAGGTAGCCGGCCATGTCCCAGCCGTTGTGCGCACAGGCGGCGAGCATCGCCGCGTGCTTGCCGGAGCAGTTCATCGTGATCCGCTCGCGCACGTGGCCGGCGGCGAGGTACGTCTCCGCCTCGACCGGGTCGAGCGGCAGGTCCGGCGGGGTCTGCAGGTCCTCGGGCGACAGCCCGTGCTCGGTGAGCATCTTGCGTACGAGATCGAGGTGGAAGCCCTCACCGGAATGACTCGCGGCGGCCAGCGCCAGCCGCTCCCCGGAGAGATCGAGCCCGGCCCGCAGCAACGCCGCGGCCTGCATCGGCTTGTTGGAGGAGCGCGGGAAGACCGGCGCCGCCGGGTCTCCCAGGGCCAGCTCCACGCTGCCGTCGGCGGCCAGCACGACCAGCGAGCCCCGGTGGTGCCCCTCGGTGAAGCCGGACCGCACGACCTCGGCCAGTACGGGCAGGCCGGGGGCCCGGTCGGATATGGCGGGGGTGCGGGCTGCGCTGGAGGTCATGGTGGCCTTCCGGGGACGGACGGGACCCACCCCCGGAAGGGTCGCCTCAGGTGAGCAGGTCGTCTACTTGTGCTTCCCCGTCACGGTACCTGCGGGCGATCTCCGCGCCGCAACCGTCCGCCGTGCGCTGGAGCCGGTGCCGGCGCCGGGAGACCTGCTGTTCGTAGCGGACCAGGCGCCCCATCGCGGTGTGCAGCTCCTCGTCCGTCCGGGCGTCGAGGTCGGACAGCTCGACCTCGGCGAGCGTCTCGGCCGCGAGCCTGCGGTACTCGTCACTGCGCGGCGTGGACAGCGTGACGTGCCGGGCGGAGGAGCGCTGCAGGGACGGGGCGTCGGCGAGGATCTCCGACAGCCGGTCCACCACCGGCGACTCGGGGTCCCGGCGCCGGGCCAGCTCGGCCCGCAGGATGTCGATCCGCCCCTGGACGAGCCGTCGTACATAGCTGAGGTCGGCCTCGTCGCGCTGCGCGTCGCGGCGCAGGGTGCGCAGTTCCGGCAGGCTCAGGGCGCGCAGCTCGGGCCGGACTCCGTCGCCGGGGTCGTCGCCCTGCCCGGTCCGCTGTACGGGCGGGCGCATGGTGCTGATACTCGTACCGGTACCGGTGTTGCCGCTGACGCCGGGGCGCGCGACCGGCACTGCGCCCGGGGACTGCCCGGTTCCATGGGTGCTCATGCTTGTGTCCATCCCCTCGACCGGTGCGTCGGCGCACCGCCTCCCGAGCATGGTGCCACCCCGAGGGCCCAAGTGAGGTTGCTCTGTACCCGTTCGGCCCAAGATAGGTTGGTCTGTATGCGTGCAGTGGTACAGAGGGTGGATGGTGCGAGCGTCACGGTTGCGGACGCCGCGGACGGCGACGGGGCTTCCCGGATCGTCGGTGAAATAGTCGGCGAGGGCCTGTGCGTGCTGGTGGGGGTGACCCACGAGGACACCCCGGAGAAGGCGGCGCAGCTCGCCCGGAAGCTCTGGTCGGTCCGCATTCTGGAGGGCGAGAAGTCCTGTTCGGATGTGAATGCGCCGCTTCTGGTGATTTCGCAGTTCACTCTCTACGGGGACGCCCGGAAGGGCCGCCGGCCCACCTGGAACGCCGCCGCGCCCGGCGAGGTCGCCGAGCCGCTGGTCGACGAGGTGGTGGCGCGGCTGCGGGCGCTCGGGGCGACGGTGGAGACGGGCCGGTTCGGGGCGGACATGCGCGTCTCGCTCACGAACCACGGCCCGTTCACCGTCGTCATCGAGGTCTGAGCCCCGTTCCCCGGATTCTTACGGCTCGACGACCGTCTCCTGGGCCGCCGCCGTGTCCCCCGCGAGCAGCTCCGCGTCGACCGCCACGTTCCGCTTCACCAGGGCCAGCGCGATCGGCCCGAGCTCGTGGTGGCGGACGGAGGTGGTGATGAACCCCAGCTGGCGGCCCTCGGGCCCGTCGGACGCGAGCCGGACCGGGGTGCCGGGGCCGGGCAGCACGACCTCGCTGCCGTCCAGGTGCAGGAAGACCAGGCGGCGGGGCGGCTTGCCCAGGTTGTGCACCCGGGCGACGGTCTCCTGACCCCGGTAGCAGCCCTTCTGGAGGTGGACGGCGACGCCGATCAGGCCCAGCTCGTGCGGGATGGTGCGGTGGTCGGTCTCGAAGCCGAGCCGCGGCCGGTGGGCCTCCACCCGCAGCGCCTCGTGGGCCAGCACCCCGGCGAGCGGGCCGTGCCCGGCCGCGTACGCCTCCAGGTCGGCGCGGGGCAGGAACAGGTCGCGGCCGTGCGGTGTCTCACGCACGACGGCCCCGTCCGGCACCTCGGCGATCGAACCGGCCGGGAGGTACACCACCGCGTAGTCCTCGGTGCGGTCGGCGACCTCGACCCGGTAGAAGAACTTCATCGACTCCAGGTAGGCGATGAGGTCGCCCTGCGTACCCGGTTCGACGTGCATCCACACGCTCTCGCCGTCGTCCACGAGGTACAGGGCGTGCTCGATGTGCCCGTTCGCGCTGAGGATCAGGGCCTCGGTGGCCTGGCCCGGGGCGAGTGCGGTGACGTGCTGGGTGATCAGGAGGTGCAGCCAGGCCAGCCGGTCGCTCCCGGTGACGGTGACGACGCCGCGGTGCGAGAGGTCGACCAGGCCCGAACCGTCGGCGAGGGCGCGCTGCTCGCGGAACAGGTCGCCGTAGTGCGCGGCGACGCCTTCGTCGCGGCCCTCGGCGGGGACGGCACCGGGCAGGGACAGCAGGGGGCTCTTCATGCGACCAGCCTACGACTGGTTTTCAGGCCCCGGCCGCCGGTGCGGGGCCGCCCGCCGGACCGTCGGTGTCCGCGTCCTTCTTCTCCGCCTTCGCCGTGCAGCCGGCGCAGCGGCCGAAGATCGCGAAGTGCTTCATGTCCGTCTCGAAGCCGAACGCCCCGCGCAGCTTCTCGGTGAACTCCGCGACGACGCTCACATCGGCCTCGATCACGTCCGCGCAGTCCCGGCACACCAGGTGGATGTGGTGGTGGCGGTCGGCCAGGTGGTACGTCGGGGCGCCGTGGCCCAGATGGGCGTGGCTGACCAGCTCCAGCTCCTCCAGGAGCTCCAGCGTCCGGTAGACCGTCGAGATGTTCACGCCCGACGCGGTCCGGCGGACCTCGGCGAGGATGTCGTCGGGCGTCGCGTGTTCGAGCGTGTCGACGGCTTCCAGGACGAGCTGGCGCTGCGGCGTCAGCCGGTAACCGCGCTGCCGGAGATCGGTCTTCCAGTCGGTGCTCACCACAGCCCCAGTGTAGGTCCGGGCGGGATGGCTACTCGGCGAAAACGACGGCTACTTGAAAAAGGCGATCCCGTCGTCCGGCAGGTCACCGAGGCTCTTGGCCATCGCCTCGACCTCCTCGGGCGTGACGGTCTTCTTCAGGTGCGCCGACATGTACGGCCGCAGCTCGACCTCGGGCGTCGCCTTCTCGCCGACCCACATCAGGTCGCTGTTCACGTAGCCGTAGAGCCGCTTGCCACCGCTGTACGGGCCGGAGGCCGCGGTCCGGGCCACCGCGTCGGTGACCAGGTCGATCTGCGGCTTCTTGTCGGCCAGCTCGCCGTACCAGATCTCGATGACGCCCTGGTCGCGGGCCATGACGACCTCGACCTTGCGCTCCTTGTCGATGCGCCAGTAGCCGGTCTCGGTCTCCAGCGGCTTGGACTTGTTGCCGTCGGCGTCGAGGACCCAGGAGTGCGAGGTGTACTCCAGGAAGTCCCGGCCGTCGTGGCTGAAGGTGACTTCCTGGCCGAAGTTGCACTTCTCGGCGCCCGGGAAGTCGGAGACTCCCGCGCCCACCCAGTTGCCCAGGAGGAAGGCCAGCGGGACGAGGTCCGGGTGGAGGTCGGACGGGATCTCGATCATGAGCGGCTCAGTCGATCTGTGAGGCGGGAGGCGGGGAACGCCGGGAACAAGGAGGGGGTCAGCGCTGACCCTGGTACAGCTTCTTCACGGTCACGCCGGCGAAGGCGAGAACGCCGACGCAGACCAGGACCAGCAGGGCGGAGAAGAATGCCTCAAGCACGGGGGCTCCTCGAACGAGCGGTTTGGCGGCAGTACAGGGCAGTACAGGACCGGGCCCCAGCCTAATGGGTGGGGCCCGGTGTCGCCGTTCCGGGGCGGGTCGGCCCAGGAACCGGTTCTGCGGGACGAGCGTCCGGCGGAACGGCACGCGGGGCGTCCCGGCGGCGTCCTCGCGGGACCGGACGACCAGGGCGACCGGATCCCCCGCGACCACGTACCCCGCCCGCACCTGCGCGGCACGAAGGGCTTCGGCTCGCTGAAGACGTGCGAGGCGGTGTTCTCCGCCTTCCCGCCGCGCGTTGGGTGTTGAGCGCGCGGGAGGCATCGGATGCGTACCCGGTTGCGGGGGCGCCGATTACAGTTCCGTACATGCCGAAGAAGCTCGTGATCAAGGTGACCGCAGGTGCCGACTCCGCCGAGCGCTGCTCGCAGGCGTTCACCGTGGCGGCGGTGGCCGTCGCCAGCGGGGTGGAGGTTTCGCTCTGGCTGACCGGGGAATCGGCGTGGTTCGCGTTGCCGGGCCGCGCCGCCGAGTTCGAACTGCCGCACGCCGCGCCGCTGCCGGACCTGATCGAGTCGATCCAGGCGGGCGGCCGGATCACGCTGTGCACGCAGTGCGCGGCCCGGCGCGACATCACCGAGGCGGACGTCCTGGAGGGCGTCCGGATCGCCGGGGCCCAGGTCTTCGTCAGCGAGGTCATGGCCGACGGCGTGCAGGCGCTCGTCTACTGAGAACCCTCCTCAGCCGCGCCGTTTCCTGCCGTCCAGCTCCTCCCACCAGGCGTCGGACTCCGGATCGCCGGTGGCACCGTCCTTGCCGGACCGCGTGTCATCGGCCGGAGGCCCCTGCCGCGCGCCGGGCTCGTCCCACCAGCGGTCCTCCGGCCCCTTGCGGTTGCCGACCATCGCCGCTACGGGCGGGATCACCATCGCGACCACGCACATCGCGATGGCGGCGGGCATCGACCAGAGCCTCACGAAGGCCCAGGCCGAGACGAAGAGGACGAGGCATACGCCCATCAGCACGAAGTAGGCGCGCCGGCGTCGGCGGTACATGAATCCAGCGTAGGCCCGATCGGCCCACTCGGCCGGTCCGGAGAAGCGGAGTCCGCGTCCGGGCAGCGCGAAGGGCCGTACCCGCGCCAGGTAAGCGTCCAGTCCCCCTGGGGTACGGCCCTCCGGCCGGTCATCGGCTGTCGCCGACGGCGGTCCTAGACGGCGATGGCCACCTCGGCGAGGCCACCGGTCTGCGCGACGACCGTGCGGTCGGCGCTGCCACCGGGGACGAGCGCACGGACGGTCCAGGTGCCCTCGGCCGCGTAGAAGCGGAACTGGCCGGTCGCCGAGGTCGGGACCTCGGCGGTGAACTCGCCGGTCGAGTCCAGCAGGCGGACGTAGCCGGTGACGGGCTCGCCGTCGCGGGTCACGCTGCCCTGGATGGTGGTCTCACCGGGCTTGATCGTCGAAGCGTCGGGGCCGCCGGCCTTTGCTCCACACATGGTGTTCAGTCCTTCTGGTCGGGGTGTCCTGGTCGGAAGCGGGCCGGCCTGCGCCGGCCCGGTGGCGCGGGGCCTACTTGTTGGCGCCGAGCTCGATCGGCACGCCGACGAGGGAGCCGTACTCGGTCCACGAACCGTCGTAGTTCTTGACGTTCTCCTGGCCGAGGAGCTGGTGCAGCACGAACCAGGTGAGCGCGGAGCGCTCGCCGATGCGGCAGTAGGCGATGGTGTCCTTCGACAGGTCGACCTGCTCGGCCTCGTAGAGGGCGCGCAGCTCGTCGTCCGACTTGAAGGTGCCGTCGTCGTTGGCGTTCTTCGACCACGGGATGTTGCGGGCGGTCGGCACGTGGCCGGGGCGCTGCGACTGCTCCTGCGGGAGGTGGGCCGGGGCGAGCAGCTTGCCGCTGAACTCGTCGGGCGACCGCACGTCGACCAGGTTCTGGGTGCCGATGGCCTTCACGACGTCGTCGCGGTAGGCGCGGATCGACTCGTCCTGCGGCTGGGCCTTGTACTGCGTGGCCGGGCGGGACGGGACCTGGTCGCCGTCGACGAGGTCGCGGGAGTCGAGCTCCCACTTCTTGCGGCCGCCGTCGAGCAGGCGGACGTCCTGGTGGCCGTAGAGCTTGAAGTACCAGAACGCGTAGGACGCGAACCAGTTGTTGTTGCCGCCGTAGAGGACGACCGTGGTGTCGTTGGCGATGCCCTTCGTGGACAGCAGCGCCTCGAAGCCGGCCTGGTCGATGAAGTCGCGGCGGACCGGGTCCTGGAGGTCCTTGGTCCAGTCGATCCGGATCGCGTTCTTGATGTGGTTCTTCTCGTACGCGGAGGTGTCCTCGTCGACCTCGACGATGGCGACCTGCGGGTCGTCGATGTGGGCCTCGACCCAGTCGGCGTCTACCAGGACGTCACTGCGGCTCATTGTGTTTCTCCTCCGGGGCAGTCTGCGGCGAGATGGTGCACGGGGCGTGCGTGATGCGGATGTACGGGGCGCGGGCCGGGCCTCGCGGGCACAGGCGACATGCGGGACGGCCCCGACGTGCGGTCGAAGGGCCTGGGAACGCGGGAAACCGGGCGTCCCGCTCAGACAGTGCGACAGAGCATGGCGGCGACGCGGCACAGGTCCACTGCCCGCCGCTTCGTGAGATCCGCCCGTCCCCCCTGAGGGAGACCGCCAATAGAGCACTGCATGGGACCGATCGTAGGGACGTACGGGCGGACATGTCACCGGCGTGTCGCATCCTGAGACAGGATCGTCCGCAATGCGGAATGGAGGCCGGTGCGGAAAGGGTCCGGCGCCGCCGCGCGAGATGCCGGGACCCCCGGTCATCTGCGGACCGGACCAGACCGTCTCACTATGTGGCCGGCCCCTCGATTCCCGTCCGGGTCCTGCCCGCTCGCGGGCCCGGTCACCCCGCCAGGCGCACGTCGGTGCCGGTCACCGAGATCTCCAGTCCGCCGGCGGTCGGCTGGATCCTCTCCAGCTTCAGGCCGTTCGGCAGTCCGCCGACCTCGCGCTCGAAGTCGGTCTTCCCGCGGACCAGCTTCTCCAGACCGGGGATGCCCTCGCCCGGCACCTTGTCCGCGTGGACGCGGACGGTGTGGCCGTCGACCAGGGTGACGGTGGACAGGACGCTGCGCGAGACCGTGCGCCCCAGGACGTCGACCGCCCCGGTCACCTTCACCTTGCCCTTGCCGCCGTACTCGACCGCGACGCCGTCGCTGGCGGCCTCGGTCAGGTCCTCGTACGAGATGACGGCCGTCCCCGTGGCACGGGCGGCGGTGGCGCCGGAGAAGCCGTCGGTCAGGCGCACGTCGCGCAGGTCGGCGTCCATGGTGGAGATCCGCAGCGCGCGACCGGCGGCGTGGGTCTCGATGTCGGTGATCTTCACGTGGACCTCGTCGAGCTCCGATCCGGCGACCTGGGTGAGGAACGGAAAGCCCTTGACGGAGACGTCGGTGGAGCCGATCTGCGCGCCGGGCACCTTCACCCGGTCCTCGGCCTGCGACTCGGCGACGTACACCGCCACCCGGTCCACGGCGACGAACACCACCACCAGGATCGCCAAGACGACGGCCGATATTCGCAGTGCACGCATGCCTGTCCTTCCCCACCCTGCCGTCCGTACGGACCCCCGGGGCCCGCGGGCCTCCTGCCGGCCGCACGGCACGTCCCCCGCGTGATCGACGAGCGAAAGCCCCCCAACGGTTCCCCGTGGAGGGCTTCGCCATGCCGATGAACCGGTACGGATCCGAGCGGTGCGGGACTACGCCAGTACGCGGCCCAGCAGGTAGACGGCCGGCGCGGCCGCGGTGAGCGGCAGGGCGACACCCGCCGTCATGTGCACGAAGCGTGACGGGTAGTCATAGCTCGCCACCCGCAGCCCGATCAGCGCGCAGACCCCGGCGGCGAGGCCGAGCAGCGCGCCCTTCGCGCCCAGGTCGGTGGCGGCGCCCGCCAGCGCTCCCGCCCCCGCCGCGACGACCGCCGCCGCCACGGCCGAGACCGGCCCCGGCAGGGGCAGCGCCCGTACGAGCACGGCGCCGGCGACGGCGACCGCGCCCACCGTCACGGCGTCCGGGACGGCCGCGAGGTGCCCGGCCGCCAGCACCGCGAGCGCGGCGGAGGCGACGGTGGCCATCAGGCCCTGCATCCGCTCGTCGGCGCCGGCCCGGCTGCGCAGCTGGAGGACCACGGTCAGCAGCACCCAGACGCCGAGCGTGCCGATGATCGCGGCCGGACCGTTCTCCCGGCCCGCCGCCAGCAGCGCCGCGTCGGCGACCACGCCGCCGGCGAACGCCAGCGCGATGCCCTGCCGGGCCGGCCACATGCCGTTGAGCCGGAACCAGCCCGCCGCCGTCACCGCCTGGAGCAGCACCAGCGGCACGGCCAGCGCGTACGGACCGATCGCCGCGCCGAGCGCCAGCAGCAGCCCGAGCGCCGCGGTGAGCGCGGCCGGCTGGATTCCCGGCGCGATGATCGGGGAACGCCCCTCGGCCCGGGCGCGCTGCGCGTCGGTGACGCGGGCGTTGCCCAGGGTCGTGGGCGCGCCGTACCCCTCGGCGTCGGCCGGTCCGGCGGGCGCGGGGGCGGGCTCGGGTTCCGTGTGGACCTCGGGCGGCAGCGGGTAGGAGCCGGTGCCGGGGGCGGCGGTGTGCTCCGGAAGCCGGGGCGCGCTGCCGGCGGCGTCGCCGGGGGCCGAGGGCGTGGCCGGGCCGGACGGGACGGACGGCTGGTACTGGGTGTCCCAGGTCTGGCCCTGCCAGGTCTGGGTGGCGCCCTGGTCCGGCTGCCCGGCCGAGGGGTCCGGGTACCCCTGCCCGCCGTACGCGGGGCCGCCGTGGGACGGGTCGCCGTACGCCTGCCGCGGGTACGCGTTCTGCTGCGGGTGGCCGTACTGCTCCTGCGGGTGGCCGTACTGCTGCGGGTGGCCGTACTGCTGCGGGTGGCCGTACTGCTGCGGATCCTGCGCGTACCCGTACGGGGGCTGCTGGTCCTGCCCGTGCGCGTACTGCTGCGGGTCCTGGCCGTGCGCGTACGGGGACTGCTGGTCCTGCCCGTAGCCGTACTGCGGCCGCTGGTCCGGGCCCGGGTGGTACGGATGCTGCTGATCGTCGCTCATGTGCTGCGGTTCACCCTCCTGCGAACGGCGGGAGCACCTCGACCGTGCCGCCCTCGGCAAGGCGTACGGTCTCATGGCTCCGGGTCCCGACGGGGTCGCCGTCGACGAGGAACGAACACCTTCGCAGTACGCGGCTCAGCTCGCCGGGGTGCCGCTCGCGCACCGCGTCGAGCGCCTCCCTGAGGGTCGCGGCGGCGTACGGCTCCTCCGCGGTCCCGGCCGCGGCCTTGGCGGCTGCCCAGTAACGGATCGTTCCCGCAGGCATGGCGGCGCTCCTTTCGTTCCGTTCGGTCGGTGCCGGTTCGGGGGACACCGGCTGCCCATCATGGTTCACCGCTCCACCGCCCAGTCGGCGATGCGGGTGAGCAAGGTCTCGTCGGCCGCGTTCTCCGCGTGCCCCATGCCGCGCTCCAGCCACAGGTCCGCCGCGTCGCCCGCGGCGGCGGCCAGCATGCGCGGGTGGTCGAGCGGGAAGTACGGGTCCCGGTCGCCGTGCACGATCAACAGGGGGGCCGGGGCGATCAGGGCGGCGGCCTCGACCGGGGAGAGCGGGACCGGGTCCCACTCGTCGTGATGGATGCGGGTGCGGAAGCCGTACCGGCCCACCAGCCGCCCGGCGGGCCGGGTCACCATCCAGTGCAGACGGCGCATCGGAGCCGTCCCCCGGTAGTACCAGCGCGCGGGAGCGCTCACGGACACCACCGCGTCCGCGTGTGCCCCCGTACGCGCCCCTGTGCGCCCCACGTGCTCCGCAACGTTCCCGTCGCTGCCCCGGCCCCCGCCGTCCGCCGCCCGGTCCGCGTACAGCGCACCGTGCCGCAGCACCACCGAGCCGCCCATCGAGAAGCCGACCGTCACCACCCGCCGGTGTCCGAGCGAACGCGCCCAGGCGACCGCCGCCGCCAGGTCCAGCACCTCGCGGTCGCCCACCGTGGACAGCCCGCCCGACCTGCCGTGACCCCGGAAGGAGAAGGTCACCACCGCCGCGCGCCGGGAGAACGTCCGCACGGCCCGTCGCACCGCCGGGCGGTCCACCGAACCGGTGAATCCGTGCGCGACGACGAACGCCGTATCCGTGCCGTCATCTGCCGTACACGGGTCGTACACCGCCTCGATCCAGGTCCCGTCATCCGCCCGCAACACGGCCCGGGACGGACCGCGCGTGACCGAGCGAACAGCGGAATCCGGAATTCTCCCCTCGGACACAGAACTCATGTGGGTTATTCTCCTGTGAAGAGGATCCGGGCAGAGCAGCCCCCGGGTCCTTTTGTGCTTTCCGGGCGTTGTTACGGCAACGTTTCGACAAGCTCAGCGGAACACCAGCGTACGAAGCAGAGCCGCATACTCCCCCGGGGCCGACCTGGGAGTGCCCCTCTCGCAGGGAACGAGGAGGACCGACGTCATGGGCGAGCCAACCGTGCACGATCACCGACCGACGAACAGGGCAGGTGGGCGGCGATGAGTTCCCTGCTGCTCCTGACCAATGCCCTCCAGCCGTCGACGGAGGTGCTCCCCGCCCTCGGCCTCCTGCTGCACAGCGTGCGCGTGGCACCCGCCGAGGGCCCCGCACTCGTCGACACCCCGGGTGCCGACGTCATCCTCGTGGACGGGCGCCGCGACCTGCCCCAGGTCCGCTCGCTCTGTCAGCTGCTGCGGTCCACCGGACCCGGCTGCCCGCTGATCCTCGTCGTCACGGAGGGCGGGCTCGCGGCCGTCACCGCGGACTGGGGCATCGACGACGTGCTGCTGGACACCGCGGGTCCCGCCGAGGTCGAGGCGCGGCTGCGGCTGGCGACCGGCCGGCAGCAGATCACCGCCGACGACTCCCCGATGGAGATCCGCAACGGCGACCTCTCGGTCGACGAGGCGACCTACAGCGCGAAACTCAAGGGCCGGGTCCTGGACCTCACCTTCAAGGAATTCGAACTGCTGAAATACCTCGCCCAGCACCCGGGCCGGGTGTTCACCCGCGCCCAGCTGCTCCAGGAGGTCTGGGGCTACGACTACTTCGGCGGTACGCGGACGGTCGACGTGCACGTACGGCGGCTGCGCGCCAAGCTCGGCCCCGAGCACGAGTCGCTGATCGGCACCGTGCGGAACGTGGGCTACCGCTTCGTCGCCCCGGAGAAGGTCGAGCGCGCGGCCGAGGAGGCCAAGGCGGCCGCGCGGGAGGTCACCCGTTCGGAGCAGCCGACCGTTGCCGAGGTCACGGAAGAAGCCCCGGTCCGGCCTGCCAAGAGGTAGTTCCATCCGCGTAGACTGCCGCGCGTGGCCAAGGTGACGCGGGACGATGTGGCGAGACTGGCGGGGACGTCGACCGCGGTGGTCAGTTACGTCATCAACAACGGACCCCGGCCGGTCGCCCCGGCCACGCGCGAGCGGGTGCTCGCCGCGATCAAGGAGCTGGGCTACCGGCCCGACCGGGTCGCCCAGGCGATGGCCTCGCGGCGGACCGATCTCATAGGGATGATCGTGCCGGACGCCCGGCAGCCGTTCTTCGCGGAGATGGCGCACGCGGTCGAACAGGCCGCGGCCGAGCGCGGGAAAATGGTCCTCGTCGGCAACTCCGACTACCGCGACGAACGCGAGGTCCACTACCTGCGGGCCTTCCTCGGCATGCGGGTCTCCGGTCTGATCCTGGTCAGCCAGGGCCCCAGCGAGCGCGCGGCCGCGGAGATAGAGGCGTGGGACGCCCGGGTCGTACTGCTGCACGAGC
Organism: Streptomyces sp. NPDC019224; assembly: GCF_040632605.1. Taxonomy (NCBI): domain Bacteria; kingdom Bacillati; phylum Actinomycetota; class Actinomycetes; order Kitasatosporales; family Streptomycetaceae; genus Streptomyces; species Streptomyces sp. NPDC019224. The sequence goes on along the minus strand of NZ_JBEYCF010000013.1, from coordinate 46,583 downwards.
GGCCCGAGGCGATCGACGACGTCGCGGTCGTCACGGACGACGTCGGCGGCGCCCAGCTCGCCACCCGCCACCTGCTGGAACACGGCAACGCGTACGTGGCGTGCCTCGGCGGCATGGAGTCGACCCCGGCCGTCGGCGACCCGGTCGCCGACCACGTCGAGGGCTGGCGCCGCGCGATGCACGAGTCGGGCCGCTCCACGGAGGGCCGCCTCTTCCAGGCCCCGTACAACCGTTACGACGCCTACCGGGTGGCCCTGGAGCTGCTCGCAGGACCGGACAGGCCGCCGGCCATCTTCTGCACCACGGACGACCAGGCCATCGGCGTGCTGCGGGCCGCGCGCGAACTGCGCATCGACGTGCCGGGCGAGCTGGCCGTGGCCGGCTTCGACGACGTGAAGGAAGCCGGTCTGACCGATCCGCCGCTCACCACGGTCTTCTCGGACCGCCCGGCGATGGCCCGGGCGGCGGTGGACCTGGTGCTCGACGACTCGCTGCGGGTGGCGGGGTCGCGGCGGGAGCGGCTGAAGCAGTTCCCGTCGGCGCTCGTGGTCCGCCGCTCGTGCGGCTGCGGGGAGCCGGCGGGACGCACGCTGCCGTAGGGGCACCCTTTACATCGGGCATACGCGGTTCTGCCGGGCTTCTCAGGGCGCCCTCACGCTCCTCTCATCTTGGCCGGACAGTCTCATAGACATGACAGAGAGCCAGCGCCCGAGCGGCGAGTACCCGATGTACCCCTCGTACGGCAACGGCGACCCGGCCTACCCGCCACCGCCGTCATACCAGCCGGTCCGGCCGGTGCCGATGGGCGCCGGGACCACCGTGTGGCCCGCCCCCGTCCCGGCCGACGCGCACTACGGCGGGGCCGGCGGCGGTGACGGCCTGTACGGTCACGGCCCCGCGCAGCCCGGCGCCGAGCCGCCCGCCGCCCGGCGCCGGGTCCGCAGGCCGGTCGCGCTCCTCGCGGCGGTGGCCATCGCGGCGGCGATCATCGGCGGCGGCACGGCGACGGTGATCGGCAGGCTCACCGACGACGGCACGGCCACCGCCGCCGGGGGCGGCATCGTCCCGGGCACCACCGTCTCGCAGAGCAGCAAGGGCACGGTGGCCGGTGTGGCCGCGGCCCTCTCTCCGACGATCGTGGAGATCGGCGCGACCTCGACGGCCGGTCAGTCGACCGGGTCCGGCGTGGTCATCACGTCCGACGGCGAGATCGTCACCAACAACCACGTCATCGCGGGCGCCTCGCAGATCAAGGTCACGCTGAGCACCGGCAAGACGTACACCGCCGACGTCGTCGGCACCGACGCCGACAAGGACCTCGCCCTGATCAGGCTCCAGGGCGCGAGCGGCCTGAAGACGGCCACCCTCGGCGACTCCTCCGGGGTCGCCGTCGGCGACGAGGTCGTCGCGATCGGCTCGCCCGAGGGACTGACCGGCACCGTCACGAGCGGCATCGTCTCCGCCCTCGACCGCGACGTCACGGTCGCCAAGGACGGCGACAGCGGTCAGGAGCAGGAGCAGCAGGGCGGCGGCCGGCAGTGGCCGTTCCAGTTCGGCGGACAGCAGTTCAACGGCGACACCGGCGAGTCCACCACCACGTACAAGGCCATCCAGACCGACGCCTCCCTCAACCCGGGCAACTCCGGCGGCGCGCTGATCAACATGGACGGCGAGATCATCGGCATCAACTCGGCCATGTACTCGGCGAGCTCGGCCAGCGGCTCGGACAGCTCGAGCGCGGGCAGTGTCGGCCTCGGCTTCGCGATCCCGGTGAACACCCTGAAGGCCGACCTCGACACCCTGCGGGCCGGGAACGGTTCCTGAGCGGACGGGGCTGAGAAACTGGGGCCCGCCCGCACCGAACGAGAAGAGGACGAGCAGCGATGAGCCCCGCCGATGACGATCCGCAGCGCATCCTGATCGTCGACGACGAGCCCGCCGTGCGCGAGGCGCTGCGGCGCAGCCTCGCGTTCGAGGGATACGGCACCGAGGTGGCCGTCGACGGTCTCGACGCGCTCGCCAAGGCGGAGTCGTACGCCCCCGACCTCATCGTCCTGGACATCCAGATGCCCCGCATGGACGGCCTGACCGCCGCGCGCCGCATCCGCTCCACCGGCACCACCACGCCCATCCTGATGCTCACGGCCCGGGACACCGTCGGCGACCGCGTCACCGGACTCGACGCGGGCGCCGACGACTACCTGGTCAAGCCGTTCGAGCTGGACGAGCTGTTCGCCCGCATCCGGGCCCTGCTGCGCCGCAGCTCGTACGCGGCGGCCGCGGGCGGCCCCGCCGCCGACGACAACGTGCTCTCCTTCGCCGACCTTCGCATGGACCTCGCCACCCGCGAGGTCACCCGCGGCACCCGGCGCGTGGAGCTGACCCGTACCGAGTTCACCCTCCTGGAGATGTTCCTCGCGCACCCGCGCCAGGTGCTGACCCGCGAGCAGATCCTCAAGGCGGTGTGGGGCTTCGACTTCGAGCCGAGCTCCAACTCCCTGGACGTGTACGTGATGTACCTCCGCCGCAAGACGGAGGCCGGCGGCGAACCGCGCCTCGTCCACACCGTCCGGGGCGTGGGGTACGCGCTCCGCTCGGGCGGGGGTGACGGATGACGGGCCCCCTGCACCGCGTCCGCGCGCTGCCGCTCCGCTCCCGGCTGGCGTTGCTGGTCGCGACGGCGGTGGCGGTGGCGGTGGCGGCGGTGGCGGCGGCGTGCTGGTTCGTGACGAAGGCGCAGCTGGAGGAACAGCGGGATGCGACGTTGCGGGGCACGAGGGTCGACAACAACTACCTGAGCGACCTGTACGAGTACTGCGTCCGTACCAGCAAGCTTCCGCCCTCGCCCTACACCGGTCTCACCGTCCAGCTCATCGACGCCCAGGGGACCGCCTGCAGCGCCCCCGGCTCACCCGGACTGCCGGTGACCGAGGCCGATCTCGCGGTGGTCGGAGGCGACCGGCCCGGGCCGCTGCACACCGAGACCGACGCCGACGGTGTGAGGATGCGCGTCTTCACCTACCCGGTGACGGTGACGACGCCACGCGGGTCGGGCCCGGCCCAGCCTCGTACCGACCTCGGCGTGGCCATCGCCCGCCCCCTCAGCGAGATCGGCAGCCCCCTCTCCACACTGGCCTGGGTCCTCCTCCTCGTCTCCGGCATCGGCGTCATCGGCGCCGGCGCCGCCGGCCTCTGGGTCGCCCGCTCCGGTCTGCGCCCCGTCGACGAGCTCACCGAGGCCGTCGAGCACGTGGCCCGGACCGAGGACCTGACCGTCCGCATCCCGGTCGAGGGGGAGGACGAGATCGCGCGGCTGTCCCGGTCGTTCAACTCGATGACCGCCTCGCTGGCCACCTCCCGCGACCGGCAGGCCCAGCTCATCGCGGACGCGGGCCACGAGCTGCGCACCCCGCTCACCTCGCTCCGCACCAACGTGGAGCTGCTGGCCCGCAGCGACGAGACGGGCCGGGCGATCCCGCCGGACGACCGCAGGGCGCTGATGTCCTCGGTCAAGGCGCAGATGACGGAGCTGGCCGCGCTCATCGGCGACCTCCAGGAACTGGCCCGTCCGGACGCCGCCCAGCCGGGCCCGCTCCAGGTGGTGGCCCTGCACGACGTCACCCGCGCCGCACTCCGGCGCGCCCGGCTGCGGGGCCCCGAACTGACGGTCACGGAGGACCTGGCCCCCTGGTACGTACGGGCCGAACCGGCCGCGCTGGAACGGGCGATCGTCAACGTCCTGGACAACGCGGTGAAGTTCAGCCCGTCCGGGGGCACGATCGACGTGGTGCTGCACCGGGGCCGGCTGACGGTCCGGGACCACGGCCCCGGCATCCCCGCCGACGAACTCCCCCACGTCTTCGAACGCTTCTGGCGCTCCCCGTCCGCCCGCCAGCTCCCGGGCTCCGGCCTGGGCCTGTCGATCGTGGCCCGCACGGTCCACCAGTCGGGCGGCCACATCGCCCTGGCCCCGGCCCCGGGCGGGGGCACGGAAGCGTCGATCACCCTCCCGGGGGCGCCGCAGCCCCCGCCGGACGGGGGGCGGGAGTAACACCGCCCGAACCTCGCACCGCCTCCCTCGGAGTCGACGACCACGGGTGCGAATGTTTGGCGCGTTCGTTCTATACAAACGTATTGCGCGATCGATCCATACAGCCGTACAGTCACCGCCATGACACAGCAGACCGCACCCCGGGCCGCCCGTCGCACCCTCACCCTCGACGGCCGCCGCCTGTCCTGCCTCGACCACGGCCCCGCCACCGGCCGGCCGCTCCTCGCGCTGCACGGGCACCTCTCCGAGGGCTCGTCGTTCGACGGTCTGGCGGCCGCGCTCGGGCCAAAGTGGCGGGTCATCGCGCCCGACCAGCGCGGCCACGGCGACTCCGACCGGGCCGACGACTACAGCCGTGAGGGGTACGTGGCCGACCTCGTCGCCCTGCTCGGCGAGCTGGCGACCGGTCCGGTCGTCGCCCTCGGGCACTCGCTGGGCGGCGTCAACGCGCTGCACCTCGCGGCCGAGCGGCCGGACCTGGTGGCCGCGCTCGTCGACGTCGACTCGCCGGTCGACCTGCCCCACCAGGAACCCGGGCCGCTGGCGTTCCTCGCCGGGTTCCCGTACACCGCGCCGACGCGCGAGGAGCTGATCGCCGCCTGCGGTCCGGTGGGGCCGATGGTCGGGCCGCTGCTGCGCCCGCTGCCGGAGGGCGGCTGGCGGCTGCCGTTCCACCCGCGGGACACGCTCGAATCCGAGCGGCAGGTGCACGGCGACCACTGGGCGCAGTGGCTGGCGAGCACCTGCCCGGCCCTGGTGATCAACGGCCGCACGAGCCAGGCCCTGCCCGCCGAGCAGGCCGCCGCCATGGCCGCACGCCGGCCGCGCACCTCGCTGGTCACCCTGGAGACCGATCACTTCGTGCAGCTCCAGGACCCGGACGGGTTCGCGCGGGCGGTACGGGAGTTCCTCGCGGGACTGTGAGGGAGGGTCCTCACCCGGACACGCCCGCGAGGAGAGAAAGAGGGAGGGGCCGCGGGCCGGTCGAACCGGTCCGCGGCCCCTCCCCTCTGCCGCCCTGCTACCGCACGACCGTGATCCGGTCGGTCACCGGCGGGGCCAGCGGGGCCGAGGCCGAGGAGTGCGCGGCCAGGTAGGCGTTGAACAGGTCCAGGTCGGAGGCGCCGACCAGCTTGTCGGTGCCCTGGCCGAGCGCCGCGAAGCCGTCACCGCCGCCCGCCAGGAACTCGTTCATCGCGACGCGGTACGTCTTGCCCGGGTCGATCGCCTCGCCGTTCAGCCTGATCGTGTCGGCGACCACGCGGTCCGCGCCGGACTTCGTCAGGTCCAGCGTGTAGGTGAGACCCCTCGAGACCTGGAGGATCTTCGGGCTGGCCTCGTTCGCGCCGCTGACCTGCTGCTTGAGGGCGCTGACGAGCTGCGCGCCGGTCAGGTCGACGACGTTCATCATGTTGGTGAAGGGCTGCACGGTGAACGCCTCGCCGTACGTGACGACACCGTCGCCCTCACTGCCCGACGCCTTGTGCACCAGGTCCGCGCGGATGCCGCCCGGATTCATGAAGGCGACGACCGCACCGCCCTTGTCCGCCGGAGCCAGGCCCTCCAGCTGCGCGTCGGCGATCAGGTCGCCGAGCGGCTTCTCCAGGGCCGTGGAACCGCGGCCGTCGATGTCCGCGGAGATGTAGCCCTGCGGCCGGTTCGAGACCGGGGCCGCGAGGGTGTTCCAGCGGGCGATCAGGTCCGTCATGTCCTTGGCCGGCGTCTGGTCCCGGCCGACGAGGTGGTTCGCGGAGACCGGGTTCGACGGGGCGGAGCCGTGGTGCTTCGAGCCCGTCCTGTCGCTGCCCTCCACCGCCGTGCGCACGATGTCGCCGGTGCGGCGGTCGTACGTGAGGGTCGTGTCCGTGTACAGCCGGCCGAACGAGGCGGCCGACGTGACCAGGCGCGGGTTGCCCGCCGGGTCCGGGATCGTGCAGACGTACGCCTGGTGGGTGTGGCCCGTGACCAGGGCGTCCACCTTCGGCGTGATGCCCTTGGCGATGTCCGTGATCGGCCCGGAGATGCCGTCGCCGGCGCCCGGGCTGTCGCAGTCGTAGTCGTACGAGCCGGAGGCGGGCGCGCCGCCCTCGTGGATCAGGGCGACGATCGACTTCACACCCTGGCGGTCCAGCTCCTTGGCGTACTTGTTGATCGTCTCGACCTCGTCGTGGAACTTCAGGCCCTTGACGCCGTTGGCCGTCACGATGTTCGGCGTGCCCTCCAGGGTCACCCCGATGAAGCCGATCCTGACGCCGTTCTTCTTCCACACCGTGTACGGCTTGAGGACCGGCTTCCCGGTCTTCTCGGCCGTCACGTTGGCCGCCAGGTACGGGAAGTCGGCGCCCTGGAACTCCTTGCCCTTCTCGTAGCACCCCTCGACCGGGTGGCAGCCGCCGTTCTGGAGACGGCCCAGCTCGGTGGCCCCCTCGTCGAACTCGTGGTTGCCGACGCTCGTCACATCGAGGTCGATCTTGTTGAGCGCCTCGATGGTCGGCTCGTCGTGGAAGAGACCCGACAGCAGCGGGCTCGCGCCGACCATGTCACCGCCGGCCGCGGTGATCGAGTACGGGTGGCCCTCGCGGGCGGCGCGCAGCGAGGAGGCGAGGTACTCCACGCCGCCGGCCGGGATCGCCTTCGTCGTGCCGTCGGCCTGCGTCTGGGTGACCGTGCCGGCCGAGCCGGCCGGCGGCTCCAGGTTGCCGTGCAGGTCGTTGAAGGACAGCAGCTGTACGTCGACGGTCCGGGCCGGGGTGTGGTGCCCGTGGCCGTGGGCGCCTGCAGGCACGGCGGCGACGAGCGCGCCCACGGTGGCGAGACCGGCCGCGGCGGCGAGCACCCGCCGGGACGCGCGGTTCTTCTGCGGTGTCGCTGACATCGGTCCCCTTGTGAGTTCAGCGGGTGGTTCGAGTGCGCGTCCGAGGACGCGAGCCGCAGCCTAGGGTCAACGCGCGTAGCGCGACAGGTGTTTGGGGTTACGAACTGGTTGCCGACCGGTGGCGACGGGGGTGATTCACCCGTCCGGGGCCGCCCCCGCGCCCGCCCGGTGGCGGAGGACGGCACCCCGCGCCCGGGCCGGGCAAGCAACCACGGGCCCCCGGCCGCAGGCCCTTACGCTCGTACCATGACGACAGACGCACCCCTCCCCGCCCCCGGACGCGAGATCCAGACGCTCGACACCCTCTCCCCCGACCAGGCCGCGGCCGTGCTCGACCTGCTCGCCGAGGCCGCGCGGTCCGACGGCCGGCAGGCCGTGTCGGAGCAGGGCCGTCTTCAGCTGCGGGGCGGGGAGCGGGAAGGCGTACGGCACTTCCTGCTCTCCGCCGGGGGCGTGCTCGCCGGGTACGCGCAGCTGGAGGACACCGACCCCGTGGAGGCGCCGGCCGCCGAGCTGGTCGTCCACCCCTCGCACCGGGGCCACGGGCACGGCCGCGCGCTCGGGGCGGCCCTGCTCGCCGCCACCGGGAAGCGGCTGCGGGTGTGGGCGCACGGCGGAAAGGCCTCGGCGCGCCACCTGGCCCAGGTCCTCGGCCTGTCCCTGTTCCGGGAACTGCGCCAGCTGCGCCGCCCGTTGAACCCGCTGAACCTCGCCGAACCGGTCCTCCCCCCGGGCGTCACCGTCCGCACCTTCGTCCCGGGCGAGGACGACGCCGCCTGGCTCGCCGTGAACAGTGCGGCGTTCGCCCACCACCCCGAGCAGGGCTCGCTGACCCAGCGCGACCTGGACGACCGCAAGGCCGAACCCTGGTTCGACCCGAAGGGCTTCTTCCTGGCCGAGCGCGAGGACGGGGCGGGCGGAACCGAGCTGATCGGCTTCCACTGGACGAAGGTGCACGCCGAGGAGCGGCTCGGCGAGGTGTACGTGGTCGGCATCCGGCCCGACGCGCAGGGCGGCGGCCTCGGCAAGGCCCTCACCGCGATCGGGCTGCACCACCTGGCCGCCGAGGGCCTGCCGACCGCGATGCTCTACGTCGACGCGGACAACCCGGCCGCTCTCGCCGTGTACGAGCGCATGGGCTTCGTCACCCACGAGGTCGACCTGATGTACCGCACGGAGTCCTGACCATCCAACTCCCCCGGGGACGGCGCCGCTTGACGCCGTCCCTTCCTTACGCCACCCTTTCACTACTCAATTAGTGAAAGGGTGAAGATGGCAGAGTCCGCGGCAGTCGAGTTCCGCATCGACCGGCGCAGCGGCGTCGCCACCTACCTCCAGATCGTCCAGCAGACCAGACAGGCCCTGCGCCTGGGCCTGCTGGAGCCGGGCGACCGGCTGCCCACCGCCCGGGAGGTCGTCGAGGCCACCGCGATCAACCCCAACACCGTGCTCAAGGCCTACCGCGAGCTGGAACGCGAAGGGCTCGTCGAGGCCCGGCGCGGCCTCGGCACCTTCGTCACCCGGTCGCTCGGCGGCGCGGCGGCCGCCGACGACTCCCCGCTGCGCGCCGAACTCACCGCCTGGGCGGACCGGGCACGGGCCGCCGGACTCGAACGCGACGACGTGAGCGCGCTCTTCACCGCCGTACTGGACAGCACATTCGAGGGGGACCAGGACCGATGACAGGCACCGCGCTGGAGGCCGAAGGCCTCGGCATGAGATACCGGGGCCGCGGAGGCGGCTGGGCGCTGCGCGACTGCGCGTTCCGGCTGCCCGTCGGCGCCGTCTGCGCGCTCGTCGGCCCCAATGGCGCCGGCAAGTCCACCCTGCTCGCCCTGGCGGCGGGTTTCCTGCGGCCTGCCGAGGGAACGCTGCGGGTCCTGGGCTCGGCGCCCGGCGAGACGCGTGGCCTGATGGCGTACGTGGCCCAGGACAAGCCGCTCTACCCGCAGTTGACGGTCTCCGAAACGCTGTGGGCGGGCGCGGAGCTGAACCCGGACAGCTGGGACCGGGACGCGGCCGAACGCGTCGCCGGACCGCTGCCCTCCGGCGCGAAGGTCCGCGAGCTGTCCGGCGGCCAGCGCACCCGCCTCGCCCTCGCCCTCGCGCTCGGCAAGCGGGCCGAACTGCTGCTGCTCGACGAGCCGATGGCCGACCTCGACCCCCTCGCCCGCCACCAGCTGATGGGCGCCCTGATGGCCGAGGCCGCCGAGCACGGAACCACCATAGTGATGTCCTCGCACATCCTCGGCGAGCTGGAGGGCGTCTGCGACCACCTGCTCCTCGTCGACGGCGGCCGCGTCCGCCTCGGCGGCGAGACGGACGACCTGATCGCCGCGCACACGCTGCTCACCGGCCCCGTACGCGACCTCGCCCCGCACACGGTGGTGGAGTCCCGCACCACGGGCCGCGCCCTGACCGCGCTGATCCGCCCGGAGGGGCCGGTGGACACCGCCTGGGAGACGGCACAACCCTCCCTGGAGGAACTGCTGCTGGCCCACCTGCGCTCCCCGGACGCCCCCGCGCTGCTCACACCGAGCGCGACGGCACGTCAGGCGGTGGCCGCGTGAGCGCGACTGCCCTGCGGGGTCCGGCACGGGTCGTCGTACGGATGCAGCGAGGCTCGCTGTGGGCGGGCGGAGCGCTCGTGGTCCTGGGCGTCGCCGCGATCATCGGGCTCCGGATCTGGGTCGCCGCCTCGCCCGAGAACTGCGCCGACGGCGACACCACGCGCTGCGGCGACGGCACCTACCTGCCCACCTACGCCCGCAGCGCGACCCAGAGCTATCTGTCGGGCGGAGGCCTCGTCCTCCTGACGCTCTCCCTGCTCATCGGGGTCTTCGTCGCGGGCCCGCTGGTCGCCCGCGAACTGGAGAGCGGCGCGTTCCGCTTCGCCTGGGCCCAGTCCGTCCCGCCCGCCCGCTGGCTCGCGGCCCGGCTCGCCCTGCCCGCCGTCCTGGCGGCCGCGGGCGTGACGGTGATGGTGCTCGTCTACCGGTGGGGCAGGTCGGGTGTCCTCGTCGACGCGCCCGTCGAGCTCGCGTGGTTCGGCGACGGGACCTACCCCGCCCTCGGCCCGGTCGCTGTCGCCTACGCCCTGTTCGCCGTGGCCGTCGGCGCCCTGTGCGCCGTGCTCGTACGCCGCACCCTTCCGGCCATGGCCCTCACGGCCGTCGTCGTGGGCACGGTCATGTACGGCTTCGGCAAGCGCCGCTACGAGCTCTGGCCCACGGTCCGCGATCTCAGCCCCCTCGACTGGAAGAACGGTTCCTGGCCCATCGAGTCGGGCATGCTCACCTCTTCCGGCAAGGAGCTCTACTGGAAGGACTGCTTCACGCGGGACTCCGTGGGCCCGGACTGCCTGAGGGACCAGGGCGGGGTCACCGGCTTCGTCGACTACCACCCCGTCTCCCATTTCTGGCCCCTCCAGCTCATGGAGAGCTGCATCCTGCTCCTCCTCGCCGCAGCCGCCACCGCGCTCGCCTTCCGGGTGCTGCGCCGCTACCACGCCTGACGCTCTTCGAAACCTCGTCCGGGGTCCCGCCCCGGACGAGGCCCCACACACGGCCACCCACCGCTTCCCGCACGTCATGTCGTCGTAACCAGGCATTCAGACGCCCTTGCGACCCTCTGAGGATGCAGCCAGCTGTGCCGTCCCCCCGCAACGGCCGAAATCCCGGCAGAACGCGCCCCGACCGCGGCGTTCTCGCGATCTCGTCCTCCTCCGACGCGCCCCAGGAGCGCTCCGCGCGGAACAATGGGCTCATGAGCCAGCAGCCCAGCTCCGAGGTCCCGGTCCAGCCCGCCGTCCAGCCGTCCCTCGGCGCCCTCGCCGCACACCGGCCGCACGCCGTCGCCGCCTCCTCGTCGCAGGAGGCCGGTCTGTCCACCGCCGCCGATTTCGACCCCGACATCGACGCCGACGCCGACGCGTACGAACCCGACGTGGACGGCGACGAGCTGCCCCAGGGCCGGTTCCTGGACCGGGAACGCAGTTGGCTCGCGTTCAACGAACGCGTTCTGGAGCTGGCCGAGGACCCGGCCACGCCCCTGCTGGAGCGCGCCAACTTCCTGGCGATCTTCGCGTCCAACCTGGACGAGTTCTTCATGGTCCGGGTGGCCGGCCTCAAGCGCCGCATCGCGACCGGGGTCGCCAACCGGTCCGCGTCCGGTCTCCAGCCCCGCGAGGTGCTGGACCTGATCTGGACCCGCTCGCGCGAGCTCATGGCCCGGCACGCCGCCTGCTTCCAGCAGGACATCGCCCCCGCCCTGTCCGACGAGGGCATCCAGCTGATCCGCTGGCCGGAGCTGACCGAGAAGGAACAGGCCCGCCTGTTCACCTTCTTCCGCCAGCGCGTCTTCCCCGTCCTCACCCCCCTCGCCGTGGACCCGGCGCACCCCTTCCCGTACATCTCCGGCCTCTCGCTCAACCTCGCCGTCGTCGTACGCAACCCGGTCAGCGGCCACCGCCACTTCGCCCGGGTCAAGGTGCCGCCGCTGCTGACCCGCTTCCTGGAGGCGTCGCCGCAGCGCTACGTCCCCATAGAGGACGTCATCGCGGCCCACCTGGAGGAGCTGTTCCCGGGCATGGAGGTGCTGGCGCACCACATGTTCCGGGTCACCAGGAACGAGGACCTGGAGGTCGAGGAGGACGACGCCGAGAACCTCCTGAAGGCCCTGGAGAAGGAGCTCATGCGGCGCCGCTTCGGCCCGCCGGTCCGCCTGGAGGTCGAGGAGTCCATCGACCCGTACGTGCTGGACCTGCTGGTCCGCGAGCTGAAGGTGTCCGACGCCGAGGTCTACCCGCTGCCCGGACCGCTCGACCTCACCGGACTCTTCGGCGTGGCGTCGCTGGACCGGCCCGAGCTGAAGTACCCCAAGTTCATCGCCGGCACCCACCGCGACCTCGCCGAGGTGGAGTCCGCGTCCGCGCCGGACATCTTCGCGGCGGTGCGCGAGCGGGACGTGCTGCTGCACCACCCGTACGACTCCTTCTCCACCTCCGTGCAGGCGTTCCTGGAGCAGGCGGCGGGCGACCCGGACGTCCTCGCGATCAAGCAGACGCTGTACCGGACCTCGGGCGACTCGCCGATAGTGGACGCCCTCATCGACGCCGCCGAGTCCGGCAAGCAGGTCCTCGTCCTCGTCGAGATCAAGGCCCGCTTCGACGAGCAGGCCAACATCAAGTGGGCGCGCAAGCTGGAGGAGGCCGGCTGCCACGTCGTCTACGGCCTCGTCGGCCTGAAGACCCACTGCAAGCTCTCCCTCGTCGTCCGCCAGGAGGGCGACACCCTGCGCCGCTACTCGCACGTCGGCACCGGCAACTACCACCCGAAGACGGCCCGGCTCTACGAGGACCTCGGCCTGCTCACCGCCGACCCGCAGGTGGGCGCCGACCTCTCCGACCTCTTCAACCGGCTCTCCGGCTACTCCCGCCGCGAGACCTACCGCCGCCTGCTCGTCGCCCCCAGGTCGCTCCGCGACGGCCTGGTCGCCCGCATCACCAAGGAAGTGACCCACCACCGGGCCGGCCGCCCCGCCTACGTACGGATCAAGGTCAACTCGATGGTCGACGAGGCGATCATCGACGCCTGCTACCGGGCCGCCCAGGCCGGCGTCCCCGTCGACATCTGGGTGCGCGGCATCTGCGCGATCCGGCCCGGCGTCGCCGGCCTCTCCGAGAACATCCGGGTCCGCTCGATCCTCGGCCGCTTCCTCGAACACTCCCGGGTCTTCGCCTTCGGCAACGGCGGCGAGCCCGAAGTCTGGTTCGGCAGCGCCGACATGATGCACCGAAACCTCGACCGCCGCATCGAGGCCCTGGTCCGGGTCACCGACCCCGCCCACCGCGCCGCGCTCAGCCGCCTCCTGGAGACCGGCATGGCCGACACCACCGCCTCCTGGCACCTGGGCCCCGACGGCAACTGGACCCGGCACTCCGCGGACGCGGACGGCAAGCCCCTGCGGCACGTACAGGAAATGCTCATTGACGCCCGGAGGCGCCGGCGTGCGACGCCCTGACCACCAGACCCAGGCCGCCGCCCCGGCCCACGCGCCCGGCATCACCGGCGTGAGCGCGGGGGCGGTACTCGGCCCCTACCTGCGCAGCCAGGCAGCGGACTTCCTGCGGAGCCTGCGCCTGCACCGCGAGAACACCGCACCCACGGACGCCGGTTCCCCCGCCGCCGAACAGGGCGCCGCCGCGCTGCGCCGCTCCTGCCGCCGGATCGGCGGCGCCCTGCACACCTTCCGCACCGCGCTCGACCCCCTCTGGGCCGAGCAGCTGTGCACCGAGCTGTCCTGGCTGTCCGGCACCCTGGCCCGCGAGCACGCGTACGGGGACCGGCTGGCCCGGCTCCTCGAAGCGCTGCACGGGCTGTCCGGCGACACCCCGCTCCCGGCCGCCCGGACCTCCGGCGACGCCACCGGCAAGGGCCGCCCCGTCCTCGGCGTCGGCGCCGCCCGCGCCGGCGCGCTGCTGGAGCGGCAGCTCACCCTGGCCCGGACCCGCGCCCACTCCGCCGCCCTCCAGGCCCTCGGCTCCGCCCGCTTCCACGCCGTGGCCGACGCGGTCGCGCTCCTCGCCTCCGAGGTCCCGCTCTCCCCCGCCGCGACCGGCCCCGCCCATGAGCTGCTGGGCGAGCCCGCGGACCGGGCGGAGCAGCGGCTGCTCGGAGCGGTGGCCGCGCTGCCGTCGGACGAGTCGGCGGAGCCGTACAACGAGGGGCACGACGCGTTCTGGCACCAGACCCGGCTGCTGCTCCGGCTGCACCGGTACGCCCACGAGGTGGTGCACGGCACCCCCGACCCGGTCCTGGCCGCCCCGGGCCACGCCCTCGATCTGCACCGGGACGCGGCGGAGGCGGCCGGCGCGGCGGCCACGGCCGCCCGCACGCCGAGGATCGCGCCCGCGACCGCGTACGCCCTCGGCGTGCTGCACGCCGACCAGCGCCACGAGGTGGAGGCGGCGCGCGCGGTGTTCCGCGAGAGCTGGCCGTACGCGACGACCGCGGCGGCGATCCGGCCGTGACCGGGGCGGTGGGCACCACGGTGCGGGCGGCGGGCTGCGTCCTGTGGCGCCGCCCGCCCGCGTCCGCCGAGGGCGTGGAGCTGTGCCTCGTACACCGGCCGCGTTACGACGACTGGTCGTTCCCCAAGGGCAAGCTGAAGCGCGGCGAGTCCCTGCGGGAGGCGGCGGTCCGCGAGGTCCTGGAGGAGACGGGCCACCACTGTGTGCCCGGGGTCGCGCTGCCCATGGTCCGGTACGTCGCCCACGGCCGCCCGAAGGAGGTCACGTACTGGTCCGCCGAGGCCACGGCGGGCTCCTTCGTCCCGAACCGCGAGGTGGACGCCGTGCTGTGGCTGCCGCCGGCGGCCGCCCGGGCCCGCCTGACGCAGCCCCGCGACCGCGACGTCCTGGACGCGGCGCTGAAGACGCTGCCGGAGGGCCCCGGGCCGTCCGGCGCCTGAGAACGGGACCGACGCGAACGTCCCGGCCACCCACGCGCGGGGCCGGAACCTGGCCGCCCGACACGGTTCACCCCCCGTTCACCCACCCCCGCAGACCACGTCACCTGTTCTGCCTAATTTCAGACCTACCGGGTGCAGCACCTCAGCCACTGCACCACCCGCGTCGCACGCCGCCCGTAGCAGCAGCCGCGGCGGCTCCTGGAAGGAACACCCGAAAGTGAAGCTTCAGCGCAAGAACCGGCTTCGTGCCACCGCGCTCGGTGCCCTCGCCGTCTCCGGCGCCCTGGTCCTCACGGCGTGCGGTTCGGACGACAACAGCGGCGAGACCTCCGCCACCGGCGGTACGACGAAGGCCGCGTCCAACGTCAAGTGCGACGGCGCCAAGGGCCAGCTGCGCGCCTCCGGCTCCAGCGCGCAGAAGAACGCCATGGACCTCTGGGTCAAGGAGTACATGGCCGCCTGCTCCGGCGTGGAGATCAACTACAACTCCTCCTCGTCCGGCGAGGGCATCGTCGCCTTCAACCAGGGCACCGTCGGCTTCGCCGGCTCCGACTCGGCGCTGAAGCCCGAGGAGGTCGCCGAGTCCAAGAAGATCTGCAAGACCGGCCAGGGCATCAACCTCCCGATGGTCGGCGGCCCGATCGCGATCGGCTTCCACCTCGACGGTGTCGACAGCCTGACGCTGGACGCCCCCACCCTCGCCAAGATCTTCGACACGAAGATCAAGAAGTGGAACGACGAGGCGATCGCCAAGCTCAACCCCGACGCCAAGCTGCCGGACAAGGCGATCCAGCCCTTCCACCGCTCCGAGGACTCCGGCACCACGCAGAACCTGGGCAAGTACCTGGGTGCCGCCGCCCCGCAGGACTGGAAGTACGAGGCCGAGAAGAAGTGGCCGGCCCCCGGTGGCCAGGCCGCGTCCGGCTCCTCCGGCGTCGCCTCCACGGTCAAGCAGGTCGACGGCTCGATCGGCTACTTCGAGCTGTCCTACGCCACCTCGCAGCAGATCTCCACGGTCGACATCGACACCGGCGGCTCCGCCCCGGTCAAGGCGTCCTCCGAGAACGCCTCCAAGGCCATCGCCGCCGCCAAGGTCAAGGGCACCGGCAAGGACCTGGCGCTCGACCTCGACTACACCACCAAGGCCGACGGCGCCTACCCGCTGGTCCTGGTCACGTACGAGGTCGTCTGCGACACCGGCAACAAGGCCGAGACCCTCGGCACCGTCAAGTCCTTCCTGACCTACACCGCCTCGGCGGACGGCCAGAAGCTCCTCACCGAGGCCGGTTACGCCCCGATCCCCGAGGAGATCAACGCCAAGGTCCGCGAGACCGTCGCCGGCCTCTCGTAACCAGCGGTACGTCACACAGCGACCGGCGGCCGGTCCGGAACACCCTCCGGACCGGCCCGCCCCCCAGCCCCTCCGGTGCACCGCCGCCAGGGGAGCCCCGGCTCCCCCACACAGACCGGAAAGACCATGGCTTCCACCACACCACAGATACAGACCCCACCGGCCGGGCCCTCCCGCCCCCGGTCCACGGGCCACGCCGGCGACCGGATCTTCCTCGGCCTCTCGCGCGGCTCCGGCATCCTGCTCCTGGTGCTCATGGCGTCGATCGCCGTGTTCCTCAGCTACCGCGCCGCGGTCGCCATCTCCAAGGACGAGGGCAACTTCCTCACCACCTTCGACTGGAACCCGGCCGGTGACCCGCCCGTCTTCGGCATCGCCGTCCTCCTCTTCGGGACCGTCGTCAGCTCCGTCATCGCGATGGTCATCGCGGTCCCGGTCGCCGTCGGCATCGCCCTGTTCATCTCGCACTACGCCCCCCGCAAGCTGGCCGGCCCGATCGCGTACGTCATCGACCTGCTCGCCGCGGTCCCCAGCATCGTCTACGGCATCTGGGGCGCCCTCGTCCTCGTGCCGTACCTGGAGGGGCTGAACCTCTGGCTCGACCAGTTCTTCGGCTGGACCTACGTCTTCGAGAAGACCGAGATCGGCGTCGCCCGCTCGCTGTTCACCGTCGGCATCCTGCTCGCGGTCATGATCCTGCCGATCGTGACCAGCGTCAGCCGCGAGGTCTTCCTCCAGGTCCCCCGGATGAACGAGGAGGCCGCCCTCGCCCTCGGCGCCACGCGCTGGGAGGTCATCCGGCTCTCGGTGCTGCCGTTCGGCCGCTCCGGCGTGATCTCCGCATCGATGCTGGGCCTGGGCCGCGCGCTCGGCGAGACGATGGCCGTCGCCACGGTCCTGTCGCCGAGCTTCCTGATCTCGATGCACGTGCTCAACCCGGGCGGCGGGACGTTCGCCCAGAACATCGCGGCGAAGTTCGGCGAGGCCGACGCGTTCGGGCGGGACGCCCTGATCGCCTCCGGCCTGGTCCTCTTCGTCCTCACCCTGCTGGTCAACGGCGCGGCGCGGCTCATCATCGCCCGCCGCAAGGAGTACTCGGGGGCCAACGCATGACCCACGCCACCACCACCGGCGTCCAGGACCTCCCGACGCCCGCACCGACCGCCCCGAGGGCCGGCCTCAGCACCCGGTCCCTGCCCCGCCTCGCCCCCCTCGGCTTCGCCGTCGTCGCGATCGCCCTGGGCGTCGGCCTCAGCCTCGTCGCCGGCTGGCAGAGCCGCGTGCAGTGGGGCCTGATCTCCGCGCTGTTCTTCCTGGTGATCTCGTACGTCACCACCAGCGTCGTCGAGAACCAGCGCCAGGCCAGGGACCGCCTCGCCACCAGCCTGGTCTGGGTGTGCTTCCTGCTCGCCGTCGTCCCGCTCGCCTCACTGCTCTGGACCACCATCAGCCGGGGCTCCGAGCGCCTGGACGGCTACTTCCTGACCCACTCGATGGCCGGTGTCCTCGGGCCCGAGGCCAGCGGCGGTGTCTACCACGCGCTGATCGGCACCCTGGAACAGGTCGGCATCGCCACCCTGATCTCCGCCCCGCTCGGCCTGCTCACCGCCGTCTACCTGGTGGAGTACGGCAAGGGCGCGCTGGCCAGGGCCGTCACCTTCTTCGTCGACGTCATGACCGGCATCCCGTCGATCGTGGCCGGGCTCTTCATCCTGTCGATCATGCTGATCGCTGGCCTCGAACCGTCCGGCCTGATGGGCGCGCTCGCCCTGACGATCCTGATGATCCCGGTCGTGGTCCGCTCCACCGAGGAGATGCTCAAGCTCGTCCCGAACGAGCTCCGCGAGGCCTCCCTCGCCCTCGGCATCCCGAAGTGGCGCACGATCCTGAAGGTGGTCCTGCCGACCGCGATCGGCGGCATCGCGACCGGCGTCATGCTCGCCGTCGCCCGTATCGCCGGCGAGACCGCGCCGATCATCCTGCTGGTCTTCGGCAGTCAGCTGATCAACACCAACCCCTTCGAAGGCGCCCAGTCGTCACTGCCGTTCTACATCTACGAGCAGTACAAGATCGGTGAGACCGCGTCCTACGACCGCGCCTGGGCGGCGGCCCTGGTCCTGATCGCCTTCGTCATGATCCTCAATCTGGTGGCCCGCGGCATCGCCCGCTGGAAGGCCCCCAAGGCCGGCCGATAGGGCCAGCGGAAAGCAGCAGTGATTCAGATGGCCAAGCGCATAGACGTCAGCGGACTGTCGGCCTACTACGGCAGCCACAAGGCGATCGACGACATCTCCATGACCGTGGAACCCCGCTCGGTGACCGCCTTCATCGGCCCCTCCGGCTGCGGCAAGTCCACCTTCCTGCGCACCCTGAACCGGATGCACGAGGTCACCCCCGGCGGCCGCGTCGAGGGCAAGGTGCTCCTGGACGACGAGAACCTGTACGGGGCCGGCGTCGACCCGGTCACCGTGCGCCGCACGGTCGGCATGGTCTTCCAGCGCCCGAACCCGTTCCCCACCATGTCGATCTTCGACAACGTGGCGGCGGGCCTGCGCCTCAACGGCTCGTACCGCAAGAACGCCCTGAACGACATCGTCGAGAAGTCGCTGCGCGGCGCGAACCTGTGGAACGAGGTCAAGGACCGGCTGAACAAGCCCGGCTCCGGCCTCTCCGGCGGTCAGCAGCAGCGCCTGTGCATCGCCCGCGCCATCGCGGTCGAGCCGGACGTGCTGCTGATGGACGAGCCGTGCTCCGCCCTCGACCCGATCTCCACCCTCGCCATCGAGGACCTGGTCGGCGAGCTGAAGCAGCGGTTCACGATCGTCATCGTGACGCACAACATGCAGCAGGCGGCCCGCGTCTCGGACCGCACGGCGTTCTTCAACCTGGAGGCGGTCGGCAGGCCCGGCAAGCTGATCGAGATCGA
The DNA here is from genome assembly GCF_040632605.1 of Streptomyces sp. NPDC019224. NCBI lineage: Bacteria > Bacillati > Actinomycetota > Actinomycetes > Kitasatosporales > Streptomycetaceae > Streptomyces > Streptomyces sp. NPDC019224. Next base: position 27,910 of record NZ_JBEYCF010000013.1, on the reverse strand, counting down.
CGAGACGGAACGCATCTTCTCCAACCCGTCGGTCCAGGCCACCGAGGACTACATCTCCGGCCGCTTCGGCTGATCCGCCCGGTCCCCCGTACGGCCTTGGGGTGCTGCATGGCGGTGCCACCACAAGGCGAAGGGTCCGCCCCGCGCTCCGTGAGGAGAGCGGGGCGGACCCACATCGACGCGTGGCGGGCGTCAGCCGAAGATCAGGTACACGACCCCGTAACTCGCGGCGGCGACCAGCGCCGCGGCCGGCATCGTGATGAACCACCCGAGGATGATGTTCTTCGCGACACCCCACCGCACCGCGTTCACCCGCTTCGTGGCCCCCACACCCATGATCGCCGAGGTGATCACATGGGTCGTGGAGATCGGCGCGTGGAAGAGGAACGCCGAACCGAACATGATCGACGCACCCGTCGTCTCGGCGGCGAAGCCCTGCGGCGGGTCCAGCTCGATGATCTTCCGGCCGAGCGTACGCATGATGCGCCAGCCGCCCGCGTACGTGCCCAGCGACAGCATCAGCGCGCAGACGAGCTTCACCCAGACCGGGATCGGGTCGCTCGGGGACTCGACGTCGGCGATGACCAGGGCCATCACCACGATGCCCATCGTCTTCTGCGCGTCCTGCAGACCGTGCCCGAGCGCCATGCCCGCCGCGGAGACCGTCTGCGCGATGCGGAAACCGCGCTTGGCCTTGTGCGGGTTGGCCTTCCGGAACATCCACATGATGGCGACCATCACCAGATAACCGACCACCAGGCCGATCAGCGGGGACAGGAACATCGGGATGACGATCTTGTCGAGCACCCCGTCCCAGTGCACCATCGTCCCGCCGGCCAGCGCCGCGCCGACCATGCCGCCGAACAGGGCGTGCGAGGACGACGAGGGCAGGCCGAAGTACCAGGTGACGAGGTTCCAGATGACCGCGCCGACGAGCGCGGCGAAGAGGATGCCCATCCCCTTGTTGCCCTCGGGCGTCGCGATCAGGCCCTCACTGACGGTCTTGGCGACCCCGCTGCCGAGGAACGCGCCCGCGAGGTTCATCACCGCCGCCATCGCCAGCGCCGCACGCGGGGTCAGCGCACGGGTGGAGACCGACGTGGCGATCGCGTTCGCCGAGTCGTGGAAGCCGTTGGTGTACGTGAAGCCGAGCGCGACGCCGATGGTCACGATCAGTACGAAGGTGTCCACGTGGTTCAGGACTCCTTGACCGCGATGGTCTCCACCGTGTTCGCGACGTGCTCGAACGCGTCGGCAGCCTCTTCCAGCACATCCACGATCTGCTTCAGCTTCAGCACCTCTATGGCGTCGTACTTGCCGTTGAAGAGCTGGGCGAGCAGCTTGCGGTGGATCTGGTCGGCCTGGTTCTCCAGACGGTTGACCTCGATCCAGTACTCGGTGAGGTTGTCCATGGTGCGCAGACCCGGCATGGCCTCGGCGGTCAGTTCGGCCGCCCGCGCCAGGACCTCGATCTGCTGCTCCACACCCTTGGGAAGCTCCTCGACCTGGTACAGCACGACCAGGTCGACGGCCTCCTCCATGAAGTCCATGATGTCGTCGAGCGACGACGCGAGGTTGTAAATGTCCTCACGGTCGAAGGGCGTAATGAAGGAGGAGTTCAGCTGGTGGAAGATCGCGTGGGTGGCATCGTCCCCCGCGTGCTCCGCTGCCCGCATGCGCTCCGCGATCTCGGCCCGGGAGGACGAATCCGCCCCGAGCAGTTCCATCAGGAGTTTCGAGCCCGTGACGATGTTGTCCGCGGACGCGGAGAACATGTCGTAGAAGCTCGTCTCCCTGGGGGTCAGACGAAAGCGCACGTGGGGTCCTCGGGGTGCTTTGGATTCGGTCAGGCTGATGCTAGGCGCATCATCCGGCCACGGCTAACCGGCATTCTTCAGTGTCGCGCATCAGGCACAGTGATCAGCACGGGACCCCGGTCACGTTTCAGTTGAATTCGTTAGGATATACCCACCAGGGGTATGTGAACAGCAGGGTAAAGGGAAAACGGGAGGCAGCAATGACGACCACCGAGGCCACGGGAACGCATCCCGCACCGGACGCGGCGCCCGGCGCGGCCCCCGTCGAGGCGATCGTGACCGACCACGACCGCGGAATACACGGCTACCACCACCAGAAGAGCGAGCACCTCAAGCGCCTGCGCCGCATCGAGGGCCAGATCCGCGGCCTCCAGCGCATGGTCGACGAGGACGTCTACTGCATCGACATACTCACCCAGGTCTCGGCGTCCACCAAGGCGCTCCAGTCCTTCGCGCTCCAGCTCCTGGAGGAGCACCTGCGCCACTGCGTCGCCGACGCGGCCGTCAAGGGCGGCGCCGAGGTCGACGCGAAGGTCGAGGAGGCCACCAAGGCCATCGCCCGCCTGCTGCGCACCTGATCCCTGCCCGTCAGCCCTGGTGGTGGCCCTGCCGGGGGACGGTGGTGCGGTCGGTGCTCACCTTCACATCGAGCACCTCGTCGATACGGTCCGCGCTGAGCCGTTCCCCGATCGCCGCCGACGCCGCGATCATCAACTCCCCGCACAGCTCGATCTCGGCGAGCGCCACATGGTCCGATACGACCGGGGCCCCGAGCGTCACCACGTCACTCACCTCTCACTGCCGTCACCGGCTTTCCAGGGTAGAGAGCCCGATACGCACCGCGCATGGCACGGACGGACCATTTCGCCGCCACCGGGGGGCTAGGGCATGTGGGCGGCCCGGGGGGCCCGGGATTCACCTCACGCCCGCCCCTGCTCGATCTCACCGGTGTAGATGTCCCGCTCGTCCGGCAGCCGTACGGTGACCGGCACGCCGAACCCGTACAGGAGCGTCGTCGAGACCACCTCGGCCGCCGGGCCCTCGTTGGCGAAGCTGAACCGGTGGCGCACCTTGCGCAGCCGGCCCTCCTCGTCCAGATACGCGTCGAACGGCACGGCCCGTGCGCGCAACCCTTCCGCCGCCGCCGCCAGCGACGCCCGCGAACCGGGGGCCGCGAGCCGCGCCGCCCGGCCGAGGTCGGCCGTCCCCCGGTAGTGCCGCACGGTCACCCCGGCCAGCTCCGTCTCGCCCACATACGTCACGGCCGCCGCGCCACGCAGCAGTTCGGCGGCGGCCAGCGGGTCGGTCACCCCGCCGGTGACCAGATTGCCGTCCTTCAGCGCCGTCGTGTCGATCCGCACCCACTTGTCCGCGGGCACCCCGGCCCCCCGGTTCATCATGTAGAGGGCGCCGGGGACCAGCAGCTCCGTGATCGGCCGGTGCTCCTTCTCGCCCGCCACGTCCGACGGCAGCACGACCTTCAGCCGGCCGGACCCGGCGCGGAAGTCGTACGCCCCCGTGCCCCTGATCGTGACCAGGGTGCCGCCGGCCGCCGTCTCCATCGACGTACTCACCTCGGCGCTCGAGACGCCCTCCCCGGCGAGCACCACCGCCGCCCGCCGCACCACCTCGACGGCCCCGTCCCGGGCGTCCGCCGCGGCGGCGGCCCGGTCCGCGCCTCCGTCACCGGCGCACCCGGCGGCCGCCGCCATCACGCCCGCCACGGCGAGGGCACGCACGGCGCGCACCCCGCCTCCCGCCCTGTGCTGCTGCACCACCATCGCCTGCCCATCCCCAACGCCGTACCGCTTGCCCGAGGCCCTGCCCGCCTCGCTTAACGACAGCCCCTGGCGGCTGTAACGTCCTTGGGCCCGATTGGCACCGCATGGGCCCTGCGGCCCGTTCCCCGGTTCACCGCGGCCCTCCCGGCCGGGCCGCCGCGACCAGTGGTCCTGCCCACCCGGCCGTCCCAGAGCCACGGCCCCGACAGCCGCCTGGACATTCGTCCTGCCCGTGCCCGCCCGGCCGTCCCCGGTACACGGGCGCCGGCCCGCGGAGCTCTTCCGGCCGACCGCCCCGGTCCCGTCCCCTCCCCGCCCGGAACCGCGCCCCTTCGCACCTTCGTACGCCCCTCCCCGACAGGCCGCCCCGGCCAGTACCGTGGTCGCGTGTACGACCAACACCCCGCCGAGGCCCCGCCGGTCCCGCCCGCCCATGAACCCACCACCGTCGAACGCGGCTCGTTCTGCACCGCCCGCTGCGCCTGCGGCTGGTCGGGACCCGCCCGCCGGTCCCGCGACCGGGCCCGCTCGGACGCCGAGGAACACCGCACCACGGCCTGACCACCGGCCCTCCCTTCCTCCTCTCACCACCCCGGAGGTCCGATGAGCCCGCCGAACCGGCGCGCCCTCCTCGCAGCGGGCGCCGCCGTCCTCGCCGGTGCCACCGCAACCGCGTGCGACGCCACCGACCCGGCGGCCCCGGCCCCCGGCCCCGCCCCGGCCTCCCCGACCGCCTCCTCCCCTTCCTCCCCCTCCCCCACCAGGTCCGCCTCCGCCGGACCGGCGGACTGGCCCGCACTGGCCAAGAGCCTCGACGGAACACTGATCAGGCCCGGTGACGCGGCCTATCCGACCGCCCGTCAGCTCTACAACACCCGCTTCGACGGCCAGAGACCGGCCGCGGTCGCCTACGTCCGGCACGAGGACGACGTCCGCGAGTGCCTGGCCTTCGCCCGCCGCGCCTCCTTACCGGTCGCGATCCGCAGCGGCGGCCACTCGTACGCCGGCTGGTCGAGCGGCGACGGCCGGCTGGTCATTGACGTTTCGTCACTCTCGCGCGTGGAAGGGGACGGCACGATCGGCGCGGGCGCCAAGCTCCTCGACGTCTACGAGGGCCTCGCCGCGGACGGCGTCATGATCCCGGGCGGCTCCTGCCCGACGGTCGGCATCTCCGGCCTCACCCTCGGCGGCGGCCATGGCGTCGCCGCCCGCGCCTACGGTTTGACCTGCGACAACCTCACCGCCGCCACCATCGTCACCGCCGACGGCAGCACGGTGACCGCCGACAGCAAACGCAACCCCGACCTCTTCTGGGCGCTGCGCGGCGCGGGCAACGGCAACTTCGGCGTCGTCACGGAGCTCCGCTTCCGTACCCGCCCCGCCCCACAGACCGTCACCGCCTACATGTCCTGGCCGTGGTCGCTCGCCCGGAACGTCGTCACCGCCTGGCAGGAGTGGGGCCCGGACCAGCCGGACGAGATCTGGTCCGCCGCACACCTCGCGGCCGGCCCCGGCGGCAGCGACCCGACGGTCTCGGTCTCGGCGTTCGGCCTCGGTACCTACGAGGACCTGCAGAACGCCGTCGACCGCCTCGCCGACCGCATCGGCGCCTCCGCCACCTCGGTCTCGCTGCGCCGCCGCGACTACCGGGAGGCGATGCTCGTGTACGCCGGCTGCTCGGGCATCACGGACGCGCAGTGCCACCTCCCGGGCACCACACCCGGCCGCACCTCACAGGGCGCCCTCCAGCGCGAGACGTACGCCGCCGCCTCCGACTTCTACGACCGCTCGCTGTCCCCGGCGGGCGTATCGGCCCTGCTCACCGCGGTCCAGGCGTTCACCCGGCTCGATCCGGGCCAGGGGGGCGGCGGTTCGGTCGCGCTGACCGCGCTGGGCGGGGCGGTGAACCGGGTCGACCCGCAGGCCACGGCGTTCGTCCACCGCCGCTCCCGGATGCTCGCCCAGTACATCGGCGCCTGGCGCCCCGGCACACCGGGCACCGCCCAGCAGAACTGGCTGAAAGACGCCCACGCGGCGATGCGCCCGTACGCCTCCGGGGCGGCGTACCAGAACTACCCGGACCCGTCCCTGACCAACTGGCGCGAGGCGTACTACGGCTCGGCGGCAACGCGCCTGGAGCAGGTGAAGAAGCGGTACGACCCGGAGGGGCTGTTCTCGTACCCGCAGGGTCTGTAAGAGGGCTCGCGGACTCGCGGGGGGGTGCGCCGGGGACGGGACCGGGACAGGGCCGGGGTGAGAGCGGGGGACGGGACCGGGGCGAGCGCGGGCCGGGGTGGGCGGAGGGCCGACGCGGACGGGGGCCGACGCGGGCCCGGGAAACACCGGTGCCCCGGAGGCCGATGGCTTCCGGGGCACGCGGGGTTGCCGGTCTCCGGCCGCGTCAGGCCGCGAGACCCTTCTCCCCGTCGGAGCCGCCGCCGCGCGAACCGGGCCGGGGCTCGGGGATGCCGAGCGCCTCGGCCTGGCCGCCGGAGGCCGCGGCCCGGGGCCGGCGCGAACGGACGAGCGGGCCGAGACGGGAGGACCGGGAGACGGCCGCCACCAGGGGCGTCAGCAACATCATGGCGAGAGGGGCGAGGAGCAGCGCCACGGCCGTGCCGAGGGCGAAGCCGCCGATGACGTCGGTCGGGTAGTGGACGCCCATGTAGACCCGGCAGAAGCCCTCCAGCAGGGCGAGCCCGATGGCCGCGATGCCGAACTTCCGGTGGGCCACGAAGAGCCCGACACCGAGCGCCATCGCCATCGTGGCGTGGTCGCTGACGAACGAGAAGTCGTTCTTCCCGTCGACCAGGACATCGAGACCCGAGTGGTCCTTGAACGGCCGCGGCCGTTCCACGAATCCGCGGATCGGAATGTTGATGAGCAACGCGACACCGGCCGCGAGGGGGGCCCAGACGAGCCCGGCCACCGCCGACACCGACTCCTCGGCCGTGCCGCGCCGGCGGACACTCCACCAGCACCACAGGACCACGAGGACCATGCCGAACATGATCCCGAACTCTCCGACGAACTCCATGACCCGGTCGAACCAGGTGGGAGCGGACTTGGCGAGCCCGTTGATGTCGTAGAGCAGGCTGACGTCGGGGTTCGACCCATCCAGTGCGAGTCCAGCCATCTGCTGCGGCCCCTTGTCTTGTCTGCTGCGTCGGCACACGTCCCTGTGCGCCGCCTTCACGAACCCCCGTGTATTCGGTTCGTACACGTCGATCATTCACGCGCCCACCAGAGAACGACGTGCCCCGCGCGTACGTTCCACTCTCCACCGAATGATCACCATGACGTTATCGAAGAGTGACACAACGTCGCAGTTCAGGGCCCTGGCTTCACGGAGAGTTCCAGCCACCGGCACACGGAGGTCAGACCGCGGGTCGCGTGGTGGGCAGGGCCGCGGCCCCGTCCTTGGTCACGCGCGTGGCGCCGAAGTAATCCGGCGTGTCGATCCTGTCGAACCGAATGACCGCCCCAGTGTACGGAGCATTGATCATGTACCCGCCTCCGACGTAGAGACCGACGTGATGAATGGCACGGGAATTGGTCAGATCGTCGGAGAAGAACACCAGGTCCCCGGGGAGTAGTTCGTCACGGGAAGGATGCGGCCCCGCGTTGTACTGGTCGTTCGCCACCCGGGGCAGCTCGATGTCCACGGAGCGGTACGCGGCCTGGGTCAGCCCGGAACAGTCGAACCGCCCACCCTGCTCGGGAGTGCCGTTCCCGCCCCACAGGTACTTGGTGCCGAGCTTCTTCTGCGCGAAGTAGATGGCCCCGGCCGCCTGCTGGGAGGGCTGCACACGCCCGACGGGCCGGGCGAAGCTCTTCTCCAGGGAACGGATGATCTTGACGTAGTTCTCGGTCTCGGCGATGTCCGGTACACCGCCCGACTTGATCACGCGGTACGCCCCGGCGTTGTAGGCGGCGAGCATGTTGTCCGTGGGGTCGCCGGGCACCTTCTTCACGTACCCGGCGAGCTCGCAGTCGTACGACGCGGCGGACGGGATGGCGTCGGCCGGGTCCCACACGTCCCGGTCCCCGTCCCCGTCCCCGTCGATGCCGTGCCCGGCCCAGGTCCCGGGGATGAACTGAGCGATGCCCTGCGCGGCGGCGGGGCTCTCGGCGCGCGGGTTCCAGCCGCTCTCCTGGTAGAGCTGGGCGGCGAGGAGGGCGGGGTTGATGGCGGAGCAGAGGTTCCCCCACTTCTGCACGAGCCCCTGGTACTTGGCCGGCACGGCCCCCTTGGCCAACGCGACGGCCCCTCCGCCCCCACCCCCGACGAGCCCGGCGGCAGCGGAGTACGTACCGACGACGAGCAACGCCACGAAACACGCGACGGCCCCGACCCCGACCCCTGCGGCCAACCAGAATCTACGCACCCGTCAACCATCCCCTATCGGGGCACGGTTCGGGGGTGTTTTCGACGGTGTGTACGAGTCAGGAGGGCGCACGATCAGCGCGCGCGGCGCTCAGGGGGCGCCGGAGGACCAGAAGTCGTCGCGGACGTTGGGACGGGGCAACGGGTAGACCCCTTCGTAGGAGGGCCCGTTGGGCGGAGTCGAGGACTCCGCCACCTCGGACCTCTCCACGCAGGGACTGTCCACCTCGAAGAAGGCTTGTCCACCCCCAAAAATGAGGCTCACCCCAAACCCCTCGCTTGTTTGCGCATAAATTGCCGGCGAGTCTCGATCGTTATTGATTCCCTTGATCCTGTAGCCGCGCTCTTTCCAGTCCCGATCGACTACACCCAAGAAGTTCCCTCGCCGCTTTTCAGAGACGATAGTCATCACTGAGCGTCGACGCGTAACGTCACAACTACCCGTTGTCGTGGGCCCATGAGCCCACTGAACAGCAGGTTTGATGCCCGCAAGCGTCGCGTCCATGATTTCGTCCGCGTGATCCGCCGCCGCCTGCATATTCATAACTTCCCTCTTCCCGTTTCCGGCGCATCCAGCGAGCAACACACCCAGAGTCAGCGCCACCGCACATGCTGAAATTCGGGCCTTCATCGATGCTCCTCGGCCTTGAGGTCACGAGCTTTCCCAGCAGCAACTAGCGCGATACTGTTGGCAGACATAGAATCCCGGTCCGGATCGAAGTACTGCGTATGGGCATCGACATTCATTTTCCCGCCACTGAAAAGCCCGGGGCCATCGTCCACCGGAAACCTTCTCGCGCCAAATGAACTGCTTGCCGGATCTTTCCCAAACCACAGGTCGTCGCCCCCTGGGTCAGCCGCTTCACCAAAGAGACGTGCACCTGCTGGACCTTGATCGGTCAGGCCGACCAACCCTAGAACCGCCTGCGACTTCGACGGAAGCTTGGTCACAACGTCATTCTCTGCAGCGCCCACGAACACGTGGTCGCTCCCCACGCCGAGGTCCTCTGCCCGGTCCACACCAACCCCGGGACTACCGACCAGCACAATGTCGTCAACCCCAGGGATGCCGTTACCCTGCTGCGTCGCAGCCCCAACCGTGCGAGACCCGTACGAATGACCGATAGCCGTCATGTGTGGATCCTCGTTCTCGTTCGTCGCCGACAAACCTCCCATGAACTGATTGAACGCCATGCCACCTTTATCTGCCCGCTCATCCCCAGCTACATCGAGACTGTCAAGACCGTCTGGAAATTGAGGCGCATCGTAACCGAGCCATGTAATCGCAGCACTCGAATGATCATGCGAAATCATTCCGATCGCTGTATCCCTGGCACGCTTAACGTCCCCCGTAGCAAATTCCTCATCCAACGACGTGTTCAACCCCGGCACATAAGCCGAAACATTCCGCGCCGTATCCGGGTTCCCGAACGACACAATCGCCCGCCCGTTCCCCTCGTCCCCGATGCCGAGGAGGTACATCGGCGGCTGGCCGCCCTCGTTCAGCTGCCGGCTGATCTCCCGCAACCCCGCCAACCGCACGCGCGACGTCTCGTCGTCCCGCCCCTCCAGCTTGCCGATCAGGAGTTGGAGGTTGTCGCGGTTCGCCGTGTCGCGGACCAAGGCCGGAATGCCGTCCAGGTTGCCGATCTGGTCCGGGTACACCGCGAGGTACTCCTCGCGCTGTTCGTCCGTCAGGTGTTCCCACCACTCACGCCGCGCCGCAGGCGTCGCGTCGCGCGGGATACGGGACTTCAGGTAGCCGTACGCGGCATCCCGTACCGCCGCCGCGTCCCCCGCCGCGTCGGTCCACGTGCGGTCCGGGACCTTCAGGCCCTCCTCCGCCTTGAGCCTGCGCAGCACGCGGGCGAAGCGCCAGTCGATCTCGGCGGCCGTCCGGACCGCCTTCGCGACCCGGTCCGCGATGTCCTGTGCCTTCGTGGCGTGCGGGTTCGGGGCGACCAGGCCGGAAGGAGGGAACAGACCGGGCGCCGTCGACACCCTCGCCGTGCCGCCCGGCAACGGGGCCCCGTCGATCAGGCCCGCGCCCCCGGCCGGATACGTCACCGAGCCGTCCGCGTGCACGGTGAACTTCAGCGATTCCGCTTCCTCCAGCGCACGCCGCAGCGCCGTCTGCTGCACCCTCATCTCATGCGCGAGGCTGTTCAACGCGGTGCGGATCAGACCGCACTCGGTGTACACGTACTGCAGGTTCCGGCCCAGCTGCCGCAGCCGCCCGACCGCCGCGTCGGCCGCCGCGCCGTGCTGGTTCTCGCGCAGGGCGGCCAGCAGTTGCTTCTCGATCCGGTCCCGCCCGGCATCCGCGCGGCTGCTCGCCTTGCCCCAGCCTTCGGCCGCCCCCTCCAGCTCGGCGCACTTGAGGTCGCGTAACTGAGCCCACGTCAGCGTGGAGCCCGACGCCGTCATCGCTCGACCCCGTGGGTCCGGCGCGCGACGGGTGAGAAGGACGACCGTACGGACTCGTTGGTCTCGCCCTGCGCCCGCGCCACCGCGCGAAGGTTCCCCGCCAGCGCCCCGCACTCACGGCGGGCGGACTCGAAGCGCCGGGCCCAGGACTCCTGTACGACGCCCAGCTCGGCGAGGGCGTTCAGACCGACGGTCCCGGCGGTCAGCCCCTCGTGCGCCGTCGCCAGTTCCGCGCGTACGGGACCGAGATGGGCGCCCATGCCCTCCGCACCCCCGGCGGCCCGCAACCACGCGCCGCCGCTGTGCCGCAGCTCGTCCCCGGCGGCGGAGCCGCCCCCCGTCCCGCCGCCTGCCAGATCGCTCAGTCTCAGCCGCGCACCGCTCACCGTTCGCCCCGTTCTTGATCGTGAAGCTCGTGGAGCGGCACTGTGCCAAACGCGGCAACCCCGACACGCCGGTCGCCCGGCCGCAGGGGAGCGGGGATCGCCCCGCTCCCCTGGCCTGCCAACGCCTCGCCCCCCATCCACGGATCACCCGAACGGTGGACCGCCGCTAACGCCCGTACGTCCTCGGGTCCTCCGTGGCCAGCCGGGTCAGCGCGGCCGCCGCACGGTCCTGCGGCGGGGTGCCGTCCTCGGGGATGCGCCAGAGGAGCTGGCCCGGAGAGCCGTCCACGGAGTCGTGCAGGAGGCTGATCAACGTCTCGTCCGGGTCGTGGAAGTCCGTGCCGGTCCAGCCGAGCCGGACGTTCCAGCGGGTGAGGAGGTCCGGCCGGCCGCGCAGTCCGGCGACGATCAGCCGGGCGGCCCGGCGGGCCGGCCACGCCCAGCTGTCGTCGCTCTGCGCACGGGTGACCTCGGCGTCGTACGCGGCGGCGTCGAAACGGAGCTCGGGCATCTCGCGTTTGCCGCGTGGCGGAGCCGGGCAGCGCCACCCGGACCAGACGACCTGGTCCCCCTCCCGCCGCACGGTGACATACAGCGCCCCGCAGCAGCCCTCGGAGCAGTACGCCTCGGCGAGCTGCACCTCCCGGGGTTCGTCCGTGGCCCGCAGGAGGCCGGTGTCCAGCAGCTGCTCGGGCGAGTTGGCGGGCCCCCGGCCGAAGTAGTCCGGCACGAGCGGACGCCCGTCGACGAGGACGCGCGCCTCGACCGTGGCGGGGTCGGCGGGGTCGCGGTCGTGGATCTCGATGCACAGCGGCGCGGAAGGGGCGCACGAAGAGCGCAGTACCCGCGCCCGCGTGCGCTGGATCCACGCGAGCCGCCTCCGCTCGCCGGGACCGTCGCTCCCGTGCGACGGAACCGTCCGCCACTCGGGCCGGCTCAGGACGGCCGTCAGCTCCGACAGCGCCGCCTCCCGGCGCCCGGGGCCCCAGTCGTGCAGCATGACGGGCCCCGTGCGCAGCTCCTGGACGGCGGACAGCAGGAGCGCGTGATGGTCGACGGTGGGCGGGAGGAGACCGGCGCCCCGCGCGAGTTCCTCGTACGCACGAGGGGCGTCCGGGTAGAAGAGGATCTCGGGCTGGTAGTCGCGCAGGGTCGTCATGCGGAACAGCAACCGCCCTGCCTGGGCGACCAGTTCGCCGCCCTCCGAGGGTGGCAGGTCATGGACAGCCGCCAGCAGCTCCGCCAGCCGGGACGCCTCGGCGACTCTCCGTGCCGACTCGGGCGCCATGTCTCCCGGCAGCGAGACCAGCCGTTCCCGTACGGCGGCACGGTCACCGGAGTCGAGCGCGGCGAGCAGCGGCTGGAGGTCGGGTGCCCCGTTGTGGTTGCGCAGGGCGAGCACGGCTGCGGCCGGTCTGTCGATGGCGTCGAGCGCGTGGACGACGGGGCGCACGAGGGTCCGCAGTACGCCGAGGGTGCGGAGGTACGGCACGTCCTCCGGTTCGCCCAGCTCGATCAGCAGGGCGAGGCCGGTGCAGACGGCCGGGTAGCTGACGCCGGTACGCACCAGGACGCGCGCCAGGGCCCGCGCCCGTTCCTGGTTCTCCACCGGCAGGGCGGTGATGAGAATGCGCAGGGTGCGGTGCCGGACGGGTGGGTCCAGGGCCGCCAGCCGCCGGTGCACCTCCGCCGCCGCCTCGACGGCGTCCGGGGCGACCAGCAACGGCCCGAGCAGGCGGGCCAACTCGTCCCTGGTTCGGGTGAAGTCCCGGCTGGGCCGGTTGGCCGGGCCGGAACGGGGTACGGGTGGTGCCGCGTCCGCCCGGGACCACGGTCCCTCGGGCTCGGCGCGCTGGACACGCAGCGCGCACGCGTACACGGACGAGGGCCGGGAGGTGAGCGCTCCGCGCTCTTCCGGGGCGCTCAACGGGCGGGGTGGTTCTCGATTCCAGAGATCATGGGCCGGAGTGTGGCAGAGCCGCACCACCGCGTGCCATCGTTTTTCGCACCCACCGGAGCCCGCCCGTACTCCCCGGAGCCCGCCCGTACTCCCCGGAGCCCGCCCGTACTCCCCGAAGTCCGCCCGTGCTCCCCGGAGCCCCGCACGCACCATCGCCCTCAGCGACCGGCCCGGGTCACCTGTCCGGGCAGGACGATCCCCTGCGCGTGGGCGGTCTTCCCCGGTCGCAGGGTCCACGGCACCGGGGGCGTGGAGGTCAGCCAGCCCTCGTCGATGAGCGTGCGCACGATGATCCCGCGCAGCTCCCGCGACAGCTTCTTCCACCCCAGGCCCTTGCACAGCTGTCCGTACGACGGCCCGTGGCCGTGCCCCGTACGGAACGCCACGGTGAACAGGGCGGCCTCGCGACCGCAGTTCGGATGGGCGTCCCGCCAGGTGGCGTAGGCGTCGAGGGCCGACCGGGGCATGGGCAGGGGGGAGGGCGGGGTCATGAACCCGTTCGCGACGCGGCTGAAGGCGAGATGGCAGAGCCGGCAGTTCTCGACCGCCTCCACGTGCCGCAGCAGCGCGGGGCTGACCTCCGACTTCCATGCCGCCCAGCTCTCCGGAGTGGCCTCCGCGACGGCCGCCGCTTCCCGGGCCGCCCGCCGTTCCTCCTCCTCCCGCGCGAGTGCGGCGAGCTCCTCCGGGGTACGGAAGAGGCCCGCGAGGTGCCCCACCGCCGGGCCGAGCCGGTACGTCTGTCCGCTCACCTCGGTGAGGAAACCCTTCTCCAGGAGCGTGGGCACCGCCCCGTAACAGGCGACGGGCAGCTCGGCCGGCGCGTGGCCGACCAGCTCGGCGGAGCAGTGGGCCGCCAGGAACAGCGCGGCCAGCCGGACCGCCGAGGAGCCCTTCCGTACGGGCTTGGCCGCCCTCGTACGCATGGACCAGCCCGATACCTTCGACCGCGCCTCCTTGCCCAGGGGCAGCACATGGCCGGGTCCGGGGGCCATGTCCGGCACGACGATGCCGGCCGGTTTGTCCGGGTCCCCGTCGATCAGCTCACCGGGCACCCCCCACCCGGCCGCGGACAGTTCGGCCAGGGCGCCCTCGGGGTCCTCCAGCCGCAGCGAGCGCAGATCGGTCCTCGTGAGGTTGCCGGCACCCGTCCGGGCGGCCCGGATCCCCACGACCACCGCGAGGAGCTGCGCGTCGACGGTGTTCAGCGGCAGGCCGGCCACGTACGACAGGAGCGCGCGGGCGGCCTCCCCCTGGCGCGGGGTGAGCAGGAAGGACGGCGGGGCGGCGGCACCGTCCCCGGCGGAAGCGGTCGTCACGGGCGGCACGGCGGACACGACAGGCTTGGGCACATCACATCTAACGGTGATCGGACCGCCGAAGTCACGCGCACGGCCCGAAGTCTTCCCGACCGGGCGCCGGGTCATACGCACCCCGGGACCCCGAAGCACGCCCGAAGCATGCCCGAGCACGCACGGAGGGACGTCAGCGGGACGTCAGGGAGGCGTTAGCAGAACATGAGCGGCGGGCGAGAAGCTTCCCAGGTCAGACAGTCCGGAGGGGGAGCGGTTCGCCGCAGGTCCCGGGCCCTGGCCGCACCGAGCCGACCATCCGACCGCCACACACTTCGGGGAACTCCATGCGCACGAACCGCAACCGCAACCGCACCGCCGCTCTCGGCGCCGCCGTCACCGCCGTGCTCGCCCTCGCCCTCACCGCCTGTGGCGGCGACGGCAGCGGCACGAAGGCGGCCGGCCCGGCGGACAACTCCGTGTCCGCCGAGGCCACCACGGCCACCGACACCGCCAAGGACACCGCCAAGGACACCGCCAAGGACACCGCGAAGACCGGCGGTTCCACGGCGTCCGACGGTGCGAAGACGTCCGACGGCTCCACGGACACGGTCACCTCCAGCACCGGCAAGTCCAAGGACGGCGCCGCGAAGACGGGCGGTTCGACGAGTGGAGCCACCGGCGGCAACACCAGCGACAGCTACGCCTACAAGCACCCGTGCGAGAGCGCCGACCTGTCGGTGCGCGTGTACGCCCGCGAGGGCTCGGCCACCCAGCACGTGATCGAGGTCAACAACACCGGCACCGACTCCTGCGGCCTGAGCTACTTCCCGCGCGTCAGCCTGGGCGCCTCGAACGCCGAGGACCACAGCGGCGACATCGTCCCGCTGGTCCCGGGCGGCCTGGGCGGCGCCCCCGCGTACCCGGTCAAGCCGAAGACCGCCGCGATCGCGGTGATCGACCTCAACCCGGGCGGCGGGAACGGCGTGACCTGGGTCAACGAGCTGAACGTGCTCGCCGACGGCGACCACATGCCCAACGCCGAGCAGCTCAACTTCCCGCTCGGCCCGGATGTGAAGGTCGGCACCCCGAAGCTCGGCCTGTACGAGAGCACGGTCGCGGACGCGGTGGCCTCCATGAAGCAGGCGAACACGAAGTCCTGACACCTCCGCCACCCCCGCCGAAGCCCCTGACCGGACGCTCGTCCCGGCAGGGGCTTCGGCGCCCCCCGGCACATCGCGCCCCCACGGCCACAACCCAGCGCCGCACTGCGCACAGGGACGGCAGGCGACCTCACTGGCAGTCCGGCTTGGCCGCGCATTCCACCCAGAGCAGCTTCCCGCGCTGCCCCGGCAGCCCGCCGCGCACGGGGTACGCGCCCCAGCTGTCGGCGTAGACAGTGACGAGGTAGAGCCCGCGCCCCCGTTCGGCGAGCTCTTCCGCGGCCCGGTCGCTCCACTGGAAGGGGGCGGGGATGGTGGGTTCGGTGTCCCACACCCCGAGGCGAACCCGGCTGCGGCCGGCGTCGCGCACGCGCAGGGAGTACGGACCCGAGGAGTGCCGATAGGCGTTGGTGACGAGTTCGCTGGCCAACAGTTCCGCGGTCTCGGTGAGTTCGGACATGCCATGGACACGAAGGACGGTACGGAGGGTGGCCCGGGCGACCCCGGGGGCCCGGGGATCCTGCGGGAGTTGGAGGGTGTAGGTCCAGGGCGGCGCTACCGTGGCAGTGGGCATGGAGTTCTCCGATCACGAGGGACGGACGGCGTGAATGAGGTTTCCTGCGCTGCCCGGTGACGAGGCCGCTCCGTCGAGCGGGGTACTTCCGGGCGGGTGGCCGAGATCCAAGCTAGCGAGTCAGAGTTAATGAGTTAACCGATTCGCGAGATATCCGTTAACTCACACTCGTGTGGGTGACCAGCCGCTCAAGGAGGCGAACCAACCCGTGAGGACAAGCCCGACGGGTCGCCAGCTCCGCTTCGGCAGCGAACTGCGCAAGCTGCGTGAACGTGCGGGCCTCACCGCGACCCAGGCCGGCCGGCTGCTGGGCGTACAGCAGAACCAGATCAGCAACATGGAAGCCGGACGTGTGGGAGTGAGCCCGGCGCGGCTACGCGCACTGGCCGTCCACTACGGCTGCACGGACCAGGGTCTGGTCGCCGCCCTCTGCGACATGACAGCCGACCGAACCCGCGGCTGGTGGGAGGAGTACCGGGAGATCCTTCCCACGCCGCTCCTCGACCTGGCAGAGGTCGAGCACCATGCGCAGCACCTCCGTACGGCGGTCACGGTCCACGTCCCCGGGCTCTTCCAGACCGCAGAGCACGCCCGCGAGGTGTTCCGGCAGGACGTGCCGGCGCTGTCTCCGCCCGAAGTGGAGCACCGGGTCTCGTTCCGCATCAAACGGCAGGCCGTTCTGCACCGAGACCGTCCGGCCCCGCAAAGGGCCGTCATCCACGAAGCCGCGCTACGCATGCAGTTCGGCGGCCCCAAGGTCACCCGTCAACAACTGGAACACCTGCTGGCGCTCAGCGAACTCCCCCACGTCTCCATCCACGTGATCCCCTTCGCGGCCGGAAGCTTCGCAGGATCGGGCCAGTCGATCTACTACTCGCACGGACCCGTACCTCAGCTCGACACCATCAACCTGGACCAATCGCATGGACCCGTATTCCTCGACACCGAGCCGCAGCTGGCGAAGTACCGGGTCCTGTTGAGTCGGATGGAGACCATCGCACTCGACCGGGAGGACTCACGGAACTTCATCCACACCATTGCCCTCAGCCTGTGAAGGAGCGCGACATGACCGTGTACGCCTGGCAGAAGTCGTCCTACTGCGCGCAGGGCAACTCCTGTGTTCACGTGGCCACTCACAACGGCACGATGAGACTTACCGAATCGGGCGACCCCACCGGTGCGATACTCCGCACCACCCCCGCCGCCCTCGCCGCGCTCCTCCGCTCGCTCAAGGAGGACGCACCCCGTGACTGACGACTCCGCCCCCCTCACCTGGACCCGGGCCGCCCCCGAGGGCGCGACCGGGCCCGGTCCGTGGATCGAGATCGCCTTCGGGGACGACGACCTCGTCTTCCTGCGCGAGACCCGCGATCCCGAAACCGTCGTCACGACGACCCGCGCCAAGTGGGAGGCCTTCGCGAAGGGCGTACGGGCCGGCGAGTTCGACCACTTCGTCGACGGGCAGGGGTGAGCCGGGGCGGTGCGCCCGCCCCCATCGGCCCCCGCCCAATCGACCCCCGCCTCGGCGGCGCCCGGCGTACCGTCCTGGCATGCCCCTGACCTACCTCACCCTCTCGCCGCGCCGCGGCATCGCGCTCATGGAGCTGCGGCTCCACTCGACGTACGGCGGCCTGATCGAGGGCGCCTCGACCGCGGCCGTCAACGACCGGATCATCGCCGGCCTGCTGCGTACCGCCCGGGAGGCCTACCCGGAGCTGCCGGTCCACCTCATCCCGCCCGAGCGGACGGCCCGCGGCCGGGACACGCGCCGGGGCGAACCGATCGAGGACCTGCCACCCGTGGCGTGCATCGGGGAGTTCGACTCGAAGGAGCTGGACCCGGCCCACGACGACGGCTGGCACTTCTCCGCCCTGGTCGTCGTCTGGTTCCAGCACACACCGGACCCGCCGACGAACGACAACGCTCCGGCGGCTCTGCGCGACCTCGCGTGGGAGGAGCTGGCGGAGGAGTTCGAGAGCTGAGCGTCCCTGCCCACAGAAGGGACCCCGTTCATGCCCCACGGCTTCCACACCATCCACCGGCTGTCATACCGCCCCGCTACGCTCGCCGCATGACCGCCTTCCGCGACTTCAACTTCAAGCTGCTCGTCATCGAACAGCTCATGTACACCGACGGGACCCTCACCCCGGTGTTCCGCATCGCCGACTGCCTGAAGGCCAAGGGCATCGACGACCCGCAGGACTACGCGTACGAGAACGACCTCGCCCACACGGTGCTGGCCGAGGCCCGGGAGTACTTCGAGGCGCTGGAGATCAGCCCGGAGCTGCTCGCGACGGTCGAGGAACTCGAGCTCGACGGCGGGCTGGAGGTGTACCAGGAGTGCTCCCCGGTCTGGGACGGCGAGGACGACCTCTACGACGTGCGCTCCCTCGACGACCTCGACCTGCTGCCCAACCTGCGGCTGATCTCGGGCGTGGACGACTGCGGCATGGGCGCCGCGTTCGACCCCGAGGTCCTCGCGAGCCGGGGAATCGCCACCGACTGACGGGCCGTGAGCGGGTCTCGTCCGGCCTTGCTCCCGTACGTGTCCGCCGCGCTCGCGGCGGGCATGATCAATTACATGAAAGAGGACAAGAGGGACACCGCAAGCAGTGCGCCGGGCCAGATCCTGCACTGGAACTTCTTCATAGGCGGCCACCTCAGCGCCTCCGTACCCGTGCGCCTCGTCGAACGCACGGACGCGGGCCAGCTGGTGTGGATGAAATCGGGCACCCCGATGTGGCACGCCGCACTCCCGCGGGGCGTCACTCACTTGCGGGACATCGACCCGCACGAGCGTCCGGCCGAGGGCTTCCCCGTCGTCGCGGGCCGCTGGCCGATGGGCGACGCCCTCTTCTACCAGCCGACGGGAGCCGCGCACTCGGTGCTGTGGCTCTTCGGCCGCAGACACAAGTTCCGCGGCTGGTACGTCAATCTCGAACGGCGTGTCCACCACGGCGCCGACATCGACATCACCGACCACGAACTGGACATCAACGTCGCGCCGGACCGGACATGGAGCTGGAAGGACGAGCAGTCCTTCGCGGAGAAGACCGGCCACCCCGCGTACTGGACGGCCGAGGAAGCACTCGCGATCCGGTCCGAAGGAGCGACGGTCGCACAGCTCGCCGAGGCCGGAACCTTTCCCTTCGACGGCTCCTGGTGCGATTTCCGGCCACCGTCCTGGTGGAAGACCCCGTCCCGCCCGCCGACTCCGCGCCACCCGCTCCTGCGCCCGACCGACGCCCAGGCCTCCCGCCCCACGCCCTGAACAGCGCCGCTCGGCCACTTCGGGACATCTCGGCCAGCCTGGCGCAATGCCGATCATTGCCCGGCGTCACTCTCCGTGATACACAGAGTAACCATGCGCATTTCGCCCATACACCGATTCGATCCGCAGGTCAGGGCGGTCAGACCGGTCAAATGTGCGAGATCCGGGTAAAGAGAGCAGTGAAGTCGTCGTACGAAAGCAGTTTCATCAGCGAAGATAGAGAGTGACCCGTGCCATGCGGTACGGGCGCCGAACTACCCAACAGGGGCGGTGACTTACATGATCCTGGCAGCTGAAAAGGGCGATATCACCACCATCATCGGCGGAATCGCCCCGAACTGGGGGCCGTTCGGGACCCTGGGCAACGAGGCGCGCGTGATGATCGAGGTGGTGATGGCGATCGCCATCCTGCTGTGCCTCGGCATCGCGATCTGGGGCGCGGCCAAGCAGCGGATCGGCGCGACGGCTCTGCGCGACACGTTCAGCGCGGAACAGGGCAAGGGGCTGATCGTGGCGGGCCTGACCGGTGTGTTCATCATCGGATCGCTCGGCACCCTGTTCACCATTGTCTACGGGATGGCCGTCTGAGCAGGCGTCACCCCTGACCGGGGGCCGCCGTCCACTTGTCCGCCCCACCCCTCCCATCCGTCCGTCGTGCCCACCGGCAGAGGTTGCGTACCCCTGATGTCGAGTCATCACACCGCGTCCGCGCGGAGAGCAGCACGGCTACCGTCGTACTACGAAACGGTTCGAGCAACGGTTGAGGGGGCGTACGCGGCATGAGTCTCGGCGACGAGGACGGCTACGGCAACGACGCGGGACGCACGAGCGACGCCTACAGCACCATCGGCGGCACACGCCAGACCCGTACCCGCCTGCCCGAGGGCCCGGCCGGCGACGCCTACGGCCCCCGCCGCCCGGCCCGCGCCTCGCGCTCCCTCATCACGTTCGTCGGCGTGGTGGTCCTCCTGCTGGGCGCCATCGCCTTCGCGAACATGGGCGGCGACGACGGCTCGGGCGGGAAGTCGAGGGGCGGCGGCGACAAGGCCGGTGCCGCACCGACCGCGGCGACGGGGACGAAGCCGGTGACGGGGAAGAACGGCACGATCCCTTCGGGCTTCGCCCACGACCGGCAGGGAGCGGAGAGCGCGGCGGCGAACTACGCGGTGGCGCTCGGGTCCGCCGACATGTTCGACAGAGACCAGCGACGCGCCATTACAGGTGCGGTGTACGCACCAGCAGTCGCCGCTGCACGCCAGGATGCCCTGGACAAGGTCTACTCCGATGCCGACTTCCTCGCGAACATCGGTCTCACTCCCGAGGGCACCGCACCAGCCGGGCAGACGTTTATCTCACGCTCCAACCCTGTCGGCACCAAGGTCGTGAAGTTCAGCGGCGACACTGCAAGCGTCGCTGTTTGGTACTCAGCTCTGTTCGGTCTGGCCGGCGACGGATCGAAGAACCCTGTGTCCGAAAGCTGGTTCACCAACACCTTCGAGCTCAAGTGGACCGGCAGAGACTGGAAGGTCACCAACTTCACGCAGAAGGACGGCCCGGCCCCCGTCGGCCGGGACCAAGCCGCCTCCTCTGCTGAAGAAATGGCTGATGCGGTCGAACAGTTCGGAGGGTTCACGTATGCCCGGTAGTCGCCGCTCCCGTGGCCTTTCGCTGGCAGCAATGGCGAGCTCTGTCCAGGTTTTCGCCGTCCTGGCAGCCAGCCGTGCATTCGCTGCGCCGTCACCGATCCCGACCCCCAGCGAGGACAGCAGCGCCTGCGATCTCATTCGCGGCCCCGCCAAGGACTACTGCGAAGGCGGCAACGCCAGCTCCCCCAAATCCACCCCGCCCGCCAGCACCGACCCCGCTCTCGACCCGCTCACTTCCCTCGGGCGGGGCTGCGCCGACGCCGCCGCGTGGATCGTGGGCAAGCTCAGCGACGCAGTCAAAAGCACCGCCAACGTCGACTTCACGAACACCCGCTTCCTCCAGCAGTACGCGATCGTCTTCGCCGCCTCCACCGTCCTGACGCTCGTCCTGTGGCTCCTCGCCGTCGCCAAGCGGGCGATCCGCGGCGTGCCGCTCACCACCGCGATCTCCGAGGCCATCGGCTTCCTCTGGCTCACCGTCCTCGCGTCCGCGTTCACCCCGCTCATCCTCTACACGATCGTCTCCGCGACCGACGGCGTCACCGAGGTCATCGCCTCGTCCTCCGGCGGCCAGACCGACGTCTTCTTCGGGTCCTTCGCCGAGGCGCTCAAGAAGGACTCCGACATCGGCGGCGGCCCGATCATGCTGATCGTCGTCTCGCTCGTGTCGATCCTCGCCGCCGGCATCCTCTGGCTGGAACTCGTCATCCGCGCGGCCCTGCTCTACGTCGGCGCCCTCCTGGGCACAGCCGTGTACGCGGGACTCGTCGACAAGAACATGTGGGGACACGTACGCCGCTGGGCGGGCATCATGATCGCTGTGATCATGGTCAAGCCCGTCATCGTCATCGTCCTCGGCCTCGCCGGCGCGCTGTCCTCCGACGACGGCCCCGACGCGTTCTCCGCCGTGGTCTCCGGCCTGGCCATCATCCTGCTGGCCATCTTCGCCTCCGGCATGATCTACCGCTTCGTCCCCGGCTTCGGCGACGAGATCCAGGGCGCCCGCACCAACCGCAAACAGGCCACCGACGGCTCCCAGGCCGCCGCCATGATCAGCTCGCCCGCCGCGCTCGTCTCCCAGGGCATCAAGACCCACAGCAGCCGCGGCGGCCAGAGCGGCGGCGACACCGGCAGCGGCGGCGGCCGCCCCGCCAACCCGGTCAGCGGCGGAGTCGCCGCCCACAGCTCCCGTAACGCCGGGAGCGGAGTCGGCGGCGGATCTGTCCCCTCCGCCGCACCTCCGCCCCGCAGCGGCTCGGGCCCCACCTCCGGCACCCCGCACAGCAGCCGCGGCTCACGCGGCGGACCGGGCAGTTCAGGCAGCACAGGTAACAACCGCACAGGAGGTGGCGGGCGTTGAGCACACAGTCC
Organism: Streptomyces sp. NPDC019224; assembly: GCF_040632605.1. Classification (NCBI taxonomy): domain Bacteria; kingdom Bacillati; phylum Actinomycetota; class Actinomycetes; order Kitasatosporales; family Streptomycetaceae; genus Streptomyces; species Streptomyces sp. NPDC019224. The sequence goes on along the minus strand of NZ_JBEYCF010000013.1, from coordinate 5,835 downwards.
CATCCGATCGCGCCCCGCCGTACGTATCTCATCGGCCGGGCCCGGCCGAACGCGATCGTCGGCAAGAACCGTGAGACGGGCGAGATCGCCCTGATCATCGCCGGCGCGTTCCTCGGCATGATGAGCGGCCTGCTCGTCCCCGTCCTCTCCCTGCGCATCGTGCTGCTCACCGGTTTCCCGCTGCTGGCCGTGGCCATGGTGTACGTCCCGTACCGGCACCGGACCTTCTACAAGTGGTTCGAGATCAACCGCAGCTACAAGCGGTCCCTGCGCCGCGGCACCGCCTACCGCTCCTCGGCCATGGAGGCGGGCACCCGCGCCGACGGCCGCGAGGTCGAGATCGGCCCGCCCCCCGGCATCGGCCGGATCAACTGGCTGTCCGCCCCCTTCGGCCCCGACGAGATCGCGGTCCTCCTCCACGCCGACCGGCGCACCGTCACCGCGGCCATCGAGATCGAGGGCCCCGGCGTCGGGCTGCGCGACAGCGAGGACCAGGAAGCCCTCGTCGACCGGTTCGGCACCCTGCTCAAGCACGTCGCCAACGGGGACGGCTTCGTCACGCGCATCCAGATGCTGGCCCGTACGCTCCCCGCCGACCCCGACGCCCACGCCAAGGACGTCGCCCAGCGCGGCGACAAGTCCTCCCCCCGCTGGCTGCAGGACTCCTACGACCAGCTCCAGTCCATGGTCTCCACCTCCAGCGAGCAGCACCGCGCCTACCTCGTCGCCTGCATGCACTTCAACCGCGAGCTCGCCGCCGAGGCCAACGCCATGGCCCGCGCCGCCCGCCCGCACACAGGCCGCAAGCTCGACCGCGACGCCGGCCTCGCCGTCGTCATGGCCCGCGAGCTCACCGACATCTGCGCCCGCCTCGCCGAGGCCGACATCCGGGTCCGCCAGCCCCTCGGCCAGAGCCGGCTGGCCTCCCTCGTCCACTCCATGTACGACCCCGACCACCCCATCGACCACATCCAGGCCATGACGAAGCGCAACGCCTGGCCCGCCGAGCTCGACGCGGTCGAACCGACGTTCCTCCAGGCCAAGACCCGCGAATCGTCCACCCGCGCCCCCTGGTGCCACTCCACGGCCTGGGTGAAGGAATGGCCGATGACCCCCGTCGGCGTCAACTTCCTGGCCCCGCTCCTCGTCCACACCCCCGATGTGATCCGCACGGTCGCCGTCTGCATGGACCTGGAACCCACCGAGATCGCCATCGAGCGGATGCTCACCGAGAAGACCAACGACGACGCCGAGGCCAGCCGCCAGGCCAAGATGAACCGGACCGTCGACCCTCGCGACATCGCCGCCCACGGCCGGCTCGACCAGCGGGGCGAGGATCTCGCCAGCGGCGCCGCCGGGGTCAACCTCGTGGGGTACATCACCGTGTCCTCGCGCTCCCCCGAGGCCCTCGCCCGCGACAAGCGGACCATCCGCGCCTCCGCCGGAAAGTCGTACCTGAAGCTGGAGTGGTGCGACCGCGAACACCACCGCGCCTTCGTCAACACCCTGCCGTTCGCCACCGGCATCCGCCGCTGACGGCCGGCCCACGACACCGAGAGGGAGGTCAGTCACGCCATGCGAGATCCGCTGTCCGCGTTGTCGGACGCCTTTACCGCCTTCCTCTTCGGGAAGGTGGAGACCACCCGGCTGCCCGTCCGCACCTCGACCGGACAGGCCCAGGCCGTCTACCTGCCCACCGCCGCCCCCGGCCTCGGCGACTCCGGTGTGATCATCGGCCGCGAGGTGTACTCCGGCAAGGGCTACATCTACGACCCCTTCCAGCTCTACGGACAACAGCTCCCCGCCCCGCACTGGCTGGTCCTCGGCGAGTCCGGGAACGGCAAGTCCGCGCTGGAGAAGACGTACGTGCTCCGCCAGCTCCGCTTCCGCGACCGCCAGGTCGTCGTCCTGGACGCCCAGGGCGAGGACGGCGTCGGCGAGTGGAACCTCATCGCACAGGAGCTGGGCCTCACCCCCATCCGCCTCGACCCCACCTCCGCCCTCAACGGCGGCATCCGGCTCAACCCGCTCGACCCCGCGATCACCACCACCGGCCAGCTCGCCCTGCTGCGCACCATCATCGAAGTCGCCATGGGCCACGGCCTCGACGAACGCTCCGGCTTCGCGCTCAAGGTCGCCCACGCCTACGTCAACGCGACCACGACCGACCGCCAGCCCGTCCTCATGGACATCGTCGAGCAGCTGCGCCACCCCGAACCGGAATCCGCCCAGGCGATGAACGTCGACATAGACGACGTACGCGCCTGGGGCCTGGACGTCGCCCTCGTCCTCGACCGGCTCGTCGACGGCGACCTGCGCGGCATGTTCGACGGGCCGACGTCCTTCGGCATCGACCTCGACGCCCCGCTGATCGTCTTCGACCTCTCGCACATCGACCGCAACTCCATCGCCATGCCGATCCTGATGGCGATCGTCGGCGTCTGGCTCGAACACACCTGGATCAGGCCCGACCGCAAGAAGCGCATCTTCCTGGTCGAAGAGGCCTGGCACATCATCAACTCGCCCTTCGTCGCCCAGCTCTTCCAGCGCCTGCTGAAGTTCGGCCGCCGGCTCGGCCTCTCGTTCGTCGCCGTCGTCCACCACCTCAGCGACGTGGTCGACGGCGCCGCCGCACGGGAAGCCGCGGCCATCCTGAAGATGGCGTCGACGCGCACGATCTACGCCCAGAAGGCCGACGAGGCGAGAGCCACCGGCCGGGTCCTCGGCCTGCCCCGGTGGGCGGTCGAGATCATCCCCACCCTCACCCCGGGCATCGCGGTCTGGGACGTCAACGGCAACGTACAGGTCGTCAAACACCTGATCACCGAGGCCGAACGCCCCCTCGTCTTCACCGACCGCGCCATGACCGAGTCGTCCGTGAACGACCCCCTCCCGGACGACGTACGGGCCGCCGACCTCGAAGCGGAGGAACGCGCGGCCAGGATCGAGAACCAGCAGCGGCTGAACGAGTCGTCCGAGTCAACGGTGGCATGACATGGCAGGGAGTGGCGAGGCTCGGCCCGGCGACGGCAAGGGGGGCGGCATCCCCGACGGCCTGCTCGTAGGGCTGCTGGCCTTCCTCCTCGGGGTGACCCTGCTGGCCTGGGCTGCCACCGGCCTGGCCGGCCTCCTCGCCCACGGGGCCTGGCCCGAGGGCGTCACGTTGGCCGAGACACCGCTGGCGCTGCGCCGGCTGCTCGCGGCCCCGCACGACCTGCCCGCCGCCTGGCCCGGCACACCACCGGACGAGCTCTCCGGATACGGGCTGTTCTGGGGCCTGCTCATCGGTGAACTGATGGTGTTCGTGGTGCTGTCGGTGTTCGTGATGGGCGTCATCACCCGCTGGCGGGCCGTACGGGCCCGCCGCCGCGCGGAACGCACCGAGCGACTGGCACGATACGAACAGGTACGCCGGGAGGAGCGGGCGCGGCGCCGGACCCCGCAGGGCAGGGACCGCACGCGCGGCCGACGGGGCAAGCGCGAGGAGTACGCGTACGAGACCTCGCTCCCCGGGCCCGGACCGACCCCGGAGCCCGACGTCCTCCGTATGACCGCCCCGGCATCGGCCGTCCACGTTCCCACGGAACACCTCACCGGAACCGCGCCCGAGGCGGCGGCCGAACCGAGGACACAACCGCTACCGGCCACCGCCGCAGAGACGAGACCCGCCGGGAAGACCGTGCCCGCCGGAGAGACCGTGCCCGCCGGGGAGACCGCACCCGTCCTCCCCCTGACCCCAGGCGTCCCCTCCCCGCGCACCCCCCTCGTCCTCTACGGCCCCGCCGCCACCCGCCGGGCCACCGCGGTCCAGGCCATCCGCGAGGCCGACGGACCCGTGCTCGTGGTGACCTCCGACCCCAGCCTCTGGGCCGAGACCAAGGACGCCCGCGCCAAGCTCGGCCCCGTCCTCGTCTACGACCCCGGCCACCTCTGCGACACCCCGGACCGGCTGCACTGGGCGCCCACCACCGGATGCGAGCAGGCCGACCGGGCCGCCGCCCGCGCCACCGCGCTGCTCGCCCCGGTACGACCGCAGGCCCGCGTGGACGCGGCGACGGCCGACACCGCCGAGACCCTCCTGCGCTGCTGGCTGCACGCCGCCGCCATCGACGGCCGCCCCTTCCGCCAGGTGCACCGCTGGGCCATGGGCGGCAACGCCCACGACCCGGTCCGCCTGCTGCGCACCCACCCGAAGGCGGCACCCGGTCTCGCCGGCCTGCTGGAGTCCGCGCTCACCGCCCATCCCGAACGCCGCGAGATGGCGCAGGAGCTGACGGTTCGTGCGTTCGGCACCCTCTCCTCGGTCCACGTCCGGGAAGCCTGCACCCCAAATCGAACGGATGCGCTCGCGCTGGATTCCTTCGTGGACGAAGGGGGCAGCCTCTATGTGGTGGGTGAATCCATCGAGTCCCCGCGATCCGATCCGGGGACGATGCCCCTGCTCACCGCACTCGCCTCAGACGTGGTCGAGCACGGCCGCCGCATGGCCGCACGGTCATCCGACGGCCGGCTCGACCCACCAATGACGCTCGTCCTCGACGACGTCGCGGCCGTCGCACCCCTGCCCCGGCTGCCGGAGCTGCTGAGGTCCGGCCAGACCCAGGGCCTGTCCACCATCGCCCTGCTCCGTTCCCCGGAACAGGCCCGCTCCCACTGGGCACAACAGCTCCGGACACCCAGCATCCTCTGAGGAGCGGCCTCAGGGCCGCGTCACCTCGTACTCCAGCTCGCGCGCCGTCGGATCTCCCGGCATCGGCACCGTCTCCCCGGTCGGTACGAAGCCGAACCGCCGGTAGAACGCGGCGGCACGCGGATTGTTCTCGTGCACATACAGCCGTACGCGCTCCAGCCGCGGCTTCTCCATCGACCACGCCCACTCCACAGCCGCCCGGAACAGCGCATCGGCCACCCCCGAGCCCCGCGCCTCCGGCCGCACGAACACGCCGACCAGGTGCCCCTGGTTCACCGAGGCCGCCTCACCGAACCGCGCCTCGACGTCCGGCCCCTCGACGAGCACCGTCACCGACCCCGCCCAGGCACCGTCCGGGCCCTCGGCGACGAACTGCCGCACCTCGCCCGCACCGTCCTCGGAAGAGTCCGCCGTCCGCTCCCGCCACGCCTCGTCGGACCGCTTCAGGCCCTGCTCGTACGTCTCCAGGAATGCCACCGGGGCGGCCGGGTCCCGCAGGGCGGCCAGCCGGAGTTCCTTCACCGACTGCCACTCGTCGGCACGCACCGGCCGTATCACGTAGTCCATGCGCCGATCCTGACCCGCGCTCCCGCGACCACGCAAACGGATTCGGCCCTGCCCGCCCGGTGCCGCACCTCCGCACCTCCGCACCTCACGGTCATCGGTCGGGGCCGGATCAATGCCGCGATCTCCGAGCGCCTGCACCTCGCCGAGTCGACGCTGAAGACCCACGTCTCCCGCATCCTTGCCAAGAGGGGGCGTCAGGGACCGCGGCCAGGCGGTGATCCTGGCGTACGACACCCATCTGGATTCTTTCGGGCTGAAACGCAGAAAAGCCCCGTGCCATCGGCACGGGGCTTTCCCACAATGATTGTTCGGCGGCGTCCTACTCTCCCACAGGGTCCCCCCTGCAGTACCATCGGCGCTGAAAGGCTTAGCTTCCGGGTTCGGAATGTAACCGGGCGTTTCCCTAACGCAATGACCACCGAAACACTATGAAATTTATGAACACACCGGGCAACAACACGGCCGTTCGTTATTTCAGAACTTACACAGTGGACGCGAGCAACTGAGGACAAGCCCTCGGCCTATTAGTACCAGTCAGCTCCACCCGTTGCCGGGCTTCCACATCTGGCCTATCAACC
>NZ_JBEYCF010000012.1:0-150823 GCF_040632605.1 Streptomyces sp. NPDC019224 | reverse complement strand
TGCGCCGTCTGCACCAGGCCGACCGCGTCGGCCAGAATGGTCGCCTCGGCCGTCGGGGCGGCCTGAGCGGAGAGAAGGGGGCGAGGGCGGCCCCGGCCCGGCCGGGGTCGCGACGGCGACCGGCGCCGGCTCATCGTGGTCCGGGCTCGGCAGCCGGCCGGGGCCGCGCGGGGTGCGCCAGTTGCGCTCGCCGAGCAGCGCCATCACGGAGGGCAGCAGCACCATCCGTACGACCGTGGCGTCCAGCAGGACCGCGACGGCCAGGCCGACGCCCATCTGCTGCATGTCCTGCATGGACAGGGTCGCGAAGACCGAGAACACCGCCACCATGATGACGGCCGCGCCGGTCACCGCGCCGGCCGTGCGGCGGATGCCCTCGTCGATCGCGGCCCGGGTGGAGAGCCCCCGGCCGCGGGCCTCGCGGATCCGGGAGACCACGAAGACGTGGTAGTCCATCGACAGCCCGAACAGGACGACGAGGACGAACAGCGGCATCCAGGACTCGACCGCCCCGACGCCCTCCGAGCCGATGAGGCCGGCGCCCCAGCCGTGCTGGAAGACCGCGGTCATCACCCCGTAGGCGGCGGCCACGGAGACCAGGTTGAGCAGGACGGACGTCACGGCGATGACGTACGACCGGAAGCAGAACAGCATCAGCAGGAACGTCACCGCGGTGACGAAGAGGAAGACGGGGGCCATGCCGCGCTTCAGCTGGTCGTTGAAGTCGACGGACCCGGCCACCTCACCGGTGACGTAGGCGCGGGCGCCGCTGCCGTCGAAGGCGGCGGGCAGGCGTTCCTCGCGCAGTTCGGTCAGGCCCTTCTCGCCGCCGGGCAACGGGACCTCGAACTCGGCGACGTTCTGCGTCCGGTGGACGGTGACGTCGTCGAAGGCGGCGAGGGCGTCGCGTACGGCGGGGGTGGTGATGTCGTCGGCCTCGACGACGACCCGGGCCGGGGCGGGGCCGCCGGGGAAGGTCTCGCTGATGTGGCGGTAGGCGACGGACAGCGCGGAGTCGGAGCCGAACTGCTTCTCCAGGCCCAGGGATTCGGTCTTCATGCCGAGGGCGGGCACGGCCAGCACCAGCAGGACGGCGGCGGAGGCGGCGGCGAAGAGACCGGGCCGGTTCAGGACGGGGCGGAGCACCCGGCCGGCGACGGCGCCGCTCTGCCTCCCGCCCCGCTTGCCGCGCCGGTTCAGCAGCGGCACCCGGCCCGCGTCGATGCGGTCGCCGAGCCAGGACAGCAGGGCGGGCAGCACGGTGACGGAGCCGAGCACGGCGATGAACACGACGGTGATCGTGGCGAGGGCGAAGCCCTCGAAGAGCATCAGCCCGGACAGGAACATGCCGGCCATGGCGACCATGACGGTGAGCCCGGAGACGAGGACGGCGCGGCCGCTGGTGGCGGCGGCGATGCGCAGGGCGGTCTCGGCGTCGTGTCCGGCGGCCCGTTCGTCGCGTTCGCGGCGCAGGTAGAACAGGCAGTAGTCGACGCCGACGGCGAAGCCCATCAGGAACATCACGGAGTACGTGGTCTGGAAGAGGTGGAGCTGGTGGCTGGCGAGCGAGAGCAGTCCGAAGGCGGCCATGCACGCGGTGAGCGCGAGACCGACGGGCAGCAGGGCCGCGACGACGGCGCCGAAGGCGACCAGCAGGATGCCGAGGGCCAGGGGTACGGCGGTGAACTCGGCCTTCTTGAAGTCGTCGGAGAGCAGGTCGCCGAGCCACTTGCCGGCGCTGGCGTCGCCGAACTGGCTGACGGTGACGTCCGGTCGCCTCTCCTCCACCCCGGCGACGGCGTCCAGCACGGGCTGGACCCGGTCGGCCGCGGTGTCCGGGTCGCCCTTCATCTCGAAGGTGATCAGCGCGTCCTGGCGGTCCTTCGACACGACCGGGTCCGTGAGGCCGGTGACCTCGCCGGTGCCCTCGAGGGCGGCGGTCAGTTCGCGGGCGGCGGTCCGCCAGCCGTCCGGCTCGGCCGCCGAGACCATGACGAGTTCGCCGGCCCGGTGGCCGAGTCCGGCGTCGGAGAGGATCTGTTCGGCGCGGGCCGAGTCGCCGGCGCCGTTCTCCGCCTCGGTCATCTCGACCATGCCCGAGGCGCCGCCGATGCCCGCGGCGAGTACGACGAAGAGCAGCCAGCCGAGGATGGCCGTCTTGCGGTGGTGTGCGCTCCACACACCGATACGTGCCGCGAGGTTACGCCTCATGGCGGGTTCGCCCCCTGTGGGTGGAAGTCCGACGATGCCCCTCGAATCTAGGAACGGCCGGGCGGCGGCCCCAGCCGGTGGACCCCCCGTTCGCACGGCACGTAGGGCGAGGTGGCGGGGGTGGTGCTGGGTACACCCCTATCGGGTGGGAAACCGGCTGACGTACGGGGGGCGCGGCGGGTCAGACTGTGGGCGACACGGGGCCGGCACGAGGGCCCGGCGAGGGGAAGAGGGACCGGGATGAAAGCGGAACGGGGACGGATCGGGCCGGCGCTGCTGGCCGCGTGGCGCGGGCTGGTGCTGTCGTTCGTCGCCCTCGCGGGGTCGTGCACGCTGTTCGTGCTGGCGCTGGTCTCCATGGCCATGATCCCGCTGGGCATCGGCCTGGTCACCACGCCGTACGTCCTGGAGGCGGTCCGCAAGCACGCCAATCAGCGCCGGCTGCTGGCCGCCACCTGGTCGGACGTCCGCATCCCGGTCCCGTACCGGCCGTTCCCGAAGGATCCGCGCGGCGGGTTCACCGGACGGGTGGAGCGGACCACGCTGATGCTGAAGGACCCGGCGACGTGGCGGGACCTGCGGTGGACGCTGGTCGACATGACGGCCGGGTCCGTGGTGTCCCTGCTGGCGGCGGCGCTGCTGCTCTACCCGGTGGAGGGGTTCGTCCTGGCGGCGGGGTTGTGGCGGGTCTTCACGGACGACCGGTACTGGTACGCGTTCGTCCCGGTGGACAGCCAGGCGACGGGGCTGATGGCCGCCGCGCTCGGCGTGGTGGTCTTCGCGGTGGGGATGGTGCTGAGCGAGCGGCTGCTGCGGGCGCACTTCGTGCTCGCCCGGTCGATGCTGGCCCCCACCCAGGGGCAGGAACTGGCCCTGCGTGTCCACCGGTTGACCGAGACCCGGCACGAGGCGGTCGACACGGCCGCGTCCGAGCTGCGGCGCATCGAGCGGGATCTGCACGACGGGGCGCAGGCCCGGCTGGTGGCCATGGGGATGAACCTCGGCACCGTCGAGGCGCTGATCGAGAAGGACCCGGCGCAGGCGAAGAAGCTGCTGGCGATGGCCCGGGAGTCCTCGGCCGAGGCGCTGACGGAGCTGCGCGACCTGGTCCGGGGCATCCACCCGCCGGTGCTGGCCGAGCGCGGGCTCGGGGACGCGGTGAAGGCGCTGGCGCTGCGGCTGCCGGTGCCGTGCGAGGTGGACGTGGAGCTGGGCGGCCGGGCCGAGGCGCCGGTCGAATCGGCGGCGTACTTCGCGATCAGCGAGGCCCTGACGAACGCGGCGAAGCACTCGGGGGCGGAACGGATCCGGGTGGACCTGCACCACGGCGAGGGGGCGCTCAGGTTCTCGGTCACGGACGACGGGAAGGGCGGCGCCTCGGTCGGGGCGGGCTCGGGCCTGAGCGGTATCGAACGCCGGCTCGGTACATTCGACGGCATCATGGCCGTCAGCAGCCCCGCGGGCGGTCCCACCATGGTGAGCATGGAGATCCCTTGCGAGTTGTCCTAGCCGAAGATCTCTTCCTGCTGCGCGACGGCCTGGTCCGGATGCTGGAGGCGTACGACTTCGAGATCGCGGCGGCCGTCGAGACCGGCCCCGAACTGACCAGAGCGCTCGCGGAGTTGGAGCCGGACGTCGCCGTCGTCGACGTCCGGCTCCCGCCGTCCCACACGGACGAGGGGCTGCAGTGCGCCCTGGCGGCCCGGCGGGCGCGGCCCGGCCTGCCCGTCCTCGTGCTCTCCCAGCACGTCGAGCAGTTGTACGCGCGCGAGCTGCTGGCGGACGGCAACGGCGGGATCGGCTATCTGCTCAAGGACCGGGTCTTCGACGCGGACCAGTTCATCGACGCGGTACGCCGGGTGGCGGCGGGCGGGACGGCGATGGACCCGCAGGTCATCTCGCAGTTGCTGACACGGCGTTCGCGGGACGAGCCGATGGGTGCTCTGACACCGCGCGAGCGGGAGGTCATGGAGCTGATGGCCCAGGGCCGGTCGAACGCGGCGATCGCCGCGCAGATGGTGATCACGGAGCGGGCGGTGTCCAAGCACACCTCGAACATCTTCGGGAAGCTGGATCTGCCGCCGTCCGACGACGACAACCGCCGCGTTCTGGCCGTACTGGCGTATCTGGACCGGGGCTAGGGCGTCCTGCCGGCCGCCGCCGCCCGGATGGCCGCCTTCCCGAACGAACGGCTGGAAGCGATGCGGCGGTTCACTCCGGCCGTCCTCGCGGTGAACGGGGCGTCGACGACGAAACGCTCCGGGCGTTCATGGCGCACGGCTACACCGCGCGCAACGCGCTGGAGGTGACCCTCGGCATCGGCACCTACACCCTGACCACGCTCGCCGACCGGATGACGGGCGCGCTCGTGGACGGCCCTGCGGCCCGGTTCGCCCGAAGCTCCGGGGCACCCGGCGGACGTGCCCCGGAGTGACCATCGCACCATTCGCTCGTTCAGATGAATGTGCGCCCACCGTCAGAGCTACCGCCAGCCGCCACCCCGGTCCATGCGGAACAGGCCGAGGCCGCGCTCGTCGAGCACTACCCGCGCCTGGTACGGATCGGCTACCTCCTGCTGCCGCCCTCGCCGAGCCGTGGCCGGCGCGTGTTCGCCGCCCACGCCCTGGCCCAGCGCTCCCTCCAGGCGGCACACCGGGCCGGAGCCACCGTCCCGCTCCCCCGCCGGCCGGGCCGCACCGAGACCACCGACCCCGGCTACGCCTACGTGCGACGCCAGGTGCTGCGCCGGGCACTGGCACCGGGCCGTTTCGGGCGGCTGCGGCTCCGGCCGCGCCGGCTGCCCCCCGTCCTCCCGTCGGTCTGGGGCCTGCGCCTGCTCCCGCACCCGGGCGGGGCCGGTGAACTCGCCCTGGAACGGGAGCTGGCGGCGGTCGGCGCGCCCGCCCGGGCCGCGTTCGTGCTGCGCGGCCTGGAGGGGCTGGCGGACGGGGAGGTCCGGCGGGAACTGGCCGCCGCCGGGGTGGCCGATCCGCACGCGGCCCTGACGGAGGCCGACGGGGTGAGAGCCGGCTACGCGCTCCTGGCGTCACCGGAGTTCGACCCCTGCTCGCTCCAGGCCCGGCCGCCCGACCTGCCGCGCCGCCGCCGGCGGGCCCGGACCGCGCTCGCGGCCGGCGCCGCGCTGCTGGTGTGCGGGGCGCTGCTCGGGCTGCCCGGCGGCTGGGGGCGCGGGGCGCTGTCCGCCCCGCTGTACGCGCGCAATCCGGCGTCCGAAGCGGCCCTGGACCCGGGGGCGTTGCGCCGGGTGCCGGCGACGTTCTGGCGGCACTCGACGCGTACGGACTTCACCGCCTGGCCCACGCGCGGCGACCGCACCCAGGACACCCGGCTGCTGCGGCGGGCCCTGGAGGTGTGGGCCCGGCCGGGCGCCGGGGTGCGGACGTCGACGACACCGGGCACACCGGTGGGCCCGCCGATGGGGGCGCCGCAGCTGCTGTACGCGGGCGAGGTGGGCGACTGGGCGGTGGTGCTGTTCCACGACGGGCTGCGCGTCGTGCGGTACGCCGAGCCGCGCAACGCCGACCCGTCCGGCGGCGCCGCGCTCGACTTCGCCCGGGTGGACGGGGCGGACGAGACGTCGGCGGGCGCCCTGGTGGTGGCCCGCACCCGGGACGGGGTGCGCTATCTGACGGCACCCTGGGTGCGGGACGTCCGGGTGCGGGACCTGCTCGCGCCGGACCGGGCGCCGCGCCCGCTGCCCCGCTCCCCCGACGGGGTGACCGGCCCGCTGGCCGACCCTGCGGCAGGTTCCGGCTGCCGGTCCTGGGAGGCCGTCGAGCTGACCGGCGGCGCGGCGGTGCGGCTGGTCACGGACCTGGGTGAGCTGGCCCCGGCCCGGCTGACCTCGGGCGCCCCCGGTTCACCGCACGACGTCACCGGGCGGGCCGAGCGGGAGAGCTGGGCGCGGACCGCGTGTCTGCTGCCGGCGGTCCGGTCGCACGGCGTGCGGTCGGTCAACTCCTGGGCGTACGCCCGGCAGCCGCTGCCCGAGGGCGACGGCTCGGCGCAGTGGCTGTGCACCCGGGCGGAGACCTGGCGGGGCACCGGGAGCCGGGTCATCGCCCAGTTCCAGGCCCCGGCCGCGCGCCCGCCGGCCCCCGGCGCGGTCGCGGCGCGCGCCGAGGACTCGCCGGAGTGCGGGGCGCGAGCGCCCCGGGTGCTGGCGGGCGTGCTGTGGAAGTCGCCGGGCGGCCGGTGGTACGTACTGGCCGCGGGCAGCGAGCAGTTCGCATCGCTGGCCACGTCGGGCGGGGTGACGGGCAGCGCCCGGGGGCGGCTGCTCGCGGTGCCCGCCGCCGCGGGCGACCGGCCGCGGCTCGACGGGCGGCTGAAGGACGGCAGCCGGGTGGCCGCGCTGCACTGAACCGCAGGTCCGGGCCGTGCCCGTACACACCCGCCGCGCGCCCGACGGTCGCGGACCGGCGGCGTGCGCCGGAGCACCGGTCGGTACGCTGGGGGCATGACGACCGGGGTTCGGCGCAGGATGGGCGTCGAGGAGCGCAGGCAGCAGCTGATCGGCGTCGCGCTGGAGTTGTTCAGCCACCGGGCGCCCGACGAGGTGTCGATCGACGAGATCGCCGCCGCGGCCGGCATCTCCAGACCGCTGGTCTACCACTACTTCCCGGGCAAGCAGAGCCTGTACGAGGCGGCGTTGCGACGGGCGGCCGACGAGCTGGCGGCCAGGTTCCTGGAACCGCGCGAAGGTCCCCTGGGCGCACGGCTGCTGCGGGTGATGGGCCGGTTCTTCGACTTCGTCGACGAGCACGGCCCCGGGTTCGCCGCGCTGATGCGGGGCGGCCCGGCCGTGGGCTCCTCCACGGCGAACGCCATGATCGACGGGGTGCGCCGGGCCGCCTGCGCGCAGATCCTGGCCCATCTGGACACCGGAAAGCCCCCGGCCCGGCTGGAGCTGGTCGTACGGTCGTGGGTCTCGCTCGCCGAATCGACGGCGCTGCTCTGGCTGGACGGGCGGCGGGTGCCCCGGGCGGAGCTGGAGTTGCAGCTCGTGCACGACTTCGCCGCGCTGGCCGCCGTGAGCGCGGCGTACGACGAGGAGATGGCGGGGATCGTGCTGCGGGTGCTGGCGCAGGAGCCGGCGGACGGGCCGTTCGGGGACCTGCTGGCGCGGCTCTCCTCGCTGGCGCCCGCCCTGCCGGCGGTGCCCGCCCAGCGGTTGCCGTAGGAGTCCCGGCCTGGCGGTGCACGGGAAGCCCGTGCACCGCCCGGACCTCAGTTCCCGCGGGGCCGTACGGAGACGAACGGCTGGGGAAGCGCGCCCTCGGCGGTCGACGTGCCGACCACCGTGAGTCCCGCCTGACCGCCGGCCACACCACTCGCCACGTTCTCCACGGGGACCGAGGCGTCCGTCACCGCGGGCTGCGGAAGGGCCAGGTCCTTCCAGCGGCCCCCGGCCGCGCCGGTGGCGTCCGGGTCCAGCGGGCTCCAGGCCCAGGCCAGCGCCTCCCGCCGGTCACCGAGCGTCTGGCCCACGACGGCGATGCCGCCTCCGGGCCGTGCGGTGAGGCCGAAGAGGCGCGCGGGCACGTCGGGTACCGCGACCTTGTGCCAGCCCTTGCCGTCGTGGCGGGCGACCAGGGCCCGGGTGGATCTGTCCTCGGGGGACCAGTCCTCGCCGACCACCCACGCCTCGCCGTCCTCGGTGACGGCCAGCCTCTGGGCCTGGCCGGGGATGTCCGTGACCCCGGGGGCGTCGACACGCTGCCAGGAGGAGCCGTCGTAGTGCATCAGGAGCGGGCTGCCGCTGTCGCCGTCGTAACCGGCCGCCCAGACGTCGTCGTCGGAGACCGCCTGCACCGTGTTCAGGTACCAGTAGTCGCCGGGCAGTTCGGGGAGCGGCACGTCGTGCCAGGCCGTACCGTCGAAGTGCCGGACGATCCCGGCGGTCCGGGACTCGACGAACCAGCCGCCCTTCTCCGGGTTCCAAGTGCGGGAGACCTCGATCTGCGCGTAGCCCGCGGCCCAGGCGCCTCCCGGACGCGCGTCGACGCCCAGCAGGGACGCGGCCTCCGTCTTCTCCGCCACGTCCACCGGCACGACCTGCCAGTGCGTGCCGTCGAAGTGCTGCGTGTAGACCCGCCCGTCGAGGGCGGAGGCGTCGTCGCCCACGAGCCACACGTCGCGGGCGCCGTTCGCGTCCACGGCGTTGACCCGGCTGGTGACCCCGCCCGCCGCCGCGGTGGCCGACGCCAGCGGTGTCCACGCCGCACCGGGCGCGGAGCGTTCGGCCACGACCGGCTGGAAGCGGATCACCTTCCCCTCCATGCGCACGGTGAACCCGGCCGCCCAGGTCCTCCCCCGGCCCATGTTCACGACGTCGACGAGGTTGGCGTCGGTGAACGGCGCCGCCTCGCTCGCCCAGGCGGGCGCGGCGCCGGCCGGCCCGTCCAGCGCGGACGCGGGCAAGGGGGTGGACAGGGTGACGGTCAGGGCGGCCGTGGCCACGGCGGCGCGGAGCAGTGAGCGACGGCGGCTGGACTTCAGCACGGGTGGTTCCTTCCGGAGAGGGTCTCACCCGGTAAGTGCCGTGGACCGCCCCGGGGGTTGCAGCAGTGCCGTCTCAGGCCTTGCGGTAGGAGGCGTCGAGGTCGCGTGCCTCGACCGAGAGGTGCAGGGCGGGCCCGCTGACCGTACGGAGGTGGCCGGTCAGCAGCTCCAGGACGGATTCGGTGAGCCGGGCCTTGGTCTCCGGGGTGCGGCCGGGCAGCAGCGAGATGTCCACGTGCACGAGCGCGTCCCCGTCCGGCGCGTCCGCCACCACCGTCTCCTCGGCCCGCCGGAAGCGGGTCTTGCAGGCGGCGATCTTGGTGTTGACGGTCTCGGCGACCAGCGGGTGCAGCGCGAGGGCGAAGGCGGGCCGGTCGAAGGCCTCGTCGAGCTCGGCGGAGTAGTCGACGGTGATCTGCGGCATGGCGGGCTCCAGGGTGGTCGGGCGGTGGGCGGACACCGCCCACCCTTCCCCGTACCGGCGAGGACGCACAACAGCGATTCACTATGTGGGCCGGGTCCGGGGCGCTGTCACTTCAGCAACTCCCCGTGCAGCGCCAGCGCGAGGCCCGCCTCCGCGCTGTCCGCCCGGCCCTGTTCGAAGGCGCGCCGGTACGCCGCGTCGCCGACGGCCTCCCGGGCGCGCCGTTCGCAGGCCTCGCGGACCGGGCCCAGTTCGGGGGTGCCGCGCTGGGGGTGGCCGACCATGCGCCAGTAGACCTGTCCGGTGCCGTAGACGCGGGCGGCCCTGGCCCCTTCGCCCTGGGCGGCGATGGCGGCGGCCAGGATGTCCAGGCCGAGTGCGATCCCGAAGCGGTCGCGGAGCCGGTGCTTGCCGGCGAGCATGGCCCGGGCGTGCGCGGCGGCGGGGGCGGCACGGCCCTGGAGCAGGGCGATCAGGGCGAGTTGGTAGTCGACGTAGGAGCGGGTCCAGCACTCGTCCTGGGCGTCGCAGGCCGCGCGCAGCACGACGGCGGCCGACGCGGCCTCCTCCAGCCGGCCGAGGCCGGTGAGGGCGAAGACGGTGATGAGGTGGCAGCGCAGCCGGTAGGCCGCTTCGAGCCGGGTGCCGGAGGCGGTGGTGCGCAGTACCCGCTGCGATTCGCGCAGCCCCTTCTCGGGTTCGCCGGTCATCAGGTGGGTGAGGCCGCGCAGATAGGCGGCGGCGAGGATGCCCTCGTCGGTGCCGTCGGCGGCGGCCGCCCGAACGCACTCCGCGCCGATCCGTTCGGCGGCCGGGTAGTCGCCCTGGAGGAGCACGCAGATGCCGAGCACCCACAGGACCCGGGTGCGGTGGGGGCCGCGGTCCGGCCCGATGTCCAGGGCGCGCTGGGCGTACCCCCGGGTCTGGGGCAGATGGCCGCAGCAGCACCAGAAGAAGCCGATGCGGCCGGCCATCTCCTGGGCGGCGGTCGGGTCGTGGGCGAGGAGGTGGTCGAGCGCGGCGCACAGGTCGGCGTGCGCCTCGGCGATGCGGTGGTACCAGAGGATCTGGTCGTCGCCGGTCCAGCCGGCGTGGGCGTTGCGGGCGAGGCCGAGGAAGCAGGCGGCGTGGCGGTCGGCGGCGGCCCGTTCCTCGCCGAGTTCCGCGAGCCACATCCGGCCGTACTCGCGCAGGGTGTCCAGCATGCGGTGGCGGGTGCCGTCGCGGGTGACGACGGACTTGGCGACCAGGCCGCGCAGGGCGGTGCGGACGCCGTCGCCGGCGAGGGGGCCGCCGGCGCAGACGGTGACGGCGGTCTCCTCGTCGAACTCGCCGCGCAGCACGGTCAGCCGGGCCCACAGGAGCCGTTCGAGCGGGGTGCACAGTTCGTGGGACCAGCCGATGGCGGTGCGCAGGGTGCGGTGGCGGACCGGGCGGAGCGTGGCGTCGGCGAACACGTCGAGCCGGGAGCCGAGGCGCTGGGCGATGTCCTGGACGCTCTGCCGCCCGACCGCTGCGGCCGCGAGCTCGATGGCGAGCGGGATGCCCTGGAGCCGGCGGCAGATCTCGGCGGCGGCCTCGGCGGTGCCGGGTTCCCGGAACGGGGTGGCGGGGGTGGCGGCCGCGGCCCGTTCCCGGAAGAGGGTGAGCGCGTCGGCGGCGCCGTCGACGGGCAGCGGGTCGACCTCGACGAGCTGTTCGCCCCGCAGGTCCAGGGGCTGGCGGCTGGTGGCGAGGACGGTGAGGCCGGGCGAGGTGGTGAGGATCTCGCCGAGGAGGTGGGCGCAGGCGGGGCGCAGGTGCTCGCAGGAGTCGAGGACGAGGAGGAGCTGTTTGTCGGCGAGCCATTCGCACAGCACGTCCATGGGCGGGCGCAGGGTGTGGTCGCTGAGCCCGACCGCGTCGGAGACGGTGGCGAGGAGGAGCTCGTCGTCGTACAGCGGGGCGAGATCGGCCCACCACACGCCGTCGCGGTAGCCGGGTTCGGCGCGGCGGGCGGCGCGCAGGGCGAGCCGGGTCTTGCCGACGCCTCCGGTGCCGGTGAGGGTGGTCAGCCGGCCGGTGGCGAGGGCGTGTTCGAGCCCGGCGAGCTCGGCCGTCCGTCCGACAAAGCTGGTCGTCTCCTCGGGGATGTTGCTGGCCATCGTCACCGTCGCTGCACAGGTGGAGCGGCCGGTCCCGGTCCCCGCGCCCGCACGGCCCGGCGAGGAGGACGCCGGTGCGTGCGGAGGGGGCCGGGACCGGCCGGGTGGAGTGGGAGGCGTGCCCGGGGGTGCGGTGGAGCGACGCCCCCGGGCGGCCGCCTCTACGGTAGTCCTGTGAGGGTCAGCGCAGGGTGAACACCGCCACCGTGCGGCCCGGAACGGTGAAGCTGCCCGAACTCCGCTCGTACGAGGACCGCTTGACGATAGGATCCGCGCCCTTCGCCTGGACGGGGTGCAGGACGTAGTCCTGGCCGGCCGGCGCGACGGCCTTCTGGGTGGTGGTGCCGGGGGTGGCGTTGAACACGACGACGAGGCCGCCGAGCCGCATG
This sequence comes from Streptomyces sp. NPDC019224, assembly GCF_040632605.1. Taxonomy (NCBI): domain Bacteria; kingdom Bacillati; phylum Actinomycetota; class Actinomycetes; order Kitasatosporales; family Streptomycetaceae; genus Streptomyces; species Streptomyces sp. NPDC019224. Next base: position 139,130 of record NZ_JBEYCF010000012.1, on the reverse strand, counting down.
GTGATCACGCCGGGGGTCTCGTCCTTGCCGGAGAGCGGGAAGGAGAGGCGGGACTGCACCTGCGCGGCGGAGGCCGGACCGAAGTCCTTCTCCGTGGTGCGGATGGTGAGCAGGTCCCGGTACGCGGCCGAGGCGCCGTTGATCTGTGCGCAGCCGGGGGTGATCGTCGCGTTGGTCAGCAGGGGTTCGGCGTAGGGCCACTTGTCCTCGTTGTCCGCGGCCGGCGGCAGTCCGCGCCCGAAGCCGTTGCCGGCCCGGCAGTCCCAGTGCAGGGCGTTGAACCAGTCGCCGCTGTCGAAGGAGTTGCGGTCCAGCGACTTGGAGCGCAGCAGGTCGGTGCCGGCCTGGGAGAGCGCGGGGCCCTGCGAGAGGGTGGCCGTGGCCATGGCCAGGACCTGCATGCGGGCCCGGTCGGCGGCCGGGGTGCCCGCCGGGAGCTTGAAGGCGAGCGTGTCGTACAGGGTCTCGTTGTCGTGGGCGTCGGCGTAGGCGAGGGCGTCGCCGGGGGCGTCGGCGTAACCGGCGGGGGCCCCGTTGTAGTCGACGCCGGAGCCCTTGACGGTGTTCCCGGAGGTGTCGGTGAAGGTGTAGTCGGCGAGGTTGCCGGTGAGGCCGACCTTGATCAGGTCCTGGTAGTGCAGCAGGCGGGCCTTCTGCTCGGCCTTCGTACCGTTGGCGGTGGAGGTGTTGGGGTCGGTGTAGAGGCCGGTGGCGAAGCCCTGGACGCCGGGGTCCTCGTCGAACGGGGAGCCGCCGCGTACGGCGTCGCGGGCCCGGTCGGAGAAGGTGGCGATGCCGGTGCCGGCCATGTTCTTCTGGGTGGCCTGGACGAAGCGGGCGTCGTCGGCGATCTCGCCGAAGTTCCAGCCCTCCCCGTACAGGATGATCTTCTCGCCGTCCACGCCGTCCCTGGCGACGGTCAGCGCGTCGAGGGCCTTGCGGACGGCCAGGATGTTGGCCTTGGGGTGGTGGCCCATCAGGTCGAAGCGGAAGCCGTCGACCTTGTACTCCTTGGCCCAGGTGACCACCGAGTCCACGACGAGCTTGCCCATCATGGTGTTCTCGGGGGCGGTGTTGGCGCAGCAGGTGGAGGTGGCGACGGTGCCGTCCTCCAGGAGCCGCTGGTAGTAGCCGGGCACGATCCGGTCGAGGACGGACTTGTCGTCCTGGCCGGAGGCGACGGTGTGGTTGTAGACGACGTCCATGACGGTCCGCAGCCCGGCGCCGTTGAGGCCCTGCACCATCTGCCGGAACTCGACGGTGCGCTTCGTGCCGTCGGGGTCGGAGGCGTAGCCGCCCTCGGGGACGGTGTAGTGCAGCGGGTCGTAGCCCCAGTTGAAGGCGTCCTTCGCGGCGGTCTTCGCCACGCAGGCCTGTTGTTCCGCGGAGTCGGGGGCGTAAACGGACAGGTCGCAGGCCGGCTTGTGCTGGTCCTTCTTCTTCTCGGGGACGGTGCCGATGTCGAAGGCGGGCAGCAGGTGGACGTAACTGGTGCCGGAGGCGGCGAGCCGCCCCAGGTGCTTCATCCCGTCGGAGCGGGTGTCGGTGAACGCCAGGTACTCGCCGGGGTGCTCGGAGGTGGGGTCCGCGATGGAGAAGTCGCGGATGTGGAGCTCCTGGATCTGTGCGTCGCGCAGCGGCACGGCGGCGGGCTTGCGGAGCGTGTCCCAGCCCTCGGGGGCGAGCTCCGGGTTCTCCAGGTCGACGACGAGGCTGCGGGCGGAGTCGGCGGTCAGGGCGGTGGAGTAGGGGTCGGTGACCTTGTTGGTGACGAGCTTCTGGACGGTGGGCGCCCAGACGTTCACGACGTACCGGTACGGCTTGCCGTTCCAGCTCTTCCTCCCGGTGACGGACCAGACGCCGGTGCGGTCGTCGCGCCGCATGGGAACGGTCCTGCCGTCGAGTTCGAGGGCGACGGTACGGGCGGTGGGCGCCCACACCGAGAGGGTGGGGGTGCCGTGGCGGAAGACCGGGCCGAGGGCGGCGCCGCTCGCCTTCGCGCCGTAGAGGTCGTCGAGCACGCCGGCGCTCTGCACCCCGGTGGCGGCGAGCAGGGCGCCGTCGGCGGCGCGCTGGGTGGCGATGAGCTGGCCGCGCAGGGCCTCGCGGACGCGGTCGCGGTCCCGGGCGTCGACGGTGAAGGCGGGGTAGTCCTTGAGGTGCGGGTACTTCGCCTTCTGCGCGTCGGTGAGCGCGGACGGGGTGAGGCGCAGCCACTGGCCCTCGTCGCTCAGGGCGCCCTCGACGACGGAGATGCCGCCCTTCTCCGCGTAGACGAGCTGCTGGCTGGTGGCCTCGGTGGCCTTGACCTTCCAGACGACGGTGCCGGCGTCGATCCACTGCGCCTCGGCCTTGGTGAGGTCGGGCGCCGGGATGCCGCCGGCCTGCGGGAGCAGGTAGCCGGACCGGCCGCCGAGCAGCCAGACCTCGTGGCCGTACGTGGCGAGGTCGAGGGACTGGTCGCCGGGCAGGTCCTTCTCGTCGCCCCGGTGCAGGATGTAGCTGAGCGAGGTGGCCCCGTCGGTGAGCGGGACCTCGAAGGTGAGGCCGGAGGCGTCCTTCTTCACCGGCTGGAGCGGCTCGGCCCAGTCGGTGGGGTCCTCGGCGCCGGTCCAGGTGTGCAGCCCCCAGCCGTCGTAGTCGCCGTCGGCGCGGTGGTAGTGCAGGACGGCCTTGGTGGGGTCCTGGGCGGGGTAGGCGCCGTCGGGCGCGGTGTCGGCCTGGCCGTCCTCGCCCTGCGCGATCCACACCTCACCGGTCCTGGCGAGGTCGACGGCGCGTTCGGGCCCGTCGGCGGTGCCGGTCCTCTCGACGGTGTACGGGACGGTGGCGGCGCCCTCGGGCACCTTGATCCAGGCGAACGCGCCGTAGGCGTCGCGGCCGGCGAAGGCGGCGGTGGTCCCGCCGGACTTCGCCTGCCAGCCGTCGTAGTCGCCGTCGGCGCGCTTGTAGTGGATGACGGCGTACTCGCGCGCGACGGCGACGGGCTCGGCGGGGGCGGGCGCCTGTCCGGCGGTGGACGAGGCGGTGGCGCTCGCGGTGCGGCCGGCGCGGTCGACGACGACGGCCTTGTAGTACAGGGGCGTTCCGGCGGCCGTCCTGTCGCTCAGCGTCTGGGTGACCTTGTACGGGGCGTGGTCGGCGGTGCCGAGGGTGGTCCACTCGCCGTTGCCGGTCCGGGCGGCGAAGACGACCCGGTTGAGGGAGCCGCCGCCCACGTCGGCGGTCAGCTCGACGGTGCCGGTGGCACCGGCGGCCGGGGCCTTCAGGGTGACGGAGGGCCTGGTGGCGGGGGCGGCGAGGGGCTCCGCGGCGCGGAGCACGGTGCTCGACAGGGCCGGGACGGTGACGGTGATCCTCTTGTCGGCGCCGCTGCGGACCGTGCCGGAACCGCCGTACAGGGTGCGGAAGTCCATGCGGGCGGACCCGGTGGGCAGCTCGACGGTCTTCGCGGCGGTGCCGTTGTTGACGGCGACGACGTACTCGGTGCCGCGCGCCGCGTCCGTACGGGAGAAGGCGTAGACGGAGCCCTCGGCGTACCGCTCGGTCTGCACGCCGTCGCGCAGCGCCGGGTTGTCGCGGGTCAGCTTCGAGAGGGCGGCGATGGTGCGGTAGAGCGGGTGCTTCTCGTCGTACGCGTCGGAGGCGTGCGTGCGGTCGGTGCCCAGCTCGTCGTCGTCGAGGTAGTCGGCGGTCTTCGAGGCGAACATCGTCTGGCGGGCGTCCTTGTCGCCGCCCGCGCCCGTGAAGCCCTGCTCGTCGCCGTAGTAGACGACGGGGTTGCCGCGGCCGAGGAACATCAGCTCGTTGGCGAGTCCGGCGCGCTTGACCAGCTCCGCGTCACCGGCCTTCGGGTTGTCCTGCTTCAGGAAGGTCCCGATGCGGCCCATGTCGTGGTTGCCGAGGAAGGTCACCTGCTCGTAGGCGTTGGCCTTGTCGGTGGTGTAGCGGTAGTCGTCGGCGAAGACGGCGGCGAGCTTCGAGGCCGGGGCGCCCTGCGAGGCGTAACTCCGGGCCGCCTCCTGGAACGGGAAGTCGAGCGTGGCGTCCAGCCGGCCCCGGGTGACGTAGGGCGCGGTGACGGCGGTGTCCGAGGAGTAGACCTCGCCGAACATGAAGAAGTCCTCGCGCCCGTGCTTCGCCGCGTACGCGTCGAGCGCGGTCGCCCACTGGGTCCAGAAGTCCATGTCGACGTGTTTGACGGTGTCGATCCGGAACCCGTCGATGTCGAAGTCGCGGACCCACTTCTCGTAGATCCTCTCCATGCCGGAGACGACCTCGGGCCGCTCGGTCCACAGGTCGTCGAGCCCGGAGAAGTCGCCGTACGTGGTGGACTCGCCGGCGTAGGTGGAGTCGCCGCGGTTGTGGTACATCGTCGGGTCGTTGAGCCAGGACGGCGTCTTGCCGCCGCCGCTCACCGGCTTGTACGGGAAGGAGTCGGCGTCCACCTCCGCCATGCCCGCGCTGTCGTCGAAGGGGCGGCCGTCGCGGTCCAGGTAGGGGTAGGCGCCCTTGGGCTTGTAGCCGTAGGTCTTCTCGGCGTAGTCGACGGTGTCGGCGGTGTGGTTGGTGATGACGTCGAAGAAGACCTTCATGCCCTTGCGGTGGGCCTTGTCGATCAGCTTCGTGAGGTCGGCGTTGGTGCCGAAGTGCGGGTCGACCTGGGTGAAGTCGGTGATCCAGTAGCCGTGGTAGCCGGCCGAGGCGTCCTTGCCGGTGCCCTGGACGGGGCGGTTCTCGAAGATCGGCGCCAGCCAGAGGGCGGTGGTGCCGAGCCCCTTGATGTAGTCGAGGCGGCTGGTCAGCCCCTTGAGGTCGCCGCCCTGGTAGAACCCCTTGTCGGTGGGGTCGTAGCCGGTCTCCAGGCGCGAACCGGTCAGCCCGCCGCGGTCGTTGCCGGTGTCGCCGTTGGCGAACCGGTCGGGCATGACGAAGTAGAACTGCTCGCGGGTCAGGTCGTGCCGGGTGGCCTCGGCGGCCAGCTCGGTGTCCGAGGGCGCGGCGGGCGGCCGTGCCGCGGCGGCGGGCAGCGCGGGCACCAGGGCCGCGCACAGGGCGGCCGCGACGACGGCGGTCGCCGTTCTGGGCGCGGGCACGCGCGGGTACGGACGTTTCACTCGGACTCTCCTCGCGGGGGTACGGGGGTGTGCGGGGCCGGACGGGCCGCTGGGGGACGGCCCGTCCGGCGGGTGGGGGCGGGAAGGTCAGCCGCGCCAGACGTCGGCGGTCAGGGTGACCTTGCCGGAGGACGGCACCGTGGCCGTGCGGTTGGCACCGCTCTCCCAGGTGACGTTGCCGCTCGCGTCCTTGCGGACGTACTTGTACTCGAACGTGGTGCCCGCGGGCATGTTCACGTCGAGCTTCCAGACCGGGTACGTGGCCGGGTCCAGCTTCGGCGCGGAGGCCGGGTTCCAGTTGCCGAGGGCGGGCTGGTTGCCGGTGACGTAGATGTTCTGGCCGGGCTGGGTGGTGGCGTTGACGCCGAAGGAGGCGCCGGAGGGGCCCGTGCCGGGGTCGGTCGGGTCCGTCGGGTCGGTGGAGCCGCCGCCGCAGGTGCGGGCGCCGGTGTGCAGGGCCAGGGCGGTGTCGGCGCCGAGGGTCGCGGTGAACCGGCCGGAGCCGTCGACCGTGACGCCCCTGCCGGACTGGATGTCGCAGTAGTCGCCGGCGGGCAGCGAGGTCTGGAACGTCCGGGTCAGCGAGGAGCCCTCGTGGTTGATCGCGACGTACGCCTTGGAGCCGCGGCCGAAGGCGATCCGGTCGCCGCCGTCGTCCCACCAGTCGGTGACGGACTCGCCGCGCGCGGTGTTGCGGAAGCCGACCATGGAGGAGATCTCGCGCCAGGCGTGCTGGCACTTCCAGCCGTCGCTGTAGCAGGCGTTCACCTGACCGCCGTTCGGCGGACCCGCGTCCTTGTCGGACCACTCGTAGCCGGAGTGGACGTCGGGCGAGCCGTAGGGCCAAGCCAGCATGAACACGCTGGCCAGCGTGTAGTTCGCGCCGTTCTTGTAGTTCAGCGTCTCACCGTTGCGCTCGGTGTCGTGGTTGTCGACGAAGACCGCGGCCTTCGAGGAGGACATGAAGCCCCAGCCCTCGCCGAAGTTCCTCAGGTTGGCGAGGTTCTCGTTGTTGAAGACCTGCTTGAGGCTGCGGGCGTAGCGGAACTCCTGGACGTCGCCGGAGCCGGCGTACTCGTCGGGCGAGACGGCCTCGCCACCGCCGTAGATCGCCTCGTGCTTCCAGTAGACACCGGAGTTGCTCAGCCGGGACTTGATGTTGGCGAGGTCACCGGCGGGCATGTGCTTGGCCGCGTCGATGCGGAAGCCGTCGACGCCCAGCGACAGCAGGTCGTTGAGGTAGCCGGCGATCTTGCCGCGGACGTAGTCCTCGCCGGTGTCGAGGTCGGCGAGGCCCACGAGTTCGCAGTTCTGGACGTTGCCGCGGTCGCCGTAGTTGCTGATCGTCGACTGGCAGTCGTTCATGTCGTTCACCGAGTAGAGACCCGGGTAGTCGTACTTGCCGTACGAGGACCCGCCGGTGCCCGTGCCGGAACCGGCCGACATGTGGTTGATGACCGAGTCGGCGATGACCTTGACGCCCGCGCCGTGACAGGCGCTGACCATGCGGGCGAAGGAGGTACGGTCGCCGAGCCGCCCGGCGATCTTGTAGCTGACCGGCTGGTACGAGGTCCACCACTGGCCGCCCTGGATGTGCTCCTGCGGCGGCGAGACCTGGACGAAGCCGTAACCGGCCGGGCCGAGGGTGTCCGTACACGCCTTGGCGACGGAGTCGAACTTCCACTCGAACAGGACGGCGGTGACGTCCTTGGAGCCGGGGGCGGATGCCGAGGCCGTCGTGGCGGGGACCACGAGGGCGGCGGCTCCCGCGACGAGGGCGAGCGCGGCAGACAGCAGTCTGCTGGCCATGTCTTCCTCCTGCGGTGGGGGAAATGCGGGTGACGGTTCAGAGGCCGGCGGGTCGCCTCGGACCGGGCGGCCACGGTCCGGCACCCGATCCGGGACAACCCGGCAACCTCAGCCTCGTACGGCAACGCGCCCTGCCCTCAAGGCTCCTGAAGGTTCTTGCTGCAAGAATGCAAACCTTGCCGCAGCGAGACCGTACGAGCCCGGCAGGTCCCGGTCAACCCTTTGGATATCCCCCGCTCACATCAACGAAATACCGCAGATTTCTTCCTGCAAGCTCTTACGCAAGACATTGCAGCCCTGTTACGTTTCTCCCGACTCCGGTCCGGTCGGCCGGGGGTCCCGGCACGCCGGGCCCCACGCGCCCGGCCGGCCGGGCCGGTCGGAGAACAAGAGGGGCACCGGGAGTCACACTCCCCGCCGGCCCGCCCGGGCCGACTTCCGGTGCCTCTCCTGTACGCGTGTCCGCGCCCCGGCCCGCCGTGCCCCGCCCGCCGGACCCCGCCTAGGATCGGCTCCCATGCGCACCGGCCGGCCCCTGACCAAGCGCGGACGCGTCTTCGTCCGCATCGCCGTCGTCTTCGTGCTGCTCGTCTCGCTCGGCGGCGGGCTCGGGCTGGCTGTCGAGGGCATCGAGGGCCGGGGCGCTCTGCGCGACGGACCCGTCGGCTCCCTGGTGCCCACGGACCGCACGTGCGGCAAGGAGTCCTGTACCTGGATCGGCACCTTCACCAGCACCGACGGCTCCGTCACCGCGCGGAACGTCGAGCTGAGGGACGCCGTCGACGTGCGCCGCGGTGACCCCGCGCCCGCCCGGATCGACGACGTGCGGCTCGCCGAGGACTCCGAGGCGGCGTACACCGCCGACTACGGCTGGCACGGGCCCGTCCTGAAAGGCGCCGTCCTCGCCCTCGTGGGCCTCGCGGTCGCGGTCGGGCTCGTCCTGATGCCGCGCCGGCAGCGCGCCGCCGCCGTGCCGGCCCGGCCACGGCCCGCCGGGAACGCATGAGGGCCGGGTCCCCCCTCCGGACCCGGCCCCGCACGCACCGCCTCACGCGCTCCGCAGCGCCGCCGTCGAGCCCCGTACCACCAGCTCCGGCTGGAACACGTACTCCGTGCGCTGCACGGGGCTGCCGCCGATCTCCTCCAGGAGCGCGCCCACCGCGGCCGCCGCCATCGCCTGCACCGGCTGGCGGACCGTGGTCAGCGGCGGGTCGGTGAAGGCGATGAGCTGCGAGTCGTCGAAGCCCACCACGGACACCTCGCGCGGCACGTCGAGCCCGCGGTCCCGGGCGGCCCGCACCACGCCCAGGGCCATCAGGTCGCTGCCGCAGACGATGCCGGTGCACCCCCGGTCGAGCAGCGCGCCGGCCGCGACCTGGCCGCCCTCCACGCTGAACAGCGTCGAGCACACGAGGAGTTCGGCGTCCGCGCGGTCCAGGCCCAGGAGCGAGCCCGCGGCGTCCACGAACCCGTCCCGCTTGCGCCGGGAGGGCACATAGCGCTGCGGTCCGATGGCGAGACCGACCCGGCGGTGGCCGAGTTCGGCGAGGTGGCTCACGGCCATCCGCACGGCGGCGTGGTCATCGGGCGAGACGAACGGGGCGCTGATGCGCTCGTTGTAGCCGTTGATCAGGACGAACGGCACGCCGCGCTCGGTCAGCGCGGCGTAGCGCGCCGGGTCGGCCGAGGTGTCGGCGTGCAGCCCGGACAGGAACACGATGCCGCCGACGCCGCGCTCGACGAGCTGCTCGACGAGTTCGTCCTCGGTGGCCCCGCCGGGCAGCTGGGTGCAGAGCACCGGCGTGTAGCCGTGTCCGGCGAGGACCTGCTCCACGGACTGGGCGAACGCCGGGAAGATCGGGTTGGTGAGCTCGGGGGTCACCAGCCCGATCAGGCCGGCGCTGCGCTGCCGCAGCCGCACGGGCCGTTCGTAGCCCAGGATGTCGAGCGCCGCGAGCACCCGCTGCCGCGTGGTGTCCGCGACGCCCGGCTTGCCGTTGAGGACCCGGCTGACGGTCGCCTCGCTGACGGACGCCTGGCCGGCGATGTCCGACAGCCTCAGCGCACCGCCCGCGCCGGGGCCCCGCGGCAGGGGGACGGTCGTCACACCGTCCACCACACCGTGGTGTCCGCGGGCAGCTCGACCGTGTCGCCGTCGGTCTCGACCGGGGCGCTGGACAGCAGGACCGTGCCCGGTACGGGGATGCGGACCGGGGCGCCCGTGGTGTTGACGGTGCAGACGAAGCCGGGGCGGGCGAAGGCCAGCAGCCCCGCCGGGACGTCCAGCCACCGCACGTCGGCACCCGCGCCGAGCCCGGGGTGCGCCCGGCGCGCGGCGATGGCGGCCCGGTACAGCTCCAGGGTGGAGCCGGCCGCGCCGGTCTGCGCCTCGACGCTCAGCTCGCCCCAGCCGGTGGGCTGCGGGAGCCAGCTGCCGCCCGCGCCGAAGCCGTACGAAGCGCCCTCGCGGGTCCACGGGATGGGGACGCGGCAGCCGTCGCGGAAGCCGTCCTGGCCGTCGGCCCGGAAGAACGACGGGTCCTGGCGGGCCTCGTCGGGCAGGTCGGTGACATCGGGCAGGCCGAGCTCCTCGCCCTGGTAGACGTAGGCGGAGCCGGGCAGCGCGAGCATCAGCAGGCTGGCCGCGCGGGCCCGGCGCAGGCCGAGCTCGCGGTCGCCGGGGGTGCGGATCTGGGTGCCGAGGCCGGGCGGGTTGGCGAACCGGGTGGCGTGCCGGGTGACGTCGTGGTTGGAGAGCACCCAGGTGGTGGGGGCGCCGACGGGCCGCATCGCGTCGAGCGAGCTGTCGATGACCTCGCGGAGCGCGGCGGCGTCCCAGGCGGTGGCCAGGTACTGGAAGTTGAACGCCTGGTGCATCTCGTCGGGGCGCACGTAGTTGGCGGTGCGCTCGACGGTCGGGGTCCAGGCCTCCGCGACCGCGATCCTCTCCCCGGGGTACTCGTCCAGGATGGTGCGCCAGCTGCGGTAGATCTCGTGCACCCCGTCCTGGTCGAAGAACGGCATGACGTCGTTTCCGAGGAGCTTCAGCTGGTCGTGGGTGCCGAGGTCGGGCAGCCCCTCGGCCTTGACGAGGCCGTGCGCGACGTCGACGCGGAAGCCGTCGACGCCCATGTCGAGCCAGAAGCGCAGGATCGAGCGGAACTCGTCGGCGACGGCCGGGTGCTCCCAGTTGAAGTCGGGCTGCTCGGGTGCGAAGAGGTGGAGGTACCACTCGCCGGGGGTGCCGTCCGGGTTCACCGTACGGGTCCAGGCGGGGCCGCCGAAGATGGACTCCCAGTCGTTGGGCGGGAGTTCGCCGTCGGCGCCCTTGCCGGGGCGGAAGTGGTAGCGGTCGCGCAGGGCGGAGCCGGGCCCCTCGGCGAGCGCGCGCTTGAACCACTCGTGCTGGTCGGAGGAGTGGTTGGGCACCAGGTCGACGATGATCCGCAGACCGAGGCCGTGGGCGTCGCGGATCAGCGCGTCGGCGTCCAGCAGGCTGCCGAACATCGGGTCGATGGCCCGGTAGTCGGCGACGTCGTAGCCGGCGTCGGCCTGCGGGGACGCGTAGAACGGGCTGAGCCAGACCGCGTCGACGCCGAGCTCCCTGAGGTACGGGAGTCTGGCGCGTACGCCTGCGAGGTCGCCCATGCCGTCGCCGTCGCCGTCGGCGAAGCTGCGCGGATAGACCTGGTAGATCACCGCGTCCTGCCACCAGCCGGTGCGGTGGCCCACGGCGTCGTCGGACGTGCCGGTGGAGGGGGCAGCGAGGTGCTGGGTCATGTCGTCCCTGGGGTGTCTGGGTGGGGGGTGGCGCCGGGACCGGGTCGGGATGCCGGCGCCACCGTGACTGGTGCGTGCGGGTCGGGGCGTACGGGCGTGCTGCCGCTCAGCCCTTGACGGCTCCGGCGGACATGCCGGTGACGAGGTGCTTCTGCGCGAACAGGAACACCAGGGCCGCGGGTATCGCGATCAGTACGGACGCGGCGGTCATCGGACCCCACTGGGCGCCGTACTGGTTGACGAACAGCTGGAGTCCGCCCGCGAGGGTGAGGTTGTCCTCCCCGACCATGAAGGCGGAGGCGTACGCCACCTCGCCCCAGGCGGTGATGAAGGAGTAGAACGCGGTGACCGCGAGGCCCGGCTTGGCCAGCGGCAGGATGAGCCGCCAGAACGTGCCGAACGGGGTGAGGCCGTCGACCTGCCCCGACTCGTCGATCTCGCGCGGGATGGTGTCGAAGAAGCCCTTCATCATCCAGGCGCAGAACGGCACCGAGATGGTCAGGTACGTGATGACGAGACCGGCGGGCTTGTTGAGCAGCCCCATGCCCGCCATGATGTTGTAGATCGGCACGATGAGGACGGCGACCGGGAACATCTGGGTGATCAGCAGCGTCCACATCAGCCCGCGCTTGCCGGGGAAGCGGAAGCGGCTGACGGCGTAGCCGGTGGAGGCGGAGACGATGACGCCGATGAGCGTGGTGAGGCCCGCGACGAGCAGCGAGTTGCCGAACCAGGTCAGGAACTTCGTGTCCTGGATGAGGTTCGTGTAGTTCTCGAACGTCGTTTCCTTGAAGAAGTCCGTGGTGGTGGCGAGCTCGGCGGGCTTCAGCGAGGTGAGCAGGACCCACAGCACGGGGAAGACGGCGATCACGGACGCGACGATCAGCGTCAGGTGCAGTGCGGTGGAGGCCAGCGGCGAACGCTCGCCGCGCGGGCGGACCCTGGCCGGGCGCGTCGCGGAGCGCCGCGCGGCGGGGGCGGGTGCGGGTGCGGTGGGGGCGGGTGCGGTGGTCACCAGTCGTCTCCCTGGGTGCGCAGGACTCGCCGGTAGACCGCGGCGAAGATCAGCAGGAGTACGAGGATCAGCACGCCCCAGGTGGAGGACTGCGCGAAGTCGCGCGGGCTGATCTCGAAGGAGAACTTGTACGCCTGGGTGACCAGGATCTGGGTGGCCTCGCCGGGTCCGCCGCGGGTGAGCAGGAAGATCACCGGGAACATGTTGAAGGTCCAGATGGTGGAGAGCAGGATCACGGTCGTGGAGACCGGCCGCAGTCCGGGCAGCGTGACATGGCGGAAGCGCTGCCAGGCGGTGGCGCCGTCCATCTCCGCGGCCTCGTACTGCTCGCTGGGGATGGACTGGAGGCCGCCGAGCAGGGCGACCATCATGAACGGCACGCCGAGCCACACGTTGACGACGATGACGGAGACCTTGGCGATGGTGGGGTCGCCCAGCCAGTCGATCCCGTCGATGCCGCCGCCGGCGAGGATCTTGTTGAGCAGCCCGCGGTCCTGGTTGTAGAGGAAGCGCCAGGCGAAGACGGAGACGAAGCCGGGGATGGCCCAGGGCAGGATGAGCGCCATCCGGTAGGCGGAGCGGCCGGCGATCCTCCGGTTGAGGATGTTCGCCAGCGCCATGCCGAGGCCGAAGGTGATGGCCACGCAGGAGATCGTCCACACCAGCGTCCACCCGAGCGTGCCGAGGAACTGGTCGCCGGTGAGGGCGTCGGCGTAGTTGTCCAGGCCGACGAACTCGTACGTGGCGGGCAGGTGGTTGACACCGATGGACCGTGCGACGTTGCGCTCGTTGGCGTCGGTCAGCGACAGGTAGATGCCGCGGACCAGCGGGTAACCGATGATCACGCCGATCACGACGACGACCGGGGCCACCATCGTCCAGGCGTACCAGTGCGTCGACAGGGCCCGCCGTATCCGTCCCGGCGGCGGGGGGTTACCAGTACCGCGGCTCCGGCCGCGGGCGACGTCGTCGCCCGCGGCCTTCGCCACCGACTGGCTGGTGTGGACAGCCATCAGCCGGCCTGCCTTCCTGAGTTACTTCCAGCCCTTGAGGAGCTTGCGGTAGGAGTCGCCGGTCGCCTTGACCGCCTTCTCCGGGGTCGTCTGTCCGGTGAGGACCTTGGTGTACTCGGTGACGAGCGGCGCGAAGAGGCTGCCGGTCTCCGGGATCCAGGGGCGCTCGACGGCGCTCTCGACGACCGGCTTGAAGAAGCCGACGATCTCGTTGTCGACGACGGCCTCCTTGGCGTAGGCGGAGGTGCGGGTCGGCAGGAGGTTCAGTTCCTTGGTGACCTGGGCCTGCGTGTCGGCGGAGGTCATGTAGTCGACGAAGGCGTAGGAGGCGTCCAGGTTCTTGGAACCGGCGTAGACGGCCAGGTTGTGGCCGCCCTGCGGGGCGCCCTGGGCGGCGGAGCCGGCCGGGACCGGGGCGACGCCCAGGTTGGCCTTGTCCTTGAACTCCTTGCCGGTGTACGTGTCGGCCACGGCCCACGGGCCGTTGATCATCATCGCGACGTCGCCGTTCTTGAACGACGCCTGCATGTTCTCCCAGCCGTCGGTGGCGTCCGTCTTGGCGGTGCCCGAGTCGACCAGGTCCTTGACGACCTTCATGGCCTTGACGCCGGCCGCGTCGTCGATGGTGACGGCCTTGTCGGTGGCGCTGACCATGTCGCCGCCCTCGCCGTACAGGAAGGACAGGAACCAGTAGGCGTCGTCGCCGCGCAGGTAGAAGCCGGTCTTGCCGGTCTTCGACTTGATCTTCTTGGAGACGGACTTCAGCTCGTCGATGGTGGTGGGAACCTCGACGCCGGCCTCCTTGAAGATCTTCTTGTTGTAGAAGACGCCCATGGAGTCGATCACCTGCGGCACCGCGTACGTCTTGCCGTTGTACTGGGTGGACGCGGCGGCCTGCTTCAGGAAGTCGTCCTGCTTCTGCAGGGCGGGGGTGCCGTCGAGCGGGGCGAGGTAACCGAGGTCCGCGAACTCCGGCGTCCAGGCGACCTCGGAGCGGATCACGTCGGGGGCGCCGGAGCCCGCCTGCGCCGCGTTCTTGAACTTGTTCTGCGCGTCACCGAAGGGCACGTTGACGTACGTGACGTCGACCTTCGGGTGCAGCTTCTCGAACCCCTCGGCGATCTTCTTGAAGACCTTGTCCTCACTGCCCGCGGTGGAGGTGTCCCACCACGTCACGGTGCCGGAGAGCTCGCCGGAGCTCTTGGAGGTGCTGTCGGACTTGTCGTCGCTGCCGCAGGCGGTCGCCGCGAGCGCCAGGGCCGCGACCAGGGCGGTGGCCGTTATGCCACGTCGCATCTGAACTCCTTCAACTGCCGTACCGCTCCGTCGCGGCGCCGGGTCGACGTGAACGTAACAAGGATGAAAGACGACCGAAAGACCTTGCGGAATATTTCTGCAAGCTCCGGTGATCGTTACATTGGCGTGTCCGCAAGGTTGCCGTCAAGCCACTTGACGAAACTCCCCGACCCCTGCCACAGAGGGCCCACCAGCCCCGATTCAGCAGTGCGACGATCTGACCGCAGCAGACGAAGCGGGCCCGCAAGACCTTGCAAGACGTTGCCATCGGAGGCCACGGGCCGCCGCTCCGGGCACCTCGGGGCGGTCCCTCCCGATTCCTGCGCATGGTGGGCAATCCGACCCGCTCCCGGTACAGTCCATTGCCATGACCGCACGGCTTGCCGATATCGCAACTCAGGCGGGGGTCAGCGAAGCGACGGTCAGCCGCGTACTGAACGGCAAGCCCGGGGTAGCCGCTGCCACCCGCGAATCCGTCCTCGCCGCGCTCGACGTCCTCGGCTACGAACGGCCCGTACGTCTGCGCAGGCGCAGCGCGGGGCTCGTCGGCCTGATCACGCCCGAGCTGGAGAACCCGATCTTCCCGGCGCTCGCCCAGGTCATCGGGCAGGCGCTGACCCGGCAGGGCTACACCCCCGTCCTGGCGACCCAGACCCCGGGCGGCTCCACCGAGGACGAGCTGACCGAGATGCTGGTCGACCGGGGCGTCTCCGGGATCATCTTCGTCTCCGGGCTGCACGCCGACACCTCCGCCGACATGGGCCGCTACGAGCAACTGCGCGCCCAGGGCGTCCCCTTCGTCCTGGTCAACGGCTTCTCGCCCAAGGTGCAGGCACCTTTCATCTCCCCGGACGACCGGGCCGCGATGCGGCTGGCGGTGACGCACCTGGTGTCGCTGGGCCACACCCGGATCGGACTCGCGGTCGGCCCGAAGCGTTTCGTGCCCGTGCTCCGGAAGATCGAGGGCTTCCACGCCACGATGCGGGAGCAGTTGAACCTCACGGCGGACGAGGTCGAGGAGCTGATCCAGCACTCCCTGTACGCGCTGGAGGGCGGTCAGGCCGCCGCGTCCGCGCTGATGGAGCGGGGCTGCACGGCGGTGGTGTGCGCGAGCGACATGATGGCGCTCGGCGCGATCAGGGCCGCCCGCCGGCTCTCCCGCGAGGTCCCGCGCGACCTGTCGGTCGTGGGTTACGACGACTCGCCGCTCATAGCGTTCACCGACCCGCCGCTGACCACGATCCGCCAGCCGGTCACGGCGATGGGCCAGGCCGCGGTGCGCACGCTCCTGGAGGAGATCGGCGGCACCCCCGCCCCGCACAGCGAGTTCGTCTTCATGCCGGAGCTGGTCGTACGCGGCTCCACGGCCGCGGGCCCCGGGCCGGACACGGCCACCACGACCCCGCCCGCTCTTCCAGGATCGCACGCCGGCGCGTAGGCGTCCTGTCGCACGCGGGCGGGCGCCGCGGAGGCTTCCGCCCGCCCGTTTCCGCCTGCCCAGGGAGCCCTTCCGCCCGCCTTCAGGCGCCCCGCCGGACGTGCAACTCGCGCCCCGCCGGAGGATCATCGGGCAGAGAGGGCGAATCTGGCAGACTCTGTCCCTATGGGTGAATTGAGCGTGAAACGACAGGAAGGCCGCACGGAGGCCACCCCCTCACCCATCGTGAACGAGGCGGCCCCCGAGGCGAACACCAAGCAGACCGGTCACGCACCCGGGCTCGGCAGGGCGCTCGACAGGCCACTCCATCACGTCATCTCCCGGCTGCGCTCCCCCCGGTCGCCCCGGCGGCCCCGTCTCTGGTTCGAAATCCTGCTCGTGGCGGTGAGTTACTGGCTGTACTCGCTGGTGCGCAACGCGGTTCCCGAGCAGAAGGCCGCCGCGCTGGCCAACGCGGACTGGCTGTGGTCGGTCGAGCGCTTCCTCGGCATCGCGGTCGAGGGGTCGGTCAACCAGGCGGTGAACTCGGTGACATGGCTCATCGTCTCGATGAACTACTACTACGCGACCCTGCACTTCATCGTCACGATAAGTGTGCTCGTATGGTTGTTCCGTCGGCATCCGGGCCGGTACGCGGCAGCCCGCCTGGCCCTGTTCGCGACCACGGGTGTCGCTCTCCTCGGCTACTACCTGTACCCGTTGGCGCCGCCCCGCCTGATGAACGGCGGCCACTTCATCGACACGGTCCTGGTCCACCAGACCTGGGGTTCGATGGCCTCGGGCAACTTCAAGAACATGTCCAACCAGTACGCGGCGATGCCCTCGATGCACATCGGCTGGTCCCTGTGGTGCGGCCTCACCGTCTTCGCCCTGGCCTCGGCCCCCTGGGCCCGCATCCTGGGACTGCTGTACCCCATGGTCACCCTGGTCGTCATCGTGGCGACGGCTAACCACTTCTGGCTGGACGCGGTGGGCGGCATGGCCTGCCTGGCCTTCGGCTACGCGGTGTCCTACGCGTGGTACGGAGCGCTGCCGCACCACCTCCCGAAACGCATCCCGCCGAAGGCGGGACGGCGACCGCGCCTCAGCGCGCTCGGGCCCCAGCGACGCGAGACGGCACTTTCGAGCCCCTCCGGCGATTGAGGAGCGGGGTCCGGGGCAGCGCCCCGAAAACCCCCGGCGGCCACGCGGTCACCCCCCGTAGAACCGCTCCTCCACGACCCCCCGCGCCCGCCGCGTGACCCGGCGGTAGTCGTCCAGCATGTCCCCCACGTGCCCCTCCTCGTACCCCAGGTACCGCCCCACCGCGGTCAGCTCGCGCGGCACCGAGGGGAACGTGTCGCCCGGCCGCCCCCGTACGAGCATCACCGCGTTGCGGACCCGTGTGGCCAGGACCCACGCCTCGTCCAGGGTCCGGGCGTCCTCCTCGGGGATGAGGCCCGCCGCACAGGCCGCGGCCAGGGCGGCGCGGGTACGGGTGGTGCGCAGGCCCGGCACGGAGCGGCCGTGCTGCATCTGCATCAGCTGGACCGTCCACTCGACGTCGCTCAGCCCGCCGCGCCCCAGCTTCGTGTGGAGTGCCGGGTCCGCGCCGCGCGGCAGCCGCTCGGACTCCATCCGGGCCTTGAGCCGCCGGATCTCGCGGACCGCGTCCTCCCCGAGGCCGCCCTCCGGATACCGCAGCGGGTCGATCAGCGCGACGAAGTCCGCCCCCAGCTCCCGGTCCCCGGCCATCGGCTCGGCCCGCAGCAGGGCCTGGCTCTCCCAGCCCAGCGACCAGCGCCGGTAGTACGCGTCGTACGACTTCAGGGTGCGTACGAGGGGCCCGTTCCTGCCCTCCGGGCGCAGGTCCGGGTCGATGACGAGCGGCGGGTCCGCGGTGGGCAGCTGGAGGAGCCGGCGCATCTCGGAGACCACCCGGCTCGCGGCCCGGCTCGCCTCCTGCTCGTCGACGCCCTCGCGCGGCTCGTGGACGAAGAGGACGTCCGCGTCGGAGCCGTAGCCCAGCTCATGCCCGCCGAAACGGCCCATGCCGATGACCGCGAACCGGGTGGGCAGGGTGTCGCCCCACTCCGCGCGGACGGCGGCCCGCAGCGCGCCGGCGATGGTGACGGCGTTGATGTCGGTGACGGCGCCGCCGACCCGGTCGACGAGGGCGCCGGGGTCGGACTCGGCGGGGCTGTCCTCCGTACCGTACGAGCCGATGAGGTCGGCGGCCGTCGTGCGGAACAGCTCGCGCCTGCGCACCCCGCGCACCACCGCGACGGCCGTCTCCGCGTCGTCCGCACGCCCGACGGCGGCCAGCACCTCCTGCTCCAGGTGCTCCCGGCTGCGGGGAGCGAGGCCCTGCGGGTCACCGAGGATGGAGACGGCCTCGGGGGCGCGCAGCAGCAGGTCGGGGGCGAGCCGGCCGGCCGACAGCACCCGGGCGAGGTTCTCCGCCGCAGCGCCCTCGTCGCGCAGCAGCCGCAGGTACCAGGGGGTCTTGCCGAGCGCGTCGGACACCTTGCGGAAGCCGAGGAGCCCGGCGTCCGGGTCGGCGGAGTCCGCGAACCAGCCGAGCAGCACGGGCAGCAGGGTGCGCTGGATGGCGGCCTTGCGGGAGACCCCGGAGGAGAGGGCCTCCAGGTGGCGCAGCGCGGCCGCCGGGTCCTCGTAACCGAGGGCCACGAGACGGGCGGTGGCGGCCTCGGTGCTGAGCCGGGACTCGCCGGGCGCGAGCTGGGCGACGGCGTCGAGCAGCGGCCGGTAGAACAGCTTCTCGTGCAGCCGGCGCACCACGGAGGCGTGCCGCCGCCACGCCTGGTTGAGCTCGGCGATGGGGTCGGTGCGCAGCCCGAGGGAGCGGCCGAGACGGCGCAGGTCGGACGCCTCGTCGGGGACGAGGTGGGTGCGGCGCAGCCGGTAGAGCTGGATGCGGTGCTCCATGGCACGCAGGAAGCGGTAGGCGTCGTCCATCTGGACGGCGTCGACGCGCCCCACGTAACCGCCCCCGGCGAGCGCCCCCAGCGCCTCCAGGGTCGATCCGCGGCGCAGGTCGGGGTCGCTGCGGCCGTGGACGAGCTGGAGGAGCTGGACGGCGAACTCGACGTCCCGCAGCCCGCCGGGACCCAGCTTCAGCTCCCGGTCGACGCGGTCGGCGGGGATGGTGTCGACGACGCGGCGGCGCATCTTCTGCACGTCGGGGACGAAGTTCTCCCGGTCGGCGGCCTGCCAGACGAGCGGCGACACGGCCTCGAGGTACTCGGCGCCGAGCGCGGCGTCACCGGCCACCGGCCGGGCCTTCAGGAGCGCCTGGAACTCCCACGTCTTGGCCCAGCGCTGGTAGTACGCGAGGTGCGAGGAGAGCGTGCGCACGAGGGGCCCGTTGCGGCCCTCGGGGCGGAGGTTGGCGTCGACGGGCCAGATGGTGCCCTCGACGGTCGTGTCGGAGCAGATCCGCATGAGGTGGGAGGCGAGCCGGGTGGCGGCCTGCATGGCCTTGCTCTCCTCGGCGCCGTCGGCCGGTTCCGCGACGAAGATGACGTCGACGTCGGACACGTAGTTCAGCTCGTGGCCGCCGCACTTGCCCATCGCGATGACGGCGAGCCGGCACCGCGCGGCGTCGTCGGGGGCGGCGGCGGAAGCGATGCGGAGGGCGGCCCGCAGGGTCGCGGTGGCGAGGTCGGCGAGTTCGGCGGCGGTCTCGGCGAGGTCGGTGGTACCGCAGACGTCCCGGGCCGCGATGGACAGCAGGCACCGCCGGTAGCCGACGCGCAGGGCGTCCCGGTCGTCCGCCCCGGCCAGCTCCCGCTCGAATTCGGCGACCCCGGGGTGCAGATCGGCGGCCTCGTACGTGACGAGCGCCTGCCAGTCCCGGGGATGGCGGGCCAGATGGTCGCCGAGCGCCTCGGAGGCCCCGAGCACCCCGAGCAGCCGGTCCCGCAGGGGCTTGGCGGTGACGAGGGTGTCCAGCAGGATCTGCCGCTCCCCCGCCTCCTCCGCCTCGACGAGCCGGACCAGGCCGCGCAGCGCGAGATCGGGGTCGGCGGTGGCCCCGAGCGCGTCGAGGAGCACGGAATCGGTGCGTACGGAGGAGAGGTCGGGCAGGTCGAGGAGGCGTTCGGCGGCGGACGGGTCGGTGAAACCGTGCCGCAGCAGTCGGGTGAACGTGCTGCTCCTGCGCCCCGGCACCATGGTCATCCCGCGCTCTCCCGCTCGCCGTCCGATCAGCTTCCAACTTCGAAGCCTATGGCCTTTCGTTCGGATCAGCCCGCGAGCCCGGCCCGGTCCGTCCGGGGACGGCCGGACCCGCCGCCCGCCGGAACAACGGCTCGGTGAGAACCGTCTCGGTCCTGTCGGGCGTCCTGATCTACGGTGTCGTGAGTTGCCGCCGAAGGGGGAGGGACCGTGGAGCGATCAGGGGCAGCGCTCGCCGAGCGCGTGGCCGAGCGGAGGAACGGGGCAGGGGACCCGCGGGCGCTGGTCGGGGAGATGCGGCGTGCGGTCCTCCTGGTCCCGATGGCCGGGGACCGTCTGTGGTCGGCGCGGCTGGGCGGGGTGCGGTGGATCCACGGGTTCACGGACGAGGCGGCCCTGGCCCGGTTCGCCCGGCACCACGCCCCGGGCGACCGGCCCATGGACTACGCGGCGCTGCTGGGCGCGCGGATCGTGGACGAGATCCTGCCGGCGCTGGGTGAGCCCGCCGGTCTGGCCGTGGACGTCGCGACGGAGGACGGGGCGATGTTCTTCCCGCCGGTCGTCGGGATCGTCCCCGAGGCGGTCGCCGTCGACGCCGGTGAGGCGCGGGAGGTGCGGGCGTGAGCGGCGACGGGGCGGATCTGCATCTGGACAAGTCGTCGGTCGCGAAGTTCACCAAGGGGCTGAACTCGACGATCGACGAGCTGGGGGACCTGGGCGGTGCCACGGGTTCGGTGATGGGCAAGGGGTTCTCGGAGCTGGCGATGACCGGGATGGAGGCCGGGCACCACGGTCTGTCGGTGGACTTCGAGGACTTCTGCGAGCGCTGGGAGTGGGGCGTACGGGCGTTGGTGCGGGACGCCAGTGGGCTCGCGGACCGCCTCGGTCTGGCGGCGGGCACGCAGTGGGAGAACGACCAGTACCTCGCGGGCACGATGAAGGTGGGCGCCAACGCCCTGTTCGGCGGGAACCCGCACGCGAGCGAGGAGGAGATCGCGCAGCAGGGCTGGGGCGACATCCTCACGCCGGACTACCTGAACCCGGACTACAGCCCGGAGTCGTTCGAGAAGGCCGGCCAGGACATGGGGCAGACCTGGAAGGACACCGGCCGCACGGTCCTCACCGAGGGCTACGGGGGCCGGCAGTCCGACCTGCTCAACAGCGCGCTCGGTATCTCCGACGACCGGTTCGACCAGGCGCTGGACCAGACCTTCGGCCCGTCGCCGGAGGAACGCGCGCAGCAGGCGCAGCAGCAGAGTGAGCCGGGGGGCAACTGACCGTGGGTATCGGCGACATCATCAGCGACCTCACGCCGGACTCGGTCGAGGACGCGGTCGAGGACGGCCTGGAGTGGGCCGGTGACCGCGTCGAGGACGCGGGGAACTGGACGGCCGACCGGCTGGACGACGTCGGCTGGGAGTCCGGTGCGGACTGGGTGCGCGAGCAGTCCCGCTCGGTCGCCAACCGGATGGGCGCCGAGGTCGACGAGATGGACCTCGGCCAGACCGAGGACAAGACGAAGCTGATCTATGGCAGCCCCAGCAAGATCAACGCCACGGTCGCGAAGCTGCGCGCGTTCCAGTCGGCCTTCGACGGCACCGGGGACGGGCTCAAGGGCCTGAACTCCGGTGAGCTCAAGGGGGAGACGGCCGACGCCCTGCGCACCGCGGTGAGCACCCAGCCGCCCAAGTGGTACGCCGCCGCCGATGCCAGTACGAAGGCGCTGGACGCGCTCGACGCGTTCGCGGACACCGTCACCTGGGCGCAGGGTCAGGCGCAGACGGCGATCGACAAGTGGAAGGAGGGGGTGAAGGCCTCCGAGGACGCTGCGGACGCCCACCGCGAGAAGGTGGACGCCTACAACAGCGCGGTCGAGCGCTACAACGCCCAGCCGGCCGACAAGCGCGATCCGTCCACCCTGCCCCCGAGGCCCGCGTCGACGTTCACCGACCCGGGCAGGAAGCTGATGCAGGACGCGCAGGATCTCCTGGCCGAGGCCCGCAAGCAGCGCAACACGGCGGCGGAGACCGCGCGCACGGCGGTGCGGGCGGCGCGCGACATGGCGCCGGAGAAGCCGTCGTACGCGGAGCAGGTGCGGGACGGGTTCGAGGAGTCCCAGGTCATGGGGATGCACCTGGACGGCGGGATCATCAAGGCGTCGGCGGGCATCGTCAACTTCGTGCGCGGCATCAACCCGATGGACCCGTACAACCTCACGCACCCGGCCGAGTACGTGACCTCGCTCAACAGTCTGGCCGCCGGTCTGGTGGTCGCCGTCAACGACCCGGTCGGCACCGGCAGCCAGATGGTCAAGGACTTCATGAAGGACCCGGCCGAGGGCGTCGGCCGGCTGATCCCCGACCTCGCGCTGACCGTCGCCACGGGAGGCGGCGGCGCCGCGGTGAAGGGCCTGCGCGTCGTCGACGAGGCGTCCGACATCGCCCGGCTGCGGCGGCTGGCGGACGACGCCCCGGAGGGCACCCACACCCGGCCCGACGGCCGCCGCGTCACCGACGGCACCGACCCGGTCGACCTCGCGTCGGGCCGGATGTTCCTGCCGCAGACCGACGTCGTGATCCCCGGCATCCTGCCGCTGCTGTTCACCCGCCGCACCGAGTCCGGCCTGACCGCCGGCCGCTTCCTGGGACCGTCCTGGACCTCCACCGTCGACGAACGCCTGCTGATCGACTCCGTCGGCGTCGTCCACGTCACCGCCGACGGGCTCCTGATCCGCTACCCGCACCCGGCCCCCGGCGCGCCCGTCCGGCCGGAGTCGGGGCGGGCCCGCACGCTGCTGGCCCGCGACGGGAACGGCGACTACACGGTCACCGACCCCGACAGCGGCCTGGTCCTCGACTTCGACGGCCCGTCCGGCGCGGAGCCCGGGGGCGACGGCGTGGCCTGGCTCGGCGAGATCACCGACCGCAACGGCCACCGGATCAGCGTCGACCGCGCCGAGGACGGGCTGCCGCTGGCCCTGGTCCACTCCGCGGGCCGGCGGCTGAACCTGACGACCGCCGACGGCCGGATCACCGCCCTGTCCCTGGCCGGCGCGGGCGAGGACGGCGCGGACCTGCCCCTGATGAGCTACGGCTACACGGACGGCGCCCTCACCACCGTCACCAAGCCGTCCGGCACCACGACCACCTTCGTCTACGACGACCGCCGCCGCGTCATCGCCTGGATCGACTCCAACGACAGCCGCTACGACTACGTCTACGACGACCAGGACCGCGTCGTCGCGGAGGGCGGCGAGGCCGGGCACGTACAGATCACCCTGGCGTACACCGAACCCGACCCCGAGACCGGCCACCGCACCACGACGCTCACCACCGCCGACGGCCACAGCACCCGCCACCTCTTCGGCCCCGGCTGCCTCCCGCTCGCCGTCACCGACCCGCTCGGCCACACCACCCGGTTCACCCACACCCCCCACGGCAACCTGCACTCCCGGACCGACCCGCTGGGCCTGCGCACCGCCTTCTCCTACGACGAGGACGACCGACTCGTCGCCACCACCGGCCCCGACGGCGGCGAACTGCGCACCGTGCGCGACCCGTCCGGCCTGCCGGTGGAGATCATCGGCCCGGACGGCAGCCGGGTGCTCCAGGAGTTCGACGAACGCGGCAACCGCACCTCGGTCACCGCCCCGGCCGGCGCCACCACCCGCTACACCTACGACACCGCCGGCCGGCTCACCTCGGTCACCGACGCCCTCGGCGCCACGACCCGGGTGGAGTGCGACGCGGCCGGCCTGACCGTGCGGGTGACCGGCCCCACCGGCGCCGTCACCCGCACCGACCGGGACGGCCTCGGCCGGCCGGTCCGCGTCACCGACCCGGCCGGCGGCGTCACCCGCCTGGAGTGGCACCCCGACGGGCAGCTCGCCCGGCGCACCGCACCCGACGGCGCCACCGAATCATGGACGTACGACGGCGAGGGCAACGCGCTCACCCACACCGACGCGTCGGGCGGCGTCTCCCGCTTCGAGTACACCCACTTCGACCTCCTCGCCGCCCGCACCGGACCGGACGGCGCCCGCCACGAGTTCGAGCACGACCACGAACTGCGCCTCACCCGCGTCATCAACCCGCAGGGACTGGCCTGGACCTACGAGTACGACGCGGCGGGCCGCCTCGTCTCCGAGACCGACTTCGACGGCCGCACCCTCACCTACGACATGGACGCGGCGGGCAGGCTCACCGCCCGCACCGACGCCCTCGGCGGGACCATCGCGTACGAACGCGACCCGCTCGGCCAGGTGATCCGCAAGGACGTCGACGGCCGGGTCACGACGTACGCCTACGACCGGGCCGGACGCCTGCTCGAAGCCGTGGACCCGGACAGCGAGCTCCGCTACCAGTACGACCGCCGAGGACTCATCAAGACGGAACTGGTCGACGGCCGCCCGACCACGTACACCTATGACGTCCTGGGCCGCCGCACCCGGCGCACCACCCCCACGGGCCACGTCACCTCCTACACGTACGGCCCCGACGGCCTCGCCCGCAGCCTCACCAGCGGCGGCCACCGCATCGACTTCACCCACGACGACGCAGGGCGCGAACTCACCCGCGCCTACGACGACGCGCTGACCATGACCTCCGCCTGGGACGAGGCCGGACGCCTCACCGCCCAGCACATCGACGCCGGAACCCGGGCCGTCAACAGCCGCGCCTACACCTACCGCGCCGACGGCCACCTCGTATCCGTCGCCGACCGGAAGTCCGGCACCCGCACCTTCGACCTCGACGCGGCGGGCCGCGTCACCGCCGTCCACGCTCAGAACTGGACCGAGCGCTACACCTACGACGACGCCGGCAACCAGACCTCCGCCACCTGGCCCCCCGCCCACCCCGGCACCGAGGCCACCGGCTCCCGCGCCTACACCGGCACCACCCTCACCCGCGCCGGAGACGTCCGCTTCGAGTACGACGCCCTCGGCCGGATCACCCTGCGCCGGAAGACCCGGCTCTCCCGCAAGCCCGACACCTGGCACTACACCTGGGACACAGAGAGCCGCCTGACCTCCGTCACCACCCCCGACGGCACCCGCTGGCGCTACCGCTACGACCCGCTCGGCCGCCGTACCGCGAAGCAACGCCTCACCACCGACGGACAGGTGGCCGAGGAGACCCGCTTCACCTGGGACGGCTCCACCCTCTGCGAACAGACCACCCACCACACCGACGACCCGAACACGGTCGCCCTCACCTGGGACCATCGCGGCCTGGCCCCGCTGTCCCAGACCGAACGCATCCTCACGGCCGACGACCGCCGGACGGAGATCGACCGCCGCTTCTTCGCCATCGCCACCGATCTCGTCGGCACCCCCACCGAACTCATCGACGAGACCGGCCGCACCGCCTGGCGCTCCCGCGCCACCCTCTGGGGCACCACCGCCTGGCCCCGCACCAGCACCACGTACACCCCCCTCCGCTTCCCCGGCCAGTACTACGACCCGGAAACCGGCCTCCACTACAACGTCTTCCGCCACTACGACCCGGCCACGGGCCGCTATCTCACTCCGGATCCGCTCGGTCTCGATCCCGCGCCCAACCCGGCCCTCTACGTCCACAACCCGCACACCTGGACGGACCCGCTCGGCCTTTCTCCGTACAAGGGGGAAGGGAGCGCGGGAAAGGCAGAGGTCGACCCCCGAAAGCTCGATTACCTGTTCAACAAGGACATCAAGCCGAACACGCACAACTCGCCGAGGGCGCTCCAGAACGAACTGCAACTCAACCGGATCGGAATACCGGACACTCCGGCGATGCGGGAGTACGTCACCGGTCACCTGAGCGATGCCGCCCAGCAGCCGTTCGGGCGCACGTTCAGCAAGGAGTGGCCCGGCGGAAGCGGTGAGTTCGGTGTGACCGAATCAGTCCTCTACGGTCCCCACGGAGCCCTTGGTGTCGAGAGCACCTGGGAGATCCTGCCGGACGGTGGACAGAGGCTGTCCACCGTCATCTTCCGTGGCAGCGGACCGAATGTCAGCATTCACGGCGAGCTGAGTCACTGGCCGAAGTACGTTGAAAAGTGAAGGCAAACATGTACCGAGAGTTCTTGACCCCGGACGATGAAGAGGTCTACGAGGCCACCGGTGAATGGCCGGACGCGGACGAGAGCGGCGCGCGGGTTCTCACCCTGCACGATGACGCAGGGCAGTCGATTCTCTTTTCCTACGATGCGGTGGGGAGGTCGGTGAGGATCCGCTGGGTGAACGATCAGGGGGTCGAGATGCTGGACGTCTTCCGTGAAGGCGCGACGCGTCTCTCCTTCGCCTCAGGGAATTCGGCCAAGGGGATTTCAATCGAATTCCACACGGGCGAGTGCGCGGGCTCCCTGGAGATTCAGGTGACGCCCCGAATTTCGGTGAGCGACCGCCTCTTGTTCCAATAGGAAGCCGTGGAAGACACATGGGAACACGTGAAGCTCCGGCATCCGGTCGGCAGCAGGGCTCACGGCGTGGTCCGTGAGCCCTTTCCAACCTCACGCTGACGCGTGGTGAAGGACAAGTACGGCCTGGACGATCGCGGTGATGCGGTTGGTGCTGCAGCGGAGCTTCCGCAGAAGGCGCCAGCCCTTCAGAGTGGCCGTGGCCTGCTCGCCGAGGCAGCGGATCTTGGCGTGGGTGCTGTTGTGCCGACGCTGCCATCGCTTGAGGCGACGGCCTCGGAACGGGACGCGTACGGGGTGGCCGGCTCCCTGGTACGCCTTGTCCGCCCAGCACTTCAGCTCGGCCGCGGCGAGCGCGTCGATGATCCCGTGGGTCCGTGCGGCGGTCAGGTCGTGGACGGACCCGGGCAGGGCGGGTGACGCCCACAGCAGCCGTCCGAAGGGATCGGTGAGGACCTGGACGTTCATGCCGTGGCGCTTGTGTTTCCCGGAGCAGTACGGGGTGTCGGCGGCGATCCGGTCGATCGGCAGGAGGGTGCCGTCCAGGATCACGAACGCCTTGCTCCGGATGGTCTTCATCGCCTCGGTCAGGGTCGGGGCGAGGGCGGCCAGGACGTCGATGACCTCGCGTACGTAGCGGTAGACCGTCCCGATGCCGATGCGGAACCCGGCGGCGAGCTGGGCGTAGGTATCGCCGCATCGCAGGTGGGCCAGGGCGAGCAGGGCCTGTCGGCCTGCGGGCAGACGCCGCCGGCGCGTTCCGACCTCCCGCCGCCGGGCATGCAGTTGAGCGCTCAGATAGCGCAGGGTGCGGGTGGACAGATCAATCGACGACGGGTAGACAAGCACGCGAAGCTCCTGGTGGGGCACGGTGGATCTTGGTCGTGACACCTCCTACCAGGAGCTTCATCGCGCTGCAGAACCGCCCAAGTGACGGACATCGCCGTCAGGTTGGAAACAGCTCCGTAGCTGGATCTCGATCTTCGGAGGACCCGAATGACGTTTGACGACGATCAGGAACTGGATGTCACGGTGACCGGGGTCGCTCCGGTGGGCTCACGCGTCGAAGCCGACGGCGTGACCGGGTTCATCGACCAAGTGAAGCACCCCTCCTGGTGGGATGAGGACGCCGCACCGCCCCGGGTCGGGGACCGGCTGCACGTCGTCGTGCTCGACGCGAGCCGGAAACCGCCGCGTTTCAGCGCGCTGCAACGTGACATCGACAGGGCGCGCGGCTCCCGGCGCGCCGTTGACGACTCCGCCGGGGAGCTCCAGATCTATTCCGTGGAGAAACGGGGTGCCGGGACCGCCGTGTGCGTGGCCCGCTGTGTCGGTGGCGTGGTGCGCGCCGGGGCAGATTTCGGGGTTCGTCTCACCGACGGCGCGGCCGGCGGAGCCCCGGTGGTGCTGAGACTCGACCGGATCGAGCGCGACGGGCAGACGGCGGAGTCTCTGCATCCGCCCTACGGCGCCATCGTCCGGCTCTCGGGCGACGGCGTCGGCCTCCTGAAGAAAGGCGTCGTCCTCACCGCCGCCGACGGATGAACAGGTGACTCCTCCCCGCCATAAATGACGGGGCTTCTCGCTATGCCGGGTTGGCGTTGCGACGGACCGGCCCGGCCCGTAGAACGTTGGTTGCTCCTACGACGTCGGCGTGTGCCCGGTGGCCGCACGAGACGCAGTGGAACTTTTCCTGTGTGGGCCGGTTCTCCTTCGCGGTGTGCCCGCATTCGGGGCACTGGCGGGAGGTGTTGCGGGGGTCCACGGCGATCACTTCCCGACCGGCGCTTTCAGCCTTGCTGGTGAGGATCGTGAGGAACACCCCCCAACCGGCGTCAGCTATCGAGCGGTTGAGTCCGGTCTTCGCCGCTGCCCCGTTGGGCAGGAAGGCGCCCGGCTTGTCGGGGTCCGGCTTGGATGCAACGGTCTTGCTCATGTTGCGGATCTTGAGGTCTTCGTGCGCGATGAGGTCGTGCTCACGAACCAGGCCGAGCACGGTCTTGTGCGCGTGGTCGAGGCGCCGGCGGCGGACCTTGCCGTGCAGGTTGGCGACGCGCTCCACGGCCCGCTGGTGCTTCCTGGTGCGGTTCTTCGCCTTGCGGCGCGGATACCGCGACAGGGCCCGTTGTGCTGCTTCGAGCTTCGCGGCGGCCTTGCGGGCATGACGCGGGTTTTCGACGTGCACGCCGTTGGAGTCGGTCAGGAACGAGGCGATGCCCATGTCGATGCCGACCACGCTTCCGGTCGCCGGAAGCGGTTCGGGCCGGTCCTGCTCTGCGGTCAGCACGACGAACCACTTGCGGCCCTCGCGCTTGACGCCAACGGTCTTGACCTTGCCGAGAACGGCACGGTGCTGGTTGACCTTGACGTGCCCGACGCCTTGGAGTCGGACGCGGGTGACCGGGTCGTGCGGGGTGGCATCCCACCGGCAGCCGTCGCCGTCCTTGGGGAAGTCGACCGTGTCGAACCAGTTCACCCCGCGAAAGCGCGGACAGCCCGGCGTCTCACCGGCCTTGACCCGCCGGAAGAACGCGGCGAACGCCTTGTCCAACCGGCGCAAGGTGGCCTGCTGCGAACTGAACGACCACCGGCCGTGCCGCTCCGGGTCGAAGGCGCGGATCTCCTTGAGCTGCGCGGACTGCTGCCCGTACTTGACGCTCGTCCTGGAGACATGCCGGTAGGCGTCGCGGCGCTCTTGGAGCGCACCGTTGTAGAGGCCGCAGTGATCCCGCAGCATCTCACCCAAAGCGATCTGCCGGCCCACGGTGGGCCGCATGAGGAATTTGTACGCACGGATCATCCGGCCCACCCCCTTTCCACGTCGGTTCGGTGATCATAATCCGCTTGGCGGATGTCACCACGCTGGGAACCAGACCCTGATATCCGCCGAGGAAACCACGTCATCCACCACCTGCACGCCCACTTGGTGTTCGTCACCAAGTACCGGCGGGACATCTTCGACGACGACATGCTGACCCGCTGCGAGGCGGTCATGCGGGACGTGTGCCAGAAGTTCGAGGCCGACCTACGCGAGTTCAACGGCGAGGGCGACCACGTCCACCTGCTCATCCACTACCCGCCGAAGATCGCCCTGTCCAAGCTGGTCAACAGCTTGAAGGGCGTCAGTTCCCGGTACCTGCGGGCCGAGTACACCGGCCGGATCAACCGGATCGGCATGGGGTCCGTCTTCTGGGCGCCCTCGTACTTCGTGGGTTCCTGCGGCGGGGCGCCGCTGAGCATCGTCAAGGAGTACATCGAGAACCAGAAGCGGCCC
Source organism: Streptomyces sp. NPDC019224 (assembly GCF_040632605.1). NCBI lineage: Bacteria > Bacillati > Actinomycetota > Actinomycetes > Kitasatosporales > Streptomycetaceae > Streptomyces > Streptomyces sp. NPDC019224. The sequence goes on along the minus strand of NZ_JBEYCF010000012.1, from coordinate 109,810 downwards.
ACCTGACCGTCAAGACGGAGGCGCAGAGCACTCCGGCGCTTCGCGCCTCCGGTCTTAGGATGCGTTTCCCGCCCGGCCCGAAGGCCGGGATTCCCACGCAAGATCAGGGATGGACTTCATCGATCCACCCCACAGCGCAACGGTTCACTTGTCGGGCGACGGCGTGGATCACCTGAAGAGAGGCACCGTCCTCACCTCCGACGAGGAATAGTCCTCAGCACTCGATGATGTTCACCTCGGACCCGCAGTCCGTGTCCCGGTGACGACGGTCGCGTACCGCTCCTCGCAGGAGTCCACCCGCGCCACGAGCCCGCTGCCGGCGACGACCCGGGCGGCGCGCTCCGCCTGCCGCTCGCTCGTCTCGACGAGGAGGCTGCCGCCCGGGGTCAGCCAGCTGGGCGCCTCCGCGGCGACCCGGCGCAGGACGTCGAGGCCGTCGCCGCCGCCGTCGAGCGCGACGAGCGGCTCGTGGACGCGCGCCTCGGCGGGCAGCAGGGCGACGTCCTCGCTCGGTACGTACGGCACGTTGGCGAGCAGCACGTCGACGCGCCCGCGCAGGGTGCCGGGCAGCGGGGCGAAGAGGTCGCCCTCGTAGACGTGTCCCCGGTCCCCGACGTTGCGCCGGGCACAGCGTACGGCGGCGGGCTCGACGTCGGCGGCGTGGAGTTCGACGCGGTCCAGGGTGGCGGCGAGCGCGGCGCCGAGCGCGCCGGATCCGCAGCACAGGTCGACGACGACGGCCGGGTCCGGGGCGAGGGCGACGGCCCGGTCGATCAGGAACTCGGTGCGGCGGCGGGGGACGAAGACGCCGGGGTCCACGGCGATCCGCAGCCCGTTGAACTCGGCCCAGCCGAGGACGTGTTCAAGCGGGTGCCCGGCGGCGCGCCGCTCGGCCATGGCGGCGACTTCGGCGGGATCGGCGGCGGTGGCGGCGATGAGCCCCGCCTCGTCCTCGGCGAAGACGCAGCCGGCGGAGCGGAGGGTGACGACGAGGGAGGAGAGGTCGGACGGCGACAGCGGGACCGGCATGGTGCGGAGCCTTTCGGAGAAACGCCGAGGGGTGCTCCGCGGCCGGGTCAGGTCCGGTCGGCCACGCGCTCACAGGAGGGGAGCACCCGGGTCGAAACAGCGGTAATGGGTCCCACCTCCTTGGTCATGTCCCCGTGCGGGGATGCGAAAGGCTACCTCAGATCCTCAACGTCTGCGGGGACGGTCGGTTACCGCCGCGGGCCGTCCAGGGCCGTGCGGCAGGGGCGCGCGCTCGTCGCGCGGCGTGCGGCCTGCCGGGCACCCGCGGAACAGAAGCGTCCCGGGGTGCGTGGCGGTGCGGCCGGGGAGGCGCCGGTCAGCCGAGCGGATCGGCGGTGTCGCGCAGGGCGGCCAGGACCGGCGCGTACATCCGGGCCTTGATCGTGCGGAGAGTGTCGCCGGCCTTGTTCACCTGCGCCCGGGCGATCTCCATCGCGGTGGAGCGCACGGCGTCCTCGGTGACCGCCTGGTCGACGATGCCGGCGGCTGCGGCCTCGGTGCCGCCGTAGCGGTGGGCGGTGACCATGGCCTTGTGCGCGGCAGGCGGGGACAGCCGGGACTGGATGAGGGCGGCCATGCCCGGGGTGAAGGGGATGTCGATGTCCGCTTCGGGCAGGCACCAGTAGCCGCGGTCGGCACGCATGACGCGGAAGTCGTGGGCGAGGGAGAACATCGCACCGGCGGCGAAGGTGTGCCCCTGCAGTGCGGCCACCGTGATGACGGGCAGCGACAGCATCCGTGCGAACAGTTCGTGGACCGAGACGACGTACCGGTGGTACTCGTCGCCGTTGGCCATCAGCCAGTCCAGGTCGAGCCCGTTGGAGTAGAACTTTCCGGTGGCGGTGGTGACCAGGGCGCGGGGGCCCTCGGCCTTCTCCACCTCGTCGATCGCGGTGCTGACGGCGGTGAGCCAGTCGGGGTGGAAGCGGTTCTCTCCGTCTCCGAGGTCGAGAACGAAAACGTTGTCCTGACGGTCGAGCGAGGGCATGACGACTCCTTCGGGCTGGGCTGACGCTGATCAGGTGAAGCGGCTGCGGGCCACGGCCGGGACCGTGGGCCGGGGCCGGCGCGGTGGCCGTGGCCCGGGGCGGCCGCTTCGGGGGTGAGCCGCGGCCCCCGCCGGGGAAGGAGTGAGACCCCGAGCCCCGTGGGGCTCCGCTGCGGGCAAGGGCCCGGTCCCGGCTCCCACTCCTGCGCGGACTCACTTCCCCACCCCCTTTTCCCGACGGCACATGGCCCGCCGAACGGGCTACCTGTCGGTAACTTATGGGGTGGGACAGAGAACGTGCAAGAGGGGCCACGGCGATCGTTCAGGGGCGGCGAAGGCCGGGGCGCCCCGGCCTCCACGTCCGGCTCGGCGGCGATGGCGAGCCGTTCACCCCGCGCCTCGCGCCCCACCCGCACGATGCCCGGCGCCCCGGCGACCGGGTCCCGCAGGGCCCGCCACGTGGACCTGACGCCTGATCAACAACCGTGCGCACGACCCCCGTCGCACCGAAGCGTCATGGGCCTTCCGCCACATCTCGACCGGACGCCCGATGAGCCGGCCCCGCCGCGTTGGCCGGATCCGTCCTCCGGCACGACCCGTCTGGCGCGGAAGGCGCACGCGCTGCGGCGCGTGCACGTGGGAGAGCTGAGGCCGGCGGATCTGCGGACGCCCGCCTCCCAGCAGGTGGCGTTGCCGTACGTCGTCCCGGGCCTGCCGGAGCCGGCGTACGACGATCTCCCCCGCGGTGCCGCGGGGGAGATCGGCCACTTCGTCGCCGGAGTCAGCGGAACGCGTGAACCACCTGGATCTCGCCGACGATGTGCGCGTTGAAGTCGTCCAGCTCCTCCGCCGGAACCCACAGTTCCAGGATCGTCCGCCCGCCCGCCTGCCTGCCGCACGGGGTACCGGCTGTGGGGCGCCACAGGGTGGTCGTCGCCCGTCGGCCGGTCATGGGGCGCCCTGTGCCTTGTTCCTCCGGATCGTCAGCACGTTCCGGGTCCACCGCGTCTCGGGGTGGTCCTCCCCCAGCACGCGCACCATGTCGGCCAGGATTTGTTCGTACGCGGCCAGAGCGCCGGCCTCGTCTCCGGCTTCCCATATGTGCCCGGCGTGGTTGAAGCGTGTGACGAGCACCTGCGGGTGGTCCGCGCCCAGCGCGTCCACCCGGGCTGCCAGCAGCCGTTCGTGGACCTCCAGCGCACCGGCGGCGTCACCCAGCTCACGCAGCCGATGGGCCTCGTGCCGGAGGTCGACGGTTCCGGGGGCCTCTTCGCGCAACGTCCGGTCACGGACGTCGAGTTCCCTGAATGCCCGCGCCACCCAGTTCCCCCTCCGCCGCCTGCGCACCACCTCGGCAACACACCCGGCGGCCAGCACCACCGCGGCGGCCTTCCATCCTGGCGACATACGCGTCCTCCCGGTCACACCGACGTCTCCGGTAACGACGGACCGCACGGGCGTCCGGGTTCCCGCCACCGGGGGATTCCACGACCAGTTCGCTCTTCTCGGCCGCCCCGACCCCGAGGACGCCCGAACGACCGCACGGAACCGGCACTCACCGCACGGCCTCAACGGCCTCGAAGATGTCGGCATCGGTCTCCCGCTGCCACACCGGCAACTCATCCCAGTCGGCCACATAACCGGGCTTCGGCTCCTCGAAGTGCTTGTACATCTGGGCGGTCCAGCACAGGGCGACGAACCGCCCCTTCTGCTCCCGCGAAAGCCGCGCCACGTGCCCGCCACTCACCTCGACGAACTGCCGCACCTGCGCGTACACCGCCCCCGCCGCCTCCCGCTCCCACTGCGGGGTTTCCTCCCACGGCGTGACGTACCCGGCCTTCGGCTCCCCGGGAAAGTGCTGCCGCACACCGGCGATCCAACTCTCCCGAAACAAACGCGCACCTTCGGTCTGCGACATGAACACGCCTTTCTTCACAGTGTGTTGAGCACGCCGATTTCCGCCCCCAGCTCCGTCACACGCCGGTCGCGGCTCAAGGGCCCGAACTCGTCGCACAGGCCACGGAGTCTACGGGCGACATAGCCGGACCCCGAGGTGCGCGCCAGGCTGACGGCTTCGTTTCCGTACGTGACCACCTGGTCGGGGTCGCGGCGCTTCGCACCGATAGCGGCCAGGTCGACAAGCACCGCCGCACGTCGCCGGTAGGACGGCCCCGACGCCAGAGCAGTCTGTTTCAGCGCTGCCTGCAACGCCTGCTCCGCCAGGTCCAAGCGCCCAAGCTGGACGTACCGCGAACCCCGCTCCTCCGTGAGGCGCGCACCGTCGAACCTGAGCCAACCGCCACTGACGCTGCCTCCAGTCAAGTCGCGTACACGCTCTGCCTGGTCCATCGCGCGCTCGCACGCGTCCAGATCACCCAAGCCCGCGTATGCCTCGGCCTGGACCGACGCGACCCAATGGCGCGTCGAGAGGTGGCTGTCGCCCCGCTCCGCCAGCCTCGCGGCGGCCCCGAGCATCTGCGCGGCCTCCTGATAGCGCCGCTCCGACATGTCGACGTAGGCGTGCCGAACGAGTGCGCACGCCCACAGGTCGTACGCGTCGGCGTCCTTGCTGACGGTTGCCGCCAAAGAGTACGAAGCCGCCGCGTCGGCGTACCTACTCCCGTCGAACGCCACTTCACCGGCGAGCTGAAACAGGTCGGCCGCTGCGTTCAGCAAAGGGCGAGGGCTTCCGCGGTGGCCTGCCAGTGCCTCGGTCAGAGTCGTCAGCTGATCACGGACGACCGGGTAGACGGATCCCTTGGAACGAGCCAGTTGATAGACCTGCCAGAGGTGGACGTTCATGCGGGCGAAGTCGGCCGGCTCTCCCCGGCCTACACCGTCGACAAGAGCCTCGGCCTCTTCCACCGGCAGGATGGTCAGGGCCCCGCTGATGGCCAGTATCCGAAGGAATTCACGGCGAATCATTTCGTCGGGGTCTCCCGCGTAGTGGGAACGTGCGGACTGGCGCCCTGCTGTCTGCTTCACTACCGCTGCTGGCGGTGACAGGAGGGCATTCAGCTCCTGGGGACTGACCTCCAGCGCTGACGCCAGCCGCCGCCGCTGGGAGGGCTGCGGCTGGATCGTGCCCCTCTCCCAACGCCCGACCGTCGTGCGGTCCACGCCCACCAGCTCAGCCAGTTCTTCCTGACTGTAGCCCAGCGTCCTGCGCCGTTCCGCCAGCCCCATGACACCTCCCTCAGGCCTACTCCGACCGGCTCCGCGCCGTGCCCGAATCTGCATCAAGACTGCCGCATGGCTGCCGTGGAGACCTGCGACTTCGCGCGATTTCCTGGGTGTCGTCCAGAGCAGACACACGAAGCCACCCAGGAGTTCGATCATGAGCATGGGAAGAGACCCTTTGGCGAAGGACAGCGACGCACAGGTGGTCATGACTCTCCGGGTCTCCCGCGACTCCGGCCGGTCATGGGGGCCGAGGACAGACGTAAGGGCGGGCAGCAGCCGGGTGGCACCCATCGACTCCGGCGTGTTCCCGCCGTGCATGTGCCCGCGCTGCACCGGCCGCCCCACCCGAACGGCGCTGTGATGCGGTGCACGCTCTGGCGCCGCCTACCACCGTCCCTCGCCGAGGAGGCGCGTCGTACGGCGGCATCAGGTTGCATCGACGCGGCCGCACTTTTCCGGACTAAGGTTTTGGCGCCTGCGGAGCTGCTGGGAGGATCATGTTTCATGACTTCCGCCGCCTGGAGTACTCACTGCATCGAGCTCAAGCCCCACAGTGTGATCAAGAGGTTTAGACGCGGGAGCCGCGAGGAGTGCGAACGGGAGTGGCGGGCGCTGACCCTGCTCTCCGCGTATGCACCGGGCTTGGCTCCTGCTCCGCAGAGTGCAGACCTTGCGGCCGAGGAGCCGGTCGTAGTGATGTCCCGGCTGCCGGGTGAGCCGCTTCGGGGTCAGGTGCTCAGCGAGCAGCAGCTCAAGGCGTTGGCAGCGGCAACAAGCGAGATGTATGCGGCGGTGCCGGCAGAGGCACTTGCGAAGGTCCCGGTCCGGCCCGGCCAGCAGCATGAACTCATTGCCAAGATCCGAGCTTGGACACCACTGGCCCGCCCCCGCGTCAGCGCTGAGGTGGGGAGAGCCATGGATTGCGGCCTGGACTGGTTGGCTCGCTCAGGCTTCGAACAAGTCGCTTCGCCGGACGTCCCGCGGGTCTTTGGGCCAGGTGACGGGAACCTCGCCAACTATCTGTGGGACGGCTCTCGCGTGCGGGTCGTTGATTTCGAGGAGTCCGGTGTCAGCGACCGGCCTTTCGAACTGGCAGAGATCACGGAACACGTGGCCAGCTGGGTTGACCAGCCGCTAGATGTCGAGATGTTCCTGGATCAGTTCGATCTGAGCGCCACGGAACGAGCGCGACTGCTGGCGTGTCGTCGGCTACTGGCCCTCGTGTGGTTGTTCCTCCTGTCGTTCGACGACCCTCAGCGTCCGCGCAACCCGCCTGGGACGGCTGAGCGGCAAGCCGCCCGGCTGTCCAGGCTTCTCGGTCGGAAACTGCGGGCTGCCCAGCCGAGAGGGGGGAACTTCACCTGCCCGATCGAGTAGGGGAGGTACTCAAGCTGCACCGGGAGAAGTTCCCTCCCGCGGCCGTGACACTGCCATGGCTGCGGCCGGACGGCCCGCTCGTCACCGAGCAGCTGCTGTTCACTCGTGCTGACGGCAGCGGTGCGGTCCGGCGTACGGACTTCAACACCCGCGTCTGGAAGCCCGCACTCGTGAAGGCCGGCGTCTTGCCGCGGCCCGGCGAGCGTCACCAGGCCGCTCGCGAGCACGGCATGCACGCGCGGCGGCACTTCTACGCGTCTGTGCTCCTGGACGCCGGCGAGAACATCAAGGCGCTGAGCACGTACCTCGGCCACAGCGACCCGGGGTTCACACTGCGGGTCTACACGCACCTCATGCCGAGCAGTGAAGGCCGCACCCGGAAGGCCGCGGACAGCATGTACGAGGCCCTCGCTACGACAGCAGACGGCCCACAGACGGCCCAGGGCGCCTAGAACGACTTCGGGCCGACGGTGAGACACCGCCGGCCCGAAGCCACGTCCAAGCGCCCTACCAGCGCTGACCTGCGGTTACAGCACCGGCAGCAGCGCCTTCCGTTCGAAGGCCGTGACCTCGCTGCGGTACTCCTCCCACTCCCGCTTCTTGTTGCGGAGGAAGAAGTCGAAGACGTGCTCGCCGAGGGTTTCGGCGACCAGTTCGCTCTTCTCCATCAGGGAGATCGCCTCGCCCAGGTTCTGCGGGAGCGGTTCGATGCCCATCGCGCGGCGTTCCGCGTCGGAGAGGGCCCAGACGTCGTCGTCGGCGCCGGCCGGGAGTTCGTAGCCCTCCTCGATGCCCTTGAGGCCGGCGGCGAGGAGGACCGCGTAGGTGAGGTACGGGTTGGCGCCGGAGTCGATGGAGCGGACCTCGACGCGGGCGGAGCCGGTCTTGCCGGGCTTGTACATGGGGACGCGGATCAGCGCGGAGCGGTTGTTGTGGCCCCAGCAGATGTACGAGGGGGCCTCGCCGCCGGCGCCCGCGGCGCGGGAGGAGCCGCCCCAGATGCGCTTGTAGGAGTTGACCCACTGATTGGTGACGGCGGAGATCTCCGCCGCGTGCCGGAGCAGGCCCGCGATGAAGGAGCGGCCGACCTTGGAGAGCTGGTACTCCGCGCCGGACTCGTAGAAGGCGTTGCGGTCGCCCTCGAAGAGGGAGAGGTGGGTGTGCATGCCCGAGCCGGGGTACTCGGAGAACGGCTTCGGCATGAACGTGGCCTGCACGCCCTGCTCCAGCGCCACCTGCTTCATGACCAGGCGGAAGGTCATGATGTTGTCGGCCGTGGAGAGCGCGTCGGCGTAGCGGAGGTCGATCTCCTGCTGGCCGGGTGCGCCCTCGTGGTGGCTGAACTCGACCGAGATGCCCATGGATTCGAGCATGGTGATCGCCTGGCGGCGGAAGTCCATGCCGACGTTCTGCGGGGTGTGGTCGAAGTAGCCGGAGCTGTCGGCCGGGGTGGGCCGGGTGCCGTCGACCGGCTTGTCCTTCAGCAGGAAGAACTCGATCTCCGGGTGGGTGTAGAAGGTGAAGCCCAGGTCCGAGGTCTTGGCCAGGATGCGCTTGAGTACGAAGCGGGGGTCGGCGAAGGACGGCGAGCCGTCCGGCATCAGGATGTCGCAGAACATCCGGGCCGTGCCCGGTGCCTCCGCGCGCCACGGGAGGATCTGGAACGTCCCCGGGTCCGGCTTGGCGATCATGTCCGATTCGTACACCCGGGCGAAGCCCTCGATCGCCGAGCCGTCGAAGCCGATGCCCTCGTCGAACGCCTGCTCAAGCTCGGCAGGCGCCACGGCCACGGACTTGAGGAAACCGAGCACATCGGTGAACCACAGCCGTACGAACCGGATGTCGCGCTCCTCAAGGGTCCTGAGGACGAATTCCTGCTGCTTGTCCATAGCCACATCCTTGCAGTTCAGACGGCTTGTGCTCCACCTCCCGGGGCTGGGGAGAGACTCCAGTATCACGACCCCGGATTTCCCCCAGATTACGCACCCAACGTGACATGGAGCACTCGGCCACCCATTACGATCGGCGCCCGTGGTGTGCACGGGCGCCGATCGCCTCGTCACCGGCCCGCGCGCCCCCGGTTTCCCCGCTCCGCCCGTCCCCTCGTCGCCCCTTCCCCGAAGGACCCACATGAGCTACGACCGCAGGACCCGCATAGAACAGATGCGCAACGCCGACCGCGCGCGGGACCGCCGCAACCGGGTGCTGGCCATCAGCCTCGGCGCCGTCGTCGTCGCCGGGCTCGTCACCTTCGGTACGTATACGGTCCTCGACAAATCCGACGGCGGCTCCGGCAGCTCGAGCAGTTCGATGACCGGTGACGGGAAGGGCGGCTCGCCCTCCGCCGGGGAGAAGGACGAGAACCTGGCCACCGGACCGATCGAGGGCGAGAAGTCCTGGGACGCGAAGAAGCTGACCCGCAACCACGTCAGCGAGAACGTCACCTACCCCATGAAGCCCCCGGTCGGCGGGGACCACAGCCCGGTCTGGATGAACTGCGACGGCGAGGTCTACGAGAAGGCCGTCCCCGACGTGAACGCCGTGCACGCCCTGGAGCACGGTTCGGTCTGGGTGACGTACACCGACGAGGCGCCCACCGCCGATGTGAAGAAGCTCGCCGACCGGGTGTCGAAGACGCCGTACTCGCTGATGAGCCCCTACAAGGACCAGGCCGGGGCCATCATGCTGAGCGCCTGGGGCAAGCAGGTCACCGTGGACGGTGCGGACGACCCGCGCGTGGCGCAGTTCTTCGCCCACTACGTGCAGGGCCCGCAGACGCCCGAGCCGGGTGCCGCCTGCACCGGCGGGCTCGACGGGTCGTAGGCCGGGGGCCCGGCGGACGGGCCGGGGCGGCCCTTCCCCCGCACCGTGATCGCACCCGTCGCCCGCCCCAGGGCGGGCGACGGCGGCCGCGGGCGTCGTCGTTCCGCGCGGCCCGCCCGGGCATCGCGTCAGTCAGACGATTAGAGTGGGCCGCGTGCCTCAACTACGCCTCGCACTGAATCAGATCGACTCGACCGTCGGCGACCTCGCCGGCAACACCGAGGCGATCGTCCACTGGACCCGGCACTCCGCCGAACAGGGCGCCCACTTCGTGGCGTTCCCCGAGATGGTGCTGACCGGCTACCCCGTCGAGGACCTGGCCCTGCGGTCGTCCTTCGTCGAGGCCTCGCGCCAAGCGCTGCGCGCGCTCGCCGCCCGGCTCGACGCGGAGGGCTTCGGGGAGATCCCCGTCCTCGTCGGCTACCTCGACCGTTCGGAGTTCGCCGCGGAGCGCTACGGCCAGCCCGCCGGCTCGCCGCGCAACGCGGCCGCGGTGCTGCACCGCGGCGGGATCGCGCTGAACTTCGCCAAGCACCACCTGCCGAACTACGGCGTCTTCGACGAGTTCCGGTACTTCGTGCCGGGCGACTCGATGCCCGTCGTACGCGTGCACGGCATCGACGTGGCGCTCGCGATCTGCGAGGACCTCTGGCAGGACGGCGGCCGGGTCCCGGCCGCGCGCGCCGCCGGGGCCGGACTGCTGCTGTCGGTCAACGCCTCGCCGTACGAGCGGGACAAGGACGACACCCGGCTGGAACTGGTCCGCAAGCGCGCCCGTGAGGCCGGCTGCACGACCGCCTACCTCGCGATGATCGGCGGCCAGGACGAGCTGGTCTTCGACGGCGACTCGATCGTCGTCGACCGGGAGGGCGAGGTCATCGCCCGCGCCCCGCAGTTCGCCGAGGGCAGCGTGATCCTCGACCTGGAGCTGCCCGCCGCCTCCGCCGAGGCGCCCTCCGGTGTGGTCAACGACGGCCTGCGGATCGACCACGTGGTCCTCTCCGCGGAGCCGCTGCCGGCGTACGAGCCCGAGCTCGCCGGCGGTTACGCGGAGCGGCTCGACGACGACGAGGAGCTGTACACGGCCCTCGTGGTGGGCCTGCGGGCCTACACCGCGAAGAACGGCTTCAACAGCGTGCTGATCGGGCTCTCCGGCGGCATCGACTCGGCACTGGTCGCCGCCATCGCCTGCGACGCGCTGGGCGCGCAGCAGGTGTACGGGGTCTCGATGCCGTCGAAGTACTCCTCGGACCACTCCAAGGGCGACGCGGCCGAGCTGGCCCGGCGCACCGGGCTGAACTACCGGACCGTTCCGATCGAGCCGATGTTCGACGCGTACATGGGGTCGCTGGGGCTCACCGGCCTCGCCGAGGAGAACCTCCAGTCGCGGCTGCGCGGCACGATGCTGATGGCCATCTCCAACCAGGAGGGCCAGATCGTGCTGGCCCCGGGCAACAAGTCGGAGCTGGCGGTCGGCTACTCGACGCTGTACGGGGACTCGGTCGGCGCGTACGGGCCGATCAAGGACGTGTACAAGACGTCGGTGTTCCGGCTGGCGAAGTGGCGCAACCGGGCCGCCGAGGAGCGCGGGCAGACGCCGCCGATCCCGGAGGCGTCCATCACCAAGCCGCCCAGCGCCGAGCTGCGGCCGGGCCAGGTCGACACGGACTCGCTGCCGGACTACGACGTGCTCGACCGCATCCTGGAGCTGTACGTCGACCGGGACCAGGGGCTCGAAGCGATCGTCGCGGCCGGTTTCGACCGGGCACTGGTGGCGAAGACGCTGCGGATGGTGGATGCGGCGGAGTACAAGCGGCGGCAGTATCCGCCGGGGACGAAGATCTCGCCGAAGGGGTTCGGGAAGGACCGGCGGCTGCCGATCACCAATCGGTGGCGCGAGGCCGGCTGAAGCCGGCGGATCCACGGATACGCGAGCCCGTCCGGGGCTGGGGGTTCGTCCTCGAGCGCCGGACGGGCTTGGTCGTGCCGGTCTCCGGTCAGGAACTGCGGCCCGAGCCGTCCTCGAACGCCGGACGGGCCGGAAGGGGCCGGTCTCGCTGCTCAGGTGCGGCCCGAGCCGGCCGAGGTCTTGTCCTCGAACGCCGGACGGGCTGGAGTCGGCCGGTCTCGCTGCTCAGGTGCGGTCCGCGCCGGCCGAGGTCTTGTCCTCAAGCGCCGGACGGGCCGGGTTCTGGCGTGCCACCACCTTCGACGTGCCCCTGTCGCGGTCCAGCGCGCCCGCCGTGACCGCGACCGCGAGGCCCGCCACCGCCAGGACCGCGCCGACCAGGGCGGGGGACGTCCAGCCCCAGCCCGCCGAGATCGCCACGCCGCCGAGCCAGGCGCCGCCCGCGTTGGCCAGGTTGAACGCGGAGTGGTTGGAGGCGGACGCCAGGGTGGGGGCGTCCTTGGCCTTGTTCATCACCAGCATCTGGAGCGGCGTGGTCGTCATGAAGCCCACCGCACCCAGCAGCACCACCATCACCAGCGCCGCCCACTTCACCTGGGCGGCCAGCGGGAAGACGGCCAGGACGACGGCGAGCGCGCCCAGTGACCCGTACAGCGTCGGGCGCAGCGCCCGGTCCGTGAGCGGGCCGGCGGCGAGCGCGCCCAGGGTCATGCCGATGCCGAAGAGGGCCAGCACGGGCGTCACGGCCGATTCACCGAAGCCCATCGCCTCGGTGGTCATCGTCGAGAGGTAGGAGTAGACGGCGAACACGCCGGCGAAGCCGAAGACGGCGGTGAGGAGTCCGAGCAGGACCTGCCGGTTGCCCATCGCGCGGACTTCGTGGCGCACGTCCTGCCGGGCCTCGACGGGGATCTGCGGGACGAGGCGGGCGAGGGCCGCCATCGCGCAGACGCCGATGGCCGCGACGACCAGGAAGGTGGCCCGCCAGCCGAGGTGCTGGCCGAGCAGGGTGGCCGCCGGTACGCCGACGATGTTGGCGACGGTCAGGCCGAGGAACATCGTGGCGACGGCCCGGGCCCGGCGTCCCTCGGGCACCAGCCGGGAGGCGACGACGGCCCCGACGCCGAAGAACGCGCCGTGCGGCAGGCCGGCCAGGAGGCGGCCCGCGATCAGCCAGCCGAAGCCGGGGGCGAGCGCGGAGGCGAGGTTGCCGACGGTGAAGAGGGCCATCAGCAGCAGGAGCATCCGCTTGCGCGGGACGCGGGAGCCGAGGGCGGTGAGCAGCGGGGCGCCGAGCACCACGCCGATCGCGTACGCCGACACGAGGTAGCCGGCGGTGGGGACGGAGGTGCCGAGGTCGTCCGCGACATTGGGCAGCAGGCCCATCATCACGAACTCGGTGGTGCCGATGCCGAAGGCGCTCACGGCCAGCGCGAGCAGGGCCAGGGGCATGAGGAGAGACCTTTCCGCTTCAGGCCCCGTCCGCAGCCCGGCGAGACCCGGTCGGGGCCTGCGGGCGCGCGGAGGGGCGGGAGGGCACGTGGTCGTACGCACGCCCGCGCGGGCCGCCGGTCGGCGGTGCGCACGGCGGCGGACCGGCCTCGTCGCCGGCGACCTTGTTCCCGTACGAAACAAAGTCTCTCAGAGGTTTGGGGCGTTCCGGTAAACGGCCCGTTGCGTCAGAGTTTGACGCGGGCGGCGATCGGGAGGTGGTCGCTGCCGGTGGCGGGGAGCGTCCAGGACGACATCGGTTCGACGCCCTTGACCATGATCTGGTCGATCCGCGCCATGGGGAACTTCGCGGGCCAGCTGAACCCGAAGCCGTCGCCGGCCGCGCCCTGGGTGGAGCGCATCTGGGAGGTGACCGCGTTGAGCGCGCGGTCGTTCATCGTCCCGTTGAGGTCGCCGAGCAGGGCGACGCGGGCGAGCGGTTCGTGGGAGATGGCCCTGCCGAGGGCGTCGGCGCTCTGGTCGCGCTGGTTGGCGGTGAAGCCGGCGTGCACCTTGACCCGTACGGACGGCAGGTGTGCCACGTAGACGGCGAGCGGGCCCTCGGGCGTGGTGACGGTGGTCCGCATGGCGCGGACCCAGCCCATTTTGAGGTCCACCGGCCGGGTGTCGCTGAGCGGGTACTTGCTCCACAGGCCGACGGTGCCCTGGACGGAGTGGTAGCGGAAGCGGCCGGCGAGCGCCTTCTCGTACGCCGCCACCTTGCCGGCGGGCAGTTCCTGGAGGGCGACGACGTCCGCGCCCGAGCCCGCGACCTGGTCGGCGGTGGCTGCGGGGTCCGGGTTGTCCGCGTTGACGTTGTGGGTGGCGACGGTGAGATCGCCGCCGCCGCCGGACTTGTCCGCGAACAGGCCGCCGAACATGTTGAGCCAGACCACGACGGGCAGCAGCAGCGCCACCAGCGCGGTCGCCGAGCGGCGCAGCAGGCCCAGGACGAGCAGCAGCGGGATGAACACACCGATCCAGGGGAGGAACGTCTCGGTGAGGCTGCCCAGGTTGCCGATGCGGTTCGGGATCCGGGCGTGGAGGACCATGACGAGGGTCAGCAGGAGGGAGCAGCAGGCCAGGACGATCCCGCGCCGCCAGATGCCGCGGTTCCCGACGAGTCTGTCGCGCAGGTCCCACAAGCGGGAGCCGGAGCGCCGCGGTCCCACGCCGCCGTTCCCGGTGTCCGCCCTGTACGCCTGCACCATCGCGCTGTCCTCACTGCCTTGCCGTACACATCGCCGCGCTCCCGACCCTAGGGGATGCGCGATGCCTTTCACGCCGCCCGGGGCGGCCGTACTGCCACGAGGACGTGGCGGGCGGCTCCGGCAGTTCCGCCGGAGCGGGGAATCGCGGGCGTCTGTGACGAAACGATCACACTCGTCCGCGCCCGGCGCGTCAGCCCCGGCCGGTGGCCTCGCCGGCCGGCCCGGCGCCGGGCCGCCGGGGCGCGAGGCCCTCGACGGCCAGGGCGATGATGCGGTCGGCGAGATCCTCGGGCAGGGGCGCGTCGGGGCGGTGGAGGGTGCGTACGAGCATGGGGCCGAGGAACAGGTCGTCCATCAGCTCCACGTCCGTGTCGTCCCGCAGCTCGCCCGCCTCGACGGCGCGCCGTACGGCGGCGACCATGGCGAGGCGGCGGGGGGCGATCACGGTGCACTGGTACTCGTGCCAGAGCTTGGGGTGGCTCTTCATCTGCGCGAACACGTTGTGCAGCAGGGCGGAGGAGCGCTGGGCGAGGCCGCGTCTGCGCATCGACTCCAGCAGGAGGCGCAGGTCGCCCAGTCCGCCGGTGCCGGAGACGTCCGGTTCCGGGGGCTCGATGGCGCGCAGCACGTCGACGAACAGCTCCTCCTTGCCGGCCCAGCGCCGGTAGATGGTGGCCTTGCCGACGCCGGCGGTGCGGGCGATGCGCTCGATGGAGAGGGCGGCGAGCGGTTCGCCGGCCTCCAGCAGCTCCACGACGGCGTCCAGGATGGCCCGCTCCGCGGCGGCGCTGCGCGGCCGCCCTCGCCGCGGTTCGTGTTCCTCGCCGGGTCGCGGGGCGCTCCCTTTGGGTCCGGGAACCTCGCCGGGCCGCCCGTCCGCCGCGCCCCGAGCCCACTCGTCCGGTGCCTGAGCCTGCACGTGAAACCACCTTTCGCCGCCCCCGATTCTCGCCGACGCGGAAGGGGTCCGGCCGCTTCCGGCCCCCGCGGGTGAACCGGGCCGCGCGGGGCGGTCCGGTTCACCCGACGGGTTCAGCCGTACGCGGCCGGCGTCATCGGCCGGCGCCCGCCGGAGCGGGGCGCTCCTCCTCGCGTACGGGCCGCTCACCGGCCGGTTCGCGGCCGGGGAGCCACAGGGCGACCACGAGCGTCCCGAGGAGGGCGACGGCGGCCGAGCCGAGGGCCGTGACGTGCATGGCGCTCATGAACGCGTCGTGTGCCGCGCCGACCAGCGGGGTGCCCTGGGGGCCCAGTTTCTCCGCGACGGCGAGGGTCGCCTCGATGGACTCCCCCGCCGCGTCCCGGGCCGCGGCGGGCAGCGCGCCGAGGTGGTCCTCGATGCCACCGCGGTAGACGGAGGACAGCACCGAGCCGAGCACGGCGATCCCGAGCGCGCCGCCGACCTGGCGGAACGTGTTGTTGACGGCCGAGCCGGAGCCCGCCTTCTCGCGCGGCAGGGCCTGCATCACGGCGACGGTGACCGGCGGCATGACGTGGGCCATGCCGGTGCCCTGGACGAAGAAGACGACGCACATGACCCAGACCGGCGTATCGGCGTCGAACAGGGCGAACGCGGCCAGGCCGAGGGCGACGGCCAGCATGCCGGCCGTACAGACGGCACGGGCTCCGAAGCGGGCGACGACGATCCGGGCGCGGGGCGCGAAGAGCATCTGCGCCACGGCCAGCGGCAGGATCAGCAGACCGGACTGCAGGGCGCTGTAGCCGCGGACGCTCTGCAGGTAGAAGGCGGAGAAGAAGGTGACGCCCATCAGTGCGAAGAAGACCAGCGCGATGGCGGCCACGGCGGCGGAGAACGCGGGCTTCCTGAAGTACGAGACGTCGATGGCCGGGCTGGCGCTGCGCTTCTCGTGGAGGACGAAGACCACCAGGACGGCGAGTCCGCCGATGACGGGGAGGAGGACCGAGACGTCGGTGAAGTCGGCGAGTTCGCCGCCGCGGATGATCCCGTACACCAGCAGCACCAGGCCGATGATGGAGAGCACCACGCCGAGCGGGTCGAGCCGGCCCGGCCTCGGGTCCTTCGAGTCCGGCACGAGCCACACCATGGCGGCCAGCGCGATGATCACGACGGGCACGTTGACCAGGAAGATCGAGCCCCACCAGAAGTGTTCGAGGAGCAGGCCGCCGGTGATGGGGCCGATCGCGATGCCGAGGCCGACGCTGCCGGCCCAGATGCCGATGGCCTTGGGCTGTTCGTCGCGCTCGAAGACGTTCATCAGGACGGCGAGCGTGGCCGGCATGACGAAGGCGGCGCCGAAGCCCATCAGGGCGCGCCAGGTGATGAGCTGGCCGGGCGAGCCGGACATGGCGGCGAGGGCGGAGCCGATGCCGAAGAGGGTGATGCCGAAGAGCAGGACCTTCTTGCGGCCCAGACGGTCGCCCAGCAGGCCGGCGGTGAAGAGCAGGCCGGCGAAGACGAGCGTGTAGGAGTTGATCGCCCACTCCAGCTCGCTCTGGGTGGCGCCGATGCCGGTGGGCGAGGGGGAGGCGATCGTCTTGACGGCGACGTTCAGGATCGAGTTGTCCAGCACCACGATGAGCAGGCTGAACATCAGGACCACGAGAATCGCCCAGCGGCGGCGGTGGACCGCCTCCGGTATCTGGGGCACGGCGGGAGCGCCGGACGGTGTGGACATGAGGAGCAGCCTAACGACATTCCGATACGAGACCGTCTCGTATTGTAAATTCTTTACCGACGGCCCGGCCGCGCGGCGCACTTCCCGCGACCGGCTCCGGGATGCCACCATGGAAGCGATCCGGGGACGCCGTCAGGGCGCCTCGAGATGATGAAGGAGCCACCTGCCATGTCGATCCAGGCTGCGCAGAACCAGTCCGCCACCCCCGCGGGAACCCCCTCCGACAGCAGCAAGGCGCTGTACGGGGGCAAGAGCAACCGCCGGGTCACCGTCCACGACATCGCCGCCGCCACCGCGCGGGGCGAGAAGTGGCCCATGCTCACCGCCTACGACGCGATGACCGCGTCCGTCTTCGACGAGGCCGGCATCCCGGTCATGCTCGTCGGCGACTCCATGGGCAACTGTCACCTCGGCTACGAGACCACCGTGCCCGTCACGATGGACGAGATCGCCATTCTGTCCGCCGCCGTCGTCCGGGGCACCAGGCGCGCCCTGATCGTCGCGGACCTGCCCTTCGGCTCGTACCAGGAGAGCCCGGTCCAGGCCCTGCGCAACGCCACCCGGCTGATCAAGGAGTCCGGCGTCGGCGCGGTGAAGCTGGAGGGCGGCGAGCGCAGCCACGAGCAGATCAAGCTGCTGGTCGACGCCGGCATCCCGGTCATGGCCCACATCGGCCTGACCCCGCAGTCCGTCAACGCGATGGGCTACCGGGTCCAGGGCCGGGGCGAGGAGGCCGCCCAGCAGCTGCTGCGCGACGCCAAGGCCGTGCAGGACGCGGGCGCGTTCGCCGTCGTCCTGGAGCTCGTACCGGCCGAACTGGCCGCCGACGTCACCCGCACCCTGCACATCCCGACCATCGGCATCGGCGCCGGCCCGGACACCGACGCCCAGGTGCTGGTCTACACCGACATGGTCGGACTGACCGGCGGCAAGGTGCCGCGCTTCACCAAGCAGTACGCCGACCTGCGGCGGATCCTCGGCGACGCCGCGAAGGCGTACGCGGAAGAGGTCGTCGGCGGCACGTTCCCGGCCCCGGAGCACACCTTCCACTGAGGCCCGCAGGGGTACGCCCCCGACGACCACCACCGGTAACGACGACAGCCCGCCGACTTCCCCCATCGGCGGGCTGTCGGCCGTTGTCGGTGGCTGCAGGCACGCTGTCGGCCCGCTGTAGGCGGACTGTCGGTGGGCACTGGTCTGATGGTCGGCATGACGCGAATCGACAAGACCCCCGGAAACGGCGGGACCGGCGGGAACGCCGTAGAGGTGCGGGGACTGGTCAAGCACTACGGCGAGACCAAGGCCCTGGACGGCGTGGACCTCGATGTGCGCGAGGGCACCGTCCTCGGCGTGCTCGGCCCCAACGGCGCCGGCAAGACCACCCTCGTACGCTGCCTGTCCACGCTGATCACGCCCGACGCCGGGACCGCGGTCGTCGCCGGCTTCGACGTGGTGAAACAGCCCCGCGCGCTGCGCCGCACCATCGGCCTGACCGGCCAGTACGCCTCGGTCGACGAGAAGCTCTCCGGCTGGGAGAACCTCTACATGATCGGGCGGCTGCTCGACCTGTCCCGCAAGAAGGCGCGGGCCCGGGCCGACGAGCTGCTGGAGCGCTTCTCGCTCACGGACGCGGCGAAGAAGGCCGCGATGGAGTACTCCGGCGGTATGCGCCGCCGGCTCGACCTGGCCGCCTCCATGATCGGCAGCCCGGCCGTGCTCTACCTCGACGAGCCCACGACCGGGCTCGACCCCCGTACCCGCAACGAGGTCTGGGACGAGGTGCAGCGGATGGTCGCGGAGGGGGCGACCGTGCTGCTCACCACCCAGTACATGGAAGAGGCCGAACAGCTGGCCAACGAGCTGACCGTCATCGACAAGGGCCGGATCATCGCCCGCGGCGGTGTCGACGAGCTGAAGGCCAAGGTCGGCGGCCGCACCCTTCAGCTGCGCCCCTCGGACCCGGCCGAACTGGCCGCGATGGCCCAGGCGCTGCGGGAGACCGGTCTCGACGGTGTCGCGGGCGCGCAGGCGGTCCCGGACGAGGGCCTGCTCTGCGTACCGATCCTCAGCGACGAGCAGCTGACCGCCGTCATCGGCCTGCTCGGCGCCCGGGGCTTCTCGCTGGCCCACGTCGCCACCGCGCTGCCCAGCCTGGACGAGGTGTTCCTCGCCATCACCGGCGACAAGGCCACCGTCACCGAC
This sequence comes from Streptomyces sp. NPDC019224, assembly GCF_040632605.1. Taxonomy (NCBI): domain Bacteria; kingdom Bacillati; phylum Actinomycetota; class Actinomycetes; order Kitasatosporales; family Streptomycetaceae; genus Streptomyces; species Streptomyces sp. NPDC019224. Next base: position 90,940 of record NZ_JBEYCF010000012.1, on the reverse strand, counting down.
ACGATTCCCGAGGAGGTCGCGGCATGAGCACGACGACCCTGACGCCCGCACCCACCGACACGCCCGTCTCCGCGCCGGCCACGAAGCTCCATGACGAGGGCTCCATCGGACTGCGGAACAACCTGCGCCACATCGGGGCGCTGGTCCGGCGCAATCTGCTCCAGATCAAGAAGGATCCGGAGTCGATGTTCGACGCGCTGCTGATGCCCGTCATCTTCGTGCTGCTGTTCGTGTACGTCTTCGGCGGTTCGGTCGGCGGCAGCATGGGCGGCGGCCGGCAGGACTACCTGAACTACCTGATCCCCGGCCTGATGGCGATGATGGGCATGAACATCGCCATGGCCGTCGGCAGCGGTGTCAACGACGACTTCCGCAAGGGGGTCATGGACCGCTTCCGCACGATGCCGATCGCGCGCTCCTCGGTGCTCGTCGCCAAGATCGTGGTCGAGCTCGGCCGGATGATGGTCGCCACGTTCATCCTGCTGGGCATGGGCTTCGCCCTCGGCATGGAGCTCCACGGGTCCGTGCTCGGACTGATCGGGGCGATCGGCCTGTCGGCCGCGTTCGGCGCCGCCATCATGTGGATCTTCATCCTGCTCGGTCTCGCCATGAAGACGGCCCAGGCGGTTCAGGGAATGGGGATGCTGGTCATGATGCCGCTCCAGTTCGGTTCCTCGATCTTCGCCCCGCCCACGACGATGCCGGGCTGGCTCCAGACGTTCACCGACTACAACCCGCTGTCGAACCTGGCGGACGCCGCCCGCGGCCTCATGATGGGCTCCCCGCTCGGCCACTCGGTCTGGCTGACGCTCGGCTGGGCCGTGGTCATCACGGCGGTCATGGCTCCGCTCGCGGTCTCCAAGTTCCGCAAGAAGTCCTGACGTCACGGGTTCTGCTCCGGATACGCGTCGCCGAGGGCGGCGGCCTCCTCCAGGGAGAGGCCGCCGCCCTCGGCGTACGCGGCCTCGTAGGCGGCGTCCCCGAGCCGGCCGCGGACCAGCGCCTCGGCACGGGCGAGGTTCTCGCGTTCCATCGCGTTCAAGAAGTGGCCCTCGGGCAGGTGCGCCCGGCCGGCGCCCAGCAGCCGCGCCGCGATACCGGCCCGCTCCTCGCCGCCGAGCCCGCCCAGTGCCCAGGCCAGGATGACCAGATTGATCACCGCCATATGCGGCGCGACCATCTGCGTCAGCGGGTCCCCCATCCCCTTCAGGGCCCGCCGGCTCCGCTCCAGCGCGCGGGCGTGGTCGCCGTCCTGGTTGTCCAGCCAGGCCAGGCCGCCGAGGACGAAGCCCTCGAAGACCGCCATGGTCTCCGACGCGAACTCCTCCTGAAGACGGGCGAACTGCTCGCGCGCCTCGGCGGTACGGCCGCACCGGCCCAGCCACATCGCCAGGAAGAGCCGCGCCGCGGGCCTCGCCTCGTGCCCGGTCCGGCGCTCGTCGGCCAGCACCTCGCGCATGACCGCCTCGCCCTCCGCGCCCCGGCCGAGCTCGGTGAGCACGGAGGCGTGGCGGATGCGGAGCACGGACACCTGGGCCAGGGCGCCCAGCTTCTCGGCCGAGCGGATCGCGGCCTGGAAGTCCTCGGCGGCCTGCGCGTAGTCGCCCTGCTTCTCGTTGGCCTCGCCGCGCGAGGAGAGCGCCTCGGCCATGCCCCAGTCGTCGCCGAGCCGGCTGAAGATCGCCAGGCTCTCGTCGGCGTCCCGGTGGGCCTCCCCCGCCCAGTCGGGGCGGTTGGCCAGCACGTTGGCCCGCATCTGGAGAGCGGCGGCCAGCTCCCACTCGTAACCGAACTCCCGCGCGCCGCGCACCGTTTCGTCCAGCAGGTGGCGTAGGTCGGCCGCGCCGCCGGTGAGCATCACGGCGTAGAACCAGAGCGAGGCGGGGCTGCGGCAGGTCTGCGGCTGGCCGGCCCGGTAGGTGGCGACGACGGCCCGCAGCCGGGCCATGCTCGCCTCGTTCATCCACTCGTCCCTCGCGTGGTCCATGCTGACCAGCTGGACCAGGGTCACCTGCCGCCGCGCCTCCTCCAGCAGCTCCGGCCGCATGGGCGGGGGCGCGTCGGTGCAGCGCTCATGAAGGGAGGGTGCGGGGCGCACGGGCAGGGCGAACGGGTCGGGGCCGAGCGCCGCGGCCGCGTCGGCCCAGTGCAGGGCGTCGGCGCGCAGGTTGCGGATCTGCCAGTACCAGGAGAGCGACAGCACCATGCACAGCGCCTCCTGCTCGTCGCGGGCCGCGACGGCGTGGCGCAGGGCGAGGCGCAGGTTCTCGTACTCGCGCTGCAGGAGCCGGACGGCGGCGAGCTGTCCGGAGCCGCGCAGCAGGGGGTCGGTCGTACGGGCCAGCTCGCGGAAGAACACGAGGTGCCGGTGCTCGACGGCGTCCCGCTCCCCCGACTCCTCCAGCCGCTCCGCCGCGTACTCGCCGACGGTCTCCAGGAGCCGGTAGCGCATCCGGCCGTCGTCCGCCGGGGCGGCGACCACGAGGGACTTGTCGACGAGGGAGCCCAGAAGGCGGGCGACGTCGCCGGACCACCCGGTTCCGTCGGCGCAGACGGCCTCGGCGGCCTCCAGGGTGCAGCCGCCGGCGAAGACGGACAGCCGGCGCAGGGTGACGCGCTCGTCGTCGTCCAGCAGTTCCCACGACCAGTCGACGACGGCCCGCAGGGTCTGCTGGCGCGGCAGCACGGTCCGGCTGCCGCTGGTCAGCAGGCGGAAGCGGTCGTCGAGGCGGTCCGCGATCTGCTGCGGGGTGAGCATCCGCAGGCGGGCGGCGGCGAGTTCGATGGCGAGCGGCAGGCCGTCCAGACGGCGGCAGATCTCGGCGGCGGCCGCCGCCGTCGCCTCGTCCGCGTCGACCCGGAAACCGGGCCGGGCGGCGGCGCCGCGCTCGGCGAGCAGACGCAGGGCGGTCGGATCCGGCAGCGGGTCGACCGGCCGGACCGCCTCGCCCGGCACGCCGAGGGGTTCGCGGCTGGTCGCGAGGACGGTGAGCCGGGGGCAGCGGGCCAGCAGGTGGTCGGCGAGGGCGGCGGCGGCCTCGATGACGTGCTCGCAGTTGTCCAGGAGGAGCAGCATGCGGCGCCGGGAGCAGTACTCGGTGAGCCGGGCCAGCGACTCACCGGCGGCACGCTCGTCGCCCGACGCCCGTTCGGCGGCCCGGAGCTCCCCCGAGCCCGCCCCGCTCAGCACCGTCTCCCGGGCGCCCAGCGCGGCGAGCACCGCCTCCGGCACGGCCTCCGGGTCGTCGACGGGGGCCAGTTCGGCGAGCCAGACGCCGTCCGGCCAGGTGCCGGGGTCGACGGTGTCCGCGACCTCCTGCGAGAGCCGGGTCTTGCCGGCGCCGCCGGGCCCGAGCAGGGTGACGAGCCGCCCCCGGGAGAGGTCACCGCGCAGGGCCTCCATCTCGCGCTCCCGCCCGACGAAGCTGGTGAGCCGGGCGCGGAGGTTGCCGAGGGCCGCCCGGGCGGGGGCCGGCGCGGGCTGGGGCGCGGGCTCCTGCCGGAGCAGTTCCCCGTACAGGGCGGTCAGCTCGGGCCCCGGGTCGGTGCCGAGGCGGTCGGCTATGAGGGTGCGGACCTCGTCGTACGCGGCCAGGGCCTGGGCGGTGCGCCCGGCGTCGCGCAGGGCGCGCAGGCGGAGCGCCTGGAGGGGTTCGTCGAGGGGGTGCTCGCCGCAGAGCGCGGTCAGTTCCGGCAGCGCCTCGGCGGCCCGGCCGAGCCGGAGTGCGGCGGTGAGCCGGTCGCGGCGGGCGTCGAGGCGGCGGGCCGTCCAGCGCGTGGCGGCGGCGTGCCGGTCGGGGAGGTCGGCGAGCGCGGGGCCCCGCCAGAGCGCGAGGGCGTCGTCCAGGACGCTCATCGCACGGGCCGGGTCGCCCTCCGCGAGGGCCCGGGAGCCTTCGCCGGCGAGCCGTTCGAAGCGGAACAGGTCGATGGCCTCCGGCTCGGCTTCCAGCCGGTAGCCGCTCTCCGCCGAGGCGACGGCCTCGTGCCCGATGGCCCGCCGCAGCCGCCCGACCAGCGCCTGGAGCGCGCCGGCCGGGTCGGCGGGCGGTTCGCCGTCCCACACCTCGTCGACGAGCACGGCGACCGGAACCGTCCGGCCCGGGCGCAGCGCGAGCACGGTGAGCAGCGCGCGCAGCCGCGCCCCGCCCACGGAGAGGGCCGTGCCGTCGTCGCGGAGTGCCTGGGTGGTGCCGAGGATGCCGTAGCGCACGCCCCCATTCTCCGCGAGCCCCGCCGGTGTCCGCACAGCCGCCCCGCCCCTGCTCGTCATGGGCCCCACCCTTTCCGGTCCCGGGGCGGGAAGCGAACCGTTTCCGCCGTGTCGTACGCGGTGGGGCGTCAGTCCCCCGGCGCTGCGGGCTCCTTCGGCCCGACCGCGTAGCCCGGGACGGAGGGCCACCGGACGGTGAGCACCACGGACTCCTCCTCGGCGACCCAGGAGTGGTCGACTCCGACGCCCCACACCACGTAATCGCCCTGTTCCTCCAGCAGCACGCTGCGCCCGGGCAGCTCCACCCGGAACCGCCCGCTGATGAGCACGAGCAACGCGGTCCGGCTCTCGCCCCGCACCCACTGGGCCCGCTCGTCGCCCACGGGATGGACGCCCCACTTGATCTCGACGTCCTCGCTGTGCCGGGGATCGCCCGCGTCCTTGAAGTGCCCGAGGATCCATCCCCGGTCGAGCGCGGCGTCCTTGCCGGCGTTGCCCACGTATACGTTGTTGTTCACGTGGGGGGACGCTAGCAGGGGCGTTCCGCCCGCCGGGGACGGCTGCCAGGCCGAGTCCCACACGCTGCGGATGGCCGCACCGACCGAAGCACTCCCCGATCAGGATGCGCACGGCAGGAGCTGGACCAGCCCGACGCAGTCCTCCTCGCCCACCGTGGTCTGCGTGGCGCGGACCCTCCAGCGGCCGGCGGGCAGCGGGACCGACGCCTGGGCGGGCACCGCATGTGCCGCAGCACTCAGCCCGGCCTCGGATTCGGCGGCGAGCCACCGCAGGAACACCTCTCCGCCGAACACCCGCCCCAGAAAGCCAGGGCAGAGACGGGGATGACGATCAGAGGGCCGCCCATCGACTCCGCCCAGACGGGGGAGGGGCAGGAGACATCGGCGGCGGAGGAAGAGGCGGTCAGGCGGTACCCCCGTAGGTGTCCCGCTCCGTGGTGAGGCGTCGAAGCAGGTCGAGCAGGGTTGCGCGGTCCACGTCGGGCAAGGCGGCGAAGCAGTCGGCGAGCACCTCGTCAGCGACCTTGTGGCCGGCCGTCAGGACTCGCTCCCCGGCGGGCGTGAGGTGGTGCTCGATCCGCCGGCCGTGTCCCGGTCTGCGCTCTACCAGGCCTTGTGCCGCGAGGCGCCCGACGAGCGTTCCGAAGGCCTGCCCGGTCTGAAACGTCGCTGCGGCCAGTTCGCGGGCCGAGGCCCCGGGCGAGCGGCTGATCGCGCGCAGGGCGTCCCACTGGGCCAGCGTCGTGCCGATGGCCGTGAGGGCGCTGTCGAGTGCCCGATGCTGTCGATACTGGGCTTGTTTGACCGCTCTGCCGAGTTCCTGCAGCTCACCATGCATGGAGCGAGTCTACGCCACAACTAAGCTAGCTTATATAAAGATGTTTAGTTACCTTGGTGCGCATGCTCACCGACGCATCAGTTGTGCCCGCCGACCTGCCCCTCACCCTGGCCGAAGCCGGAGCCGGCAGGCCAGTTCTCATCCTGCACGGCGGCGGAGGCCCCGCCACCGTCGCCGGCCTCGCCCAGCACCTCTCCCGCATCGCCCACACCGTCACGCCCGTGCACCCCGGCTGGGACGGCACACACCGCCCCGCATGGCTCACCGGCATCGACGACCTCGCCCTCGTCTACCTGCACGCCCTGCGCGAACGCGAGCTGAGCGACGTTCTCGTCGTCGGCTCCTCCCTCGGGGGCTGGACAGCCGCCGAGATGGCCGTACGCGACAGCGAGGGACGCATCACCGGCCTCGTTCTGATCGACGCCGTCGGCGTGGAGGTCGAGTCGGAACCGATCACCGACTTCTTCGCCCTTGACCCCCGCGGCGTTGCGGAGCACTCCTGGCACGACTCGGACCGCTACTACCTCGACCCGGCCGACGTCCCCTCCGAAGAACTCGCGCGCAGACGAACCAACATGGCCACCATGCGCGTGCTCGCCGGCGACCCCTACATGCACAACCGCGAACTGCTGCGCCGGCTTGGGCATATCCAGGCGCCTGCGCTCCTGCTCTGGGGCGAGAGCGACCGCATCGTCACCCCCGCCTACGGTGCGGCGTACGCCGACGCCTTCGGCAACGGCCGACTCGAGGTCATCCCCGAGGCGGGCCACCTTCCGCAGATCGAACAACCGGAAGCCACCTTCGCTCTCATCGACGCCCACCTGCGCCGGACGAGCAACTCGGGTCGGACTCGTGCACCTGCCCACGTCACCGCGGTCATGGACCGGCCACGCACAAGGCATTGACGTGGATCAGCTCGCGCCGGCCGTACGGAAGGCCGCCGGCGCCGCGCTGGAGCACACCACCTGATCGGGCCGCCCGCCGGTCAACGCCGCCGTGTGGGCGGAGCCCTTCGGCTCCTTCGGAAGGGGGTAGGGGACCGCAGGAGCACCCTAGGCTCGGGTCATGCCGACCGAAGCGCACCAAAGGATCAGTCCGGTTTTCCTCGGGATCGCCGCCGTGACGGCCGTGGCCGGGTGGGGGGTGTGGGCGGACTTCGCGGCGCAGCCGGGGTTCGCGACGTTTCTGTTCGTGACCGGGGCGTGGGTCGTGTCGCTGTGTCTGCACGAGTACGCACACGCCAGGACCGCGTTGCACAGCGGGGACATCTCGATCGGGGCCAAGGGCTATCTGACGCTGAACCCGCTGAAGTACACCCATGCCCTGCTCAGCATCGTGCTGCCGGTGCTGTTCGTGATCATGGGCGGGATCGGGCTGCCCGGTGGTGCGGTGTTCATCGAGCGGGGCCGGATTCCCGGCCGGTGGCGGCACAGTCTGATCTCGGCGGCCGGGCCGCTGACCAACGTGCTGTTCGCGGTGGTGTGCACCGCACCGTTCTGGCTGGACGCCCTCGACGGGGTGCCGCCCGCCTTCCGGAACGCACTGGCGTTCCTGGCGCTGCTCCAGGTGACGGCCGCCATCCTGAACTTCGTGCCCGTGCCGGGGCTCGACGGCTACGGCGTGATCGAGCCGTGGCTCTCCCTCTCGGCCCGCCGCGCGGTCGAACCGATCGCCCCCTTCGGCCTGATCGCGGTCTTCGCCCTGCTGTGGGTCCCGGAACTGAACCGCGCCTTCTTCGACGCGGTCTACGCCCTGCTGAGGGGGCTCGGGGTGCACGGCTGGTGGAGCGACTGCGGCCTGGACGCCTACCGCTTCTGGCAGGGGGCCGACCCGATGTGCGCTGTCGCCGGCTAGGCGCTCCGCTCCGCGGACTCCGCGCGGCGGCGGCGCAGGTAGTACCAGGCCATGTTCGAGGAGAGGCCGACCAGCAGGACCCAGACGACGCCGATGAGCACGCTGCCCTGGACGAAGGACGTCACGGCCGCGGCGAGGGCCAGGACGCAGACGACGAGGGCGTAGAGGGCGAGGCGGGGCATGGGTGGCTCCTGTCGGGGGTGATGCGTGGTCCCGTCCAGTGTCCCCCATGCCCCGGGACGTCCGGTGCGGGCCCGGGTCACACGTCCGTCGTACGGAGTCCGGCGTGCGCCTTGTAGCGGCGGTTGACCGAGATCAGGTTCGCCACCAGTGACTCGACCTGGTGGGCGTTGCGCAGCCGGCCCGCGAAGATGCCGCGCATGCCCGCGATGCGGCCGGCCAGCGCCTGGACGATGTCCGTGTCGGCGCGGGCCTCGCCCAGCACGAGGACGTCGGTGTCGATCTCGTCGATCGTCTCGTCCTGGAGCAGCACCGCCGACAGGTGGTGGAAGGCGGCCGTGACGCGGGAGTCCGGCAGCAGGGCGGCGGCCTGCTCGGCGGCGCTGCCCTCCTCCGGCTTCAGCGCGTAGGCGCCCTTCTTGTCGAAGCCGAGCGGGTTGACGCAGTCGACGACGATCTTCCCGGCCAGTTCCTCGCGCAGCGATTCCAGCGTCTTGGCGTGGCCGTCCCACGGCACCGCCACGATCACCACGTCGCTCTCGCGCGCGCACGTGGCGTTGTCCGCGCCCCGGACACCGTTCCCCAGTTCCCCGGCCGCCGCCTGTGCGCGGTCCGCGGCGCGGGAGCCGATGATCACCTGCTGGCCCGCGCGGGCGAAGCGGTACGCGAGCCCGCGCCCCTGCGGGCCGGTGCCGCCGAGCACGCCGACGGTCAGGCCGGACACGTCCGGCAGGTCCCAGGGGTCCTTGGCGGGGGGCTTGGGCGTACTGCCGCTGTCATTCGTAGTCATGGCCCCGACACTACTGCGCGGTACGGCGGCTGAGCCCGCCGTCCTCGGCCGACCGGACGTTCGTCGTACGACCCCGAGCCGCCACCCGTACGGATGGCTGTCCGGCCTTTCGCCGGTGCCGGGGCCCCGCCATGGTGCAGGATGCCGGGCCATGGATGCCGTACGTGTGGCGCTGCTGCGTGAAGTGCTCGCCAGGACCCAGTGGCCCGCCGCCGCCCGGCAGTTCGCCGGCGCGCTCCGCTCCTCCGTGGTCCCGCACGGCGGGGGGCTGCTGCTGGTGGGGACCGAGGCGTACGAGCCCTGGCACCTGGCGGCCCATCTGGTCGACGAGTCCACCTGGTCCGGGCTGCCCGAACTCCGGCCCACCCTGGTACGCCACCGGGTGGAACCGGGCGACCCGGCGCACCTGGCGGTCGGCCTCGGCCGGATCGAGGCGGCCGGGCGGGGCGAGACGCTGCTCGTGGTGACGCCGGAGCGCCCCGGCGAGGGGCTCCTGGAGCGGGTCCACGACGCCCGCCGGGCCGGGGCCACGGTCCTCTCGCTGGACAACGGGGATCCGCAGGTGCGCGGGCTCGCCCATGAGGCGCTGTCCGTGACGGCCGGGGACGACGTGGACCTGGACACCGTCCAGCACCTGGTCAGCGCCGCCGCCGGGGAGAACGGCGCCCCCGTCCCGCGCGGCGGCCGGCGCACCTTCCGCGACCGCCTGTCGCGGCTGGCCGACCAGCTGACGGCTCCCCCGCCACCGCGCTGGTGAGCGGCGGGGCGGGGGCAGGGGTGCCCGAGCCGTGCGGCCCGTACGGCCCGACTGCGCCGGGCGTGCTCGACGCGCGCCGGGCGTGCTCGACGCGCGCGGGCGGCCGTACCGCAGCCGGGGCGACCCGCACGGCCGACCGGCTGACGGCTCCCCCGCCACCGCGCCGGTAGCGGGCGGGGCCGTGCGTCCGGGCCGGGCCGGGCGCGGCCATCACCGCCGGCGCCGCGAGGGGCCGCCCCGGGCAGACCGCACCGCCCCCGGCGTGCGCGGCGGCCCCGGCCGTGCGCGGCGCCCCCGGCCGCCCCTCTCCGGGTAATCCGTTTGCGCCCCGCCCCAAGCGCGACCGACCATGTCTCCTCGTGACCTCTCCCACCTCCCTTGCCGCCAGGCTCGGCGCGCTTCTCCCCGATCTCTCGCCCTGGCGTTCGTCGGCCGACTTCCGGTTGCTGTGGGTGCAGGGGATCGTCACCTACTTCGGCAGTTTCATGGCGCTGATCGCGCTGCCGCTCCAGATCAAGGACCTCACCGGCTCGCCTCTCGCCGTCGGCGCGATGGGCGCGGTGGAACTGGTGCCGCTGGTCATATGCGGCCTGTACGGGGGCGCGCTCGCCGATGCCGCCGACCGGCGGAAGATCATCCTGGCCACCGAGGCGGGGCTCGGCCTGCTCGCGGTGATCCTGCTGGTGAACGCGGCCCTGCCCGACCCGATGCTGTGGCCGCTCTACGTGGTGGCGGGCGGGGTCTCCGCGCTCGCCGGGCTCCAGCGGCCGGCGCTGGACTCGCTGATGGCCCGCATCGTGCCGCACGACCAGCTGCCGGCGGCCGCCGCGCTGAACTCACTGCGCTGGCAGGCCGGGGCGATCATGGGCCCGTCGCTGGCCGGTCTGGTGGTGGCCTACGCCGGACACGCCACCGCCTACTCCATCACCGTCGTCACCTTCGCCGCCTCCGTGCTGATGTGCCGCAGGCTCGCCCCCGCGCCGCCCGCCGAGAAGGGGCGGAAGCCGTCGCTGCGCGGCATCGTGGAGGGCGCCCGCTACGCCTGGAGCAGGCCCGTGCTGCTCGGGACGTATGCGATCGACATGGCCGCGATGTTCTTCGCCTTCCCCAACACGGTCTTCCCGTTCCTCGCGGACGAGCTGGACGCGGACTGGTCGCTGGGCCTGATGTACGCGGCGGGCTCGGTCGGTTCTCTCGCCCTGGGGCTGACCAGTGGCTGGACCTCGCGGGTGCGCAGGCACGGGCTGTTCGTGGTGTTCGGCGCCGCGGTCTGGGGGCTAGCGATCGCGGCGGCCGGCTGGTTCGGCAACGTGTGGCTGGTGCTGGTCTGCCTCGGGTTCGCCGGGGCGGGCGACATGCTCAGCGGGCTCGGCCGTTCGACCATCTGGAACCAGACGATCCCGGAGGAGTTGCGCGGCCGTCTCGCGGGTATCGAGGTGCTCTCGTACAGCGTGGGGCCCCAGTTGGGCCAGGTCCGGGCCGGTGGCATGGCCGGGTGGACGGGGACCCGGCCCGCGATCTGGACCGGCGGTGTGGCCTGTGTCGCCTCGGTTGCGCTGCTGGCGGCGGCGCTCCCCAAGCTCCTCACGTACGACTCGGCGACGGACGAGGACGCGCTGCGCAGGCGCGCCCGGCACGCGACCGGGATGGACGTGGAACCGGCGGCCTGAGCCCGGGGCCGGGCCCCGGCCGGTCGGCGGTCGCGGTTCCGCGCCCCGGCGGCTCCCGTCAGCCGGCCGCCTCGTTCTCCTCCGGGCCCTTGCGGTCGTGCCACTTGGGGTCCGTGTCCCACTCCAGGTTCCGCTCCTGCGCGGTCTCCAGGGCGTGCTGCGCCTCCTGCCGGGAGGCGTACGGGCCGAAGCGGTCCTTGGCCGGGCACTCGGGGCCTTCCTCGACCTTCTTGTGCTCCAGGCAGTAGAACCACTCGCCGGGCTTGCCGACCGTGCGCTTCTTGAACAGGGCCATCATCGGTTCCTTTCCTCTCTGCCATGGTGCCCCGGACAGGCTGGTTAGACTCGCTGGCATGTCTGGCCAGTCGCTGCTCGTACCAGGGGAGATCGCTCCCGTCCGTTCCGTGCCCGGAAACATCCGGCGCCCCGAGTATGTGGGCAAGCCCGCCCCGACGCCGTACACCGGCCCGGAAGTGCAGAACGCCGACACCATCGAGCGCATGCGCATCGCGGGACGGATCGCCGCGCAGGCGATGGCCGAGGCCGCCAAGCACATCGCCCCGGGCGTCACGACGGACGAACTCGACCGCGTGGCCCACGAGTTCATGTGCGACCACGGGGCCTACCCGTCGACGCTGGGCTACCGGGGTTTCCCCAAGTCGCTGTGCACCTCCCTCAACGAGGTGATCTGCCACGGCATCCCGGACTCCACCGTGCTGCGTGACGGCGACATCGTGAACCTCGACGTGACCGCGTACATCAACGGGGTGCACGGCGACAACAACGCGACCTACCTCTGCGGTGAGGTCGACGAGGAGTCGCGGCTGCTCGTCGAGCGCACCGAGGAGTCGCTGCGGCGCGCGATCAAGGCCGTGAAGCCGGGCCGCCAGATCAACGTGATCGGGCGGGTCATCGAGTCGTACGCGAAGCGCTTCGGGTACGGGGTGGTCCGGGACTTCACCGGGCACGGGATCAACACCTCGTTCCACTCCGGGCTCATCGTGCCGCACTACGACAGCCCGCACGCCACCACCGTGATGAAGCCCGGCATGACGTTCACCATCGAGCCGATGCTGACGCTCGGCAGCCACGACTACGACATGTGGGACGACGGCTGGACCGTGGTGACGAAGGACCGCAAGCGCACCGCCCAGTTCGAGCACACGCTCGTGGTGACGGAGACCGGCGCGGACATCCTCACGCTGCCGTAGTCCTCGCGGCGGGTATGAGCACCTCCCGGCACCACTGGCGGAAGCCGGTGGGCGCCGGGGTGGTCAGGGCCCGCCACTCGGGCTCGTAGATGCCGTCGTCCTGGGCGGCGGCCATGTCGAGCAGGCCCTGGGCCCAGGCCTCGTGCATCCCGTACCGCGTCAGCGTGGCCTTGTACTCCTCGCCGTCGGGCCGCTCGAAGCGGACCGGGCGCTCCAGGACCTCCGACAGGACGCGGGCCATGTCGTCGGGGGTCAGCGAGTCGGGGCCGATCACCGGGACGGTGCCCTGCCCGGACCAGGAGTCGTCGGCCAGGAGGCGTGCGGCCACCGCGGCGATGTCGCGGGTGGCGACGAGCGCCAGCGGGCGGTCGGCGGCGACCGGCGCGGAGAACACGCCCCGCGTCGTGAGCGCATCGGTCTGGTGGAGCAGGTTCTCCATGAAGAACGGCATGGCCAGGGACCGGTAGGCGGCGCCGGTGCTCTCGATCATCTCGTCCATCGCGAACGCGGCCGACAGCTGTCCCGCGGGCGCCCCGTAGGCGCGCCCCAGGCTGCTGACGCCGACGACCCGGCGGACGCCCCGGTCCTTGACGGCCTCGCAGGCCGGGCGGGTGAAGCCGAGGTAGTGCTCCCGGACGTCGTGGGCGCCGGGGTCCGGCGGGACCAGCCACAGGACGCTGTCGGCGCCCTCGAACGCCTCGCCCAGCACCTTCGGGTCGCTGTGGGAGCCCTGGACGACCTCGACGCGCTCGCGCGCCTTTGGGGTGAGCCCGGCGGGGTCGCGGGCGATCACCCGCACCTTCTCGCCGCCGTCGAGCAGCGCGTCGAGCACCTGGCGGCCGATCCGGCCGGTGGGAGCGGTGAGGACGATCACGGGAACCTCCGAAGCAGACATGGCCGGGGACAGGAACACGGCACGTCGGCCGTCACCGGCCACTCACCGTTTCCACCGTTAACGATGACACGCTAACGTCGATAGCGCAAACCGCTAACATAATTCCGTTATCATCGGAAACCATGGAGACCGAGCACCCCGCCCCCGCCGGGAGCAACCGCCAACGGATCATCGCCGCCGCCACCCGGCTGCTCGCGGAGGAGGGCCGCGAGGCGGTGTCGACGCGGGCGGTCAGCGCCGCGGCAGGCGTCCAGGCCCCCACCATCTACCGGCTGTTCGGGGACAAGCAGGGCCTGCTCGACGCCGTCGCCGCCCACGGCTTCGCGAGCCACATCGACGAGAAGGCCGCGCTCGCACCCACCGGCGACCCGGTGGAGGACCTGCGCAGGGGCTGGAACTTCAACACGGAGTTCGGCCTGGCCAACCCGGCCCTGTACACCCTGATGTACGCCCAGCCCAGCCCAGGCGCCCCCTCCCCCGCCGCCACCGCCGCGCTGGAGATCCTCGCCGCGCACATCCACCGGATCGCCGAGGCGGGGCGCCTGCGGATCGACGAGGCGCGCGCCACCCACCTGGTGCACGCCGTGGGCGGCGGCACCACCCTCTCCCTCATCGCCACCCCCGAGGACCGCCGGGACATGAGCGTGTCGTACCTGGCGAGGGAGGCGGTCATCGCCGCGATCACCACCGAGGCACCGGCCGCCCCGGCCGCCGGCCCGGCCGCGGCGGCCGTGGCCCTGCAAGCACTTCTCCCCAGGACCGGAGCACTGACGGCGGGCGAGCGCGCCCTGCTCGCGGAACTGCTCGACCGCATCTCCGCCGACCCCGACGAGAACGCCTGACACGCCCCGGAGCCGGGGGACCGCCCACCCGCGGTCACCGACCGGGGCGCCGGCAAGCAGCCGACCCGGAAAGGCCGGGCGAGCGGATCGGCGCACCGGTCCGTGCCACCGGCGGACGGCCTCGGCGGGCCGAGGCTCCGATCGCCCGCGCCTTCGCTATCCGTGGTGGGCCAGGACCACCCTGCCGCCGATCTCCACCCTGCCGTCCGGCGCGGGTGCCGTGAGGATCTGGGAGCCGCGGCCCTGCGTGATGTTGAGCGCGCGTCCGAGCCGCGCGCTCAGCAACAGGGCCGCGGCCCCCGTCGCTTCGTCCTCGACGATGCCCCCGGTGCAAGCACCGGCTCCACCGGAGCGGCTGACGCCGCGCTCATCGAACCGGCGGGGAAACGCCCGCGCCCTGACCCGGCCCGCCGCCTCCTCCTCCCACGCCCAGGCGTAGAGCCAGCCCTCGCCGGGTGGCGGGGCCGGGAGCGCGTCGACCTCGGCGGCCGAGGCGTACTGCTGGAGGGTGCGCGGCGGCGCCCACTCGGGGCGGGCGGTGATCCAGCTGAACTCGCCGTCCTGGCGGGCGAACACCTCGCCCACCTCCAACTCCAGGATCTCCAGGTCGAGCAGCCAGGCCGCGCCGACGACGGGATGCCCGGCGAACGGCAGCCGAAGCCCCGGGGTGTAGATGTCGAGCCGTCCGCGCTCGGGGTCGTCGACGAACACGGTCTCGCTGAAGCCGAGCCGGCGGGCGAGTTCCTGCCGGGCCGCCCGGCCGGGGAGACGGCTCCCGTCGCGTACGACACCGAGGGCGTTGCCGTGCCGGCCGTCGGGGCCGCAGAACACGCGCAGGATGTCGATGCCGGCAGGTACGTCGAAGTCGCTCACAGGGGGCATTCAAGCACCGCCCCGGCACTCGCCCCACGAGAGGGCCGGTGCCCTGGTGGTGGTGTCGTCCGGCGCGCCGGACACCACGGCGGCGGGCCACGACGACCGCCCCGGCACCGCCCGCCACGATCGGGCCCGGGGCCGCGAGCGGCGGAGCCCTCGGCGGTCGGGGCCGCCGGGAGGCGGAGTCGCCGTCCCGCGCGATCCGGAGCGGCCGCCGCGTACGCGGACGCGCGGGTACGAAGCAGGATGACGTGGAGCAGGACACTCGGGCGGCCTCCGCGTACGCGGACGCACGAGAGCTGGACCACGGTAGAGCCGACCGCCACCGCCTCCGCGGACGCACGAGGGGCGGATCGCGGCGGCGAGGGCGCCGGCCGAGGTGTTCTCAAGTGTCCTGCCCGGCAAGGCCCGCGGTCGCCGGCCGAGGTGCTCCCGCAGCCGCGGTCCGGTGCCGCTCGTGGTAACCGGCCCGCATCGAACGACCTGCTCTTTGCCTGTGTTTTACCTGTACGAGGTTCGCCCATGGGTCGACCGTGATCCCGCCGTTCCCGGGCGCGCGCGGTGAGAGCTGAATCACCATGAGGACGGGTGCCGGACAGGTAAGCCTCGGTTAAGTTAGGTCGGCCTCACCCGCCTTTGTCCGGCCCTTCTCTCCTTCTCCCTCATCCTCATGTGGAGCCCGTATGCGAGCCGTTCGTCTCTCCGTCGTCACCGCTGCCGCCACCGCGGCCGCTCTGACCGCCGTCACGGGCTGCGCCGAGAAGAGCGACGGCAAGGGCGAGGGGGCCGTCGAGGTCGTCGCGAAGGACGACTCCTGCGAGGTGTCGAAGACGAAGCTGCCGGCCGGACACATCGAACTGGCCGTACAGAACAAGGGTTCCAAGGTCACCGAGGTCTACGTCCTGTTCCCGGACGACCGCATCGTCGCCGAGCGCGAGAACATCGGCCCCGGCACCAAGGCCACCATCACGGCCGAGATCAAGGCCGGTTCGTACGAGATCGCCTGCAAGCCCGGCATGAAGGGCCACGGCATCCGGCAGAAGATCGAGGTCAGCGGGGGCAAGGCGGCCAAGCGCAGCCCCGAGATGGACAAGGCCGTCGCCGCGTACCGCACCTATGTGCAGGCGCAGGCCGACGAGACGCTGCCGAAGGTCAAGGTCTTCACGGACGCCGTCGCCGCGGGTGACGTCGAGGCCGCGAAGAAGGCGTACGCGGACTCCCGCATCGGCTGGGAGCGCACCGAGCCGGTCGCCGAGTCCTTCGGCGACATCGACCCGAAGGTCGACGTCCGCGCCGACGGTCTTGAGGACGGCCAGAAGTGGACCGGCTGGCACCGCCTGGAGAAGGCGCTGTGGCAGGACAAGAAGCTGGGCGCCGAGGAGAAGGCGCTCGCCCCGGTCCTCTACAAGGACCTGGCCGACTGGCAGAAGCGGGTCGGCACCGCCGACATCACCCCGACCTCGATGGCCAACGGCGCCAAGGAGCTGCTCGACGAGGTCGCGACCGGCAAGGTCACCGGCGAGGAGGAGCGCTACAGCCACACCGACCTGGTCGACTTCAAGGCCAACGTCGAGGGCGCCGAGCAGTCCTACCAGCTGCTGAAGCCGATCGCGTCCAAGAACGACGCCGCGCTCACCGCCACGCTCGACAAGCGGTTCGCGGCGCTGAACAAGCTGCTCGACAAGTACCGCGAGGACACCACCTCGTACGACTTCACCTCCTACGACAAGGTCGGCGAGGCGGACCGCAAGGAGCTGTCGGACGCGGTCAACGCCCTGGCCGAGCCGCTGTCGAAGCTCGCCGCCGCGGTGACGAAGTAACCGGCCGGAACGAGGCCCGGAGGATGACCGAGGAGACGCGCCGGACGCCCGGCGAGGGCGACGCCCCGTCGCGGCGGGCCCTGCTGGGCTGGGGCGGGGCCGGGCTGGCGCTCGGCGCCGCGGCCGCCGGCGTGGGCGTCGCCGCGGCCCGCTCCGACGACGGCGGCCGGGCCACGGCCGTGGACAGCGGCGCGGCGGTGCCCTTCCACGGGGCGCACCAGGCCGGTATCGCCACCGCCGTCCAGGACCGGCTGCACTTCGCCGCGTTCGACGTGACGACGAAGGACCGGGCCGAACTGGTCGCGCTGCTCAAGGAGTGGACCCGGGCGGCCGAGCGGATGACCGCCGGTCACGCGGTCGGCGACGGCGCCCACGGGGGCCTGCCCGAGGCGCCGCCGGACGACACCGGCGAGGCGATGGGCCTCAGGCCGTCCCGGCTGACGCTGACGATCGGCTTCGGGCCCTCGCTGTTCGCGAAGGGCCGCTTCGGGCTCGACGACCGGCGGCCCGCCGCACTCGTCGACCTGCCGAAGTTCCCCGGCGACAACCTCGACAAGGCCCGCAGCGGCGGCGACCTGTGCGTCCAGGCGTGTGCGGACGACCCGCAGGTCGCCGTGCACGCCATCCGCAACCTCGCCAGGATCGGCATGGGCCGCACCGCGATCCGCTGGTCGCAGCTGGGCTTCGGCAAGACGTCCTCGACCACGCCCGACGCCCAGACCCCGCGCAACATGTTCGGTTTCAAGGACGGCACCCGGAACGTCTCCGGCACCGACACCGCCGCCCTGGACCGGCACGTGTGGGCCGGGGCCGGGGACGGACCGGCGTGGATGGCGGGGGGTTCGTACCTGGTCGCCCGGCGCATCCGGATGCACATCGAGACCTGGGACCGCACCTCGCTCCAGGAGCAGGAGGACGTCTTCGGCCGCGACAAGGGCGAGGGCGCGCCGGTCGGCAGATCGAAGGAGCGCGACGAGCCGTTCCTGAAGGCGATGCTGCCGACCGCGCACGTGCGCCTCGCCCACCCGGACAGCAACGACGGGGCGATGATCCTGCGCCGCGGCTACTCCTTCACGGACGGCACCGACGGTCTGGGCCGGCTCGACGCGGGGCTGTTCTTCCTGGCCTACCAGCGCGACACCCGTAAGGCGTTCGTTCCCCTGCAACGGCGCCTGGCGGCACACGACGCACTCAACGAGTACATCCAGCACGTGGGTTCGGCGCATTTCGCCGTCCCGCCGGGCGTCCGCGACACGGACGACTGGTGGGGCCGGGCGCTGTTCTCGTAACGGGACTCGAAGCGGAAAGGGAACCGAGACGTGTTCAGCAACTTCCTGATCGGACTGCGTGAGGGCCTTGAGGCCAGTCTGGTCGTGTGCATCCTCATCGCGTACCTGGTGAAGACCGGCAACCGCGACCGGCTGGCGCCGATCTGGATCGGTGTGTCCATCGCGGTCGTCGTCAGCCTCGCCTTCGGCGCCGGGCTGGAGTTCGGCTCGCAGGAGATGACGTTCAAGGCGCAGGAGGCGCTGGGCGGTTCGCTGTCCATCGTCTCGGTGTGCCTGGTGACGTGGATGGTCTTCTGGATGCGGCGGACCGCGCGCCATCTGAAGGCGGAGCTGCACGGCAAGCTCGACGCGGCGCTCGCCATGGGCACCGGCGCGCTCGTGGCCACCGCGCTCCTCGCGGTCGGCCGGGAGGGCCTGGAGACCTCGCTGTTCGTGTGGCGGGCGGTGCACGCGGCGGACGACGGCTGGCACCCGATGATCGGCGCCGTCCTGGGCATCGCCACGGCGGTGGCACTGGGCTGGCTGTTCTACCGGGGCGCGCTGAGGATCAACCTGGCGAAGTTCTTCACCTGGACCGGCGGGATGCTGGTGGTCGTCGCCGCGGGTGTGCTGGCGTACGGGGTGCACGACCTCCAGGAGGCGGAGTTCCTGGGAGGCCTGCAGAACCGGGCGTTCGACATCAGCTCCACGATCCCGCCGGACAGCTGGTACGGCACCCTGCTGAAGGGCACGTTCAACTTCCAGCCGGACCCGACCGTTCTCCAACTCACGGTGTGGGCCCTGTATCTGGTCCCGGCCCTCGCGCTGTTCCTGTCCCCGGTAGGGTTCGGACGGTCAGTGGCGACGGATCAGAAGGCGCGGAAAGCAACGGATGAGAAGTCTGAAGCCGGTGCGGCCGGTGACGGGACTCGCGGTGGCGACGGTGCTGAGCCTGACGGCGAGCGGGTGCATGACGGTGCACGGCGAGCGGGAAGTCGTACCGGCGGCGACGAGGTCTGAGGCCGCCGAGGCCCTGAAGGACTTCACCGCCGCGTACAACGCCGCGGACAAGGCGTACGATCCGGCGCTGGACGCGGACGTGGTGACGGGCTCGCTCGGCGCCATCAACCAGGCGGGGCTCAAGGCCCGGCACCGGATAGCGCCCACCGGCAACACCCGGCACCAGCCGCTGGAGCTGACCGACGCCCGTTTCGTCATCCCGGCGAAGGCCGGCTGGCCGCGCTGGTTCCTCGCCGACACGGACTCCAACCGCGACGAGGACCAGGGCGAGCAGGACACCCGCTGGCTGCTGGCCTTCGTCAAGTCCGGCCCCGACGCGGGCTGGAAGGCCGCCTATCTGTCGGTCGTCTCCCCCGGCCAGGTGCCCGCCCTCGCGAAGGACGGAGACGGCCGGGCCGAGCCGGTCGCGGCGGACGGCCCCGGACTGGCCGTGGCCCCGCGGGACCTCGGCACGCGCTACACGCAGTACCTGCAGAAGGGCTCGCCGGACGTGTTCGCCCCGGGGGCCGCCACGTCGCAGTGGCGCGCCGCGCGGCTGAACACCCGGCGGGCGGGTTTCTCGTACCAGTACGTCGACCAGCCGATGGACAGCGGCGCGTTCGCCCCGCTCGGGCTGGCCACCGAGGACGGCGGGGCGCTGGTCTTCTTCAGCAGCAGGCACTACGAGCGGCAGACCGCCGCCGAGGGGCTGCGCCCGGCGATCGACCCCGATGTGGAGGCGCTGCTGACCGGCGAGGTGAAGAGCACGCTGACCAAGGAGCGGGTCTCCAGCCAGCTGGTGTACGTACCGAAGAAGGGCGCCGGCGCGGACAGGGTGACCGTGCTCAACCGGCTGCCCGGCCTGACGTCGGCGAAGGGCTCGTAGGCCGGAGCCCTCCCCGGCCCGGGGTCACCGGCGCAGCGGCCAGGTCACCGAGTCGTGGTCGACGTCGCTCTGCTCGGCGGAGCCCACGAAGCGGGCGCAGGCGTCCGTCAGCGTCTCCAGGAGCGTCAGCGGGTCCGGCAGCGGGTGCTCGGGGCCGCGCAGCCAGGCGACGTCCAGCTCACCGGGCAGCTGGGCCGGCGGCAGCAGCACATAGCTGCCCCGGCAGTGCCAGCGCAGGCCGGGGTGCTCGTCCATCGTCTCGGGGTGGCAGTCCAGCTCGCAGGGCCACCACTCGTCCTCGTCCTCGGGTGTGCCGCGCGTCGCGGTGAAGAAGAGCATCCGGTCGTCGCCGGAGCGGGCCACGGGGCCGACCTCGACCCCGGCGGCGAGGAGCCGCTCCAGCGCCTGCTCGCCCGCGGCCAGGGGGACGTCGAGCACGTCGTGGATCATGCCGGTCGCGGTGATGAAGTTGGCCTGCGGCTGGCTGCGGGCCCAGCGCTCGATCTGGGCACGGTCCGTGGTGGACTGCGTCTGCCAGGCGAAGGAGACCGGGTGGCGGGCCGGGGTGGGGCAGCCGATGCGTTCGCACGAACATCGGTAGCCGACCGGGTGGGCGGCGGGCGCGATCGGCATTCCGGCCTCGGCGACAGCCAGGAGCAGCGCCTCCCGTGCGGTGTCGTCGACCTCGCGCCGCTGCGCTTTGGGTCGTCGCCGCAGCCACTGGGAAAACTTGCTCTCCGAGCCGAGATTACGGCCGAAATCGGCGCCCATCGATCCCCTTGCCTTTGCGTTGCCCCTGCCCATGGTCCCACCATCCTGCGCCTCGGGTGGCCAGAGTCCGGAAGCGGGGTGGGACGGCCGATGCCGCACGGGGGGCACTATCACACGCTTTGTCATGAAAGAGCACGTATAGTGACGAGCCTCGGCCGGGCAGCGCCGTACGCCGCCGGCCCGCGCTCGCGTGAACCACCCGTTCGGTCCACAGCGCCGAAGCCCCGCACGCCGCACCATGGGCTCACGCACACACCCGTGCGACGCACCGGCCGCGGCGCCCACCAGCCCGCCGCGACGATTCGTGAGGAGTCCCCGTTGCCCGCACCTCACCCGGCCACCGCCCCTCATCGAGGCGCTTCGCGCCGCCCCTCCAGCCGTCGGGCCACACCCCGGCACTACCTGATGTGCGCCCCTTCCCACTTCAAGGTGACGTATTCCATCAATCCCTGGATGGATCCCACCAAGCCGGTCGACCTGCCGCTGGCGCAGACCCAGTGGGAGGACCTGCGCGACCGCTACCGCGCGCTCGGTCACACCGTGGACCTGCTGGAGCCGCGGCCGGACCTGCCGGACATGGTCTTCGCGGCGAACGGGGCCACGGTGATCGACGGCCGGGTGCTGGGCGCCCGCTTCGCCTACCGGGAACGGTTCGAGGAGGCGGCCGCCCACCGCGACTGGTTCCTCGGCCACGGCTTCACCGAGTTCCATGAGCCCGACCACGTCAACGAGGGCGAGGGCGACTTCGCGGTGACCGCCTCCTACGTCCTGGCGGGGCGGGGCTTCCGGTCGTCGCCGCTCTCGCACGCGGAGGCGCAGGAGTTCTTCGGGCGCCCGGTGATCGGGCTCGACCTGGTCGACCCGCGCTACTACCACCTCGATACGGCGCTGAGCGTGCTCGACGAGGCGGCCGACGAGGTCATGTACCACCCGGCGGCCTTCTCGCCGGGCAGCCGGGCGGTGCTGGCCCGGCTGTTCCCGGACGCGCTGATCGCCGGGGAGGCGGACGCCGCCGCGCTCGGTCTGAACGCGGTGAGCGACGGGCTCCACGTGCTGCTGCCCCAGGCGGCGACGGGCCTGTTCGACCCGTTGCGGGAGCGCGGCTTCGAGCCGGTGCCGATGGACCTGAGCGAGCTGCTGAAGGGCGGCGGCAGCGTGAAGTGCTGCACGCAGGAGCTGCGCGGCTAGGACCTGCCCGGCGGGGGCGGCCAGGGGTCGCCCCAGTCCGTGTCCCGGGCGGCGCGGTACAGCTCGCCGTGCCGCTTGGTGACCGTGTCCCGGCGCAGGCCCTCGTCGCGGGTGCAGAGGTCGAGGAGCACCTGCCCCTTGCGGATCTGCGGCCTGCGGACGACCCGGGCGGTCACGGGCAGGGGCGTGAACCGGGTGGCGACGACGTAGCTGAACTTCTCGTCCTCGTACGCCAGTGAGCCGCCCTTGACCTTCCGGTGCAGCGAGGAGCGGCTGACCCGGGCCGAGAAGTGGCACCAGTCGGTGCCCGGCTCGATGGGGCAGGCGCCGCTGTGCGGGCAGGGCGCGGCGACGGTGAGTCCGGCGGCGACGAGCCGGTCGCGGGCCTCGATGATCCGGGCGTAGCCGGCCGGGGTGCCGGCCTCGACGACCACGACGGCCTGGGCGGCCCCGGCGGCGGCGTCGATGAGCGCGGTGCGGGCGGGGACGGTCAGCTCGTTGAGCACGTAGGAGATCGTCACCAGGTCCGTGGCGGCGAGGTCGAGGTCCTCGCCGATGCGGGCCCGCCGCCAGTCCGCCGCGCGCAGGGCGGGCAGCCCGGAGGCGCCGGCCAGTTCGCGGCCGAGGGCGAGCGCGGGTTCGGCCCAGTCCAGGACGGTGGTGCGGTGGCCCTCCCACTCCCCCGCGACGGCCCAGCTCGCCGCGCCGGTGCCGCCGCCGACGTCGGTGTGCGTGGCGGGCGCCCAGTCGGGGGCGGCCTCGCGCAGCGCGCCGAGGGCGGACCGTACGGCCTCGAAGGTGGCGGGCATCCGGTACGCGGCGTACGCGGCCACGTCCGAGCGGTCGCGGAGCACCGGGGTGTCGGTGGGAATCGTGCCCCGGTAGTGGGCGATGAGCCGGTCGACGGCCTGGCCCGCCTGCTTGGGCGGCAGGCCGTCCAGAAGTCCGGCCAGGGCCGCGCGCAGGGCGTCCGCGGTGGGGAGGGTGGCGTTCACCGAGGAATTGTAGGCGGGCCGGACCGTCCTCAGATCGCGGAGGGACGCTGCCAGGGACGGCAGAGGCACAGGAAGCAGGCGAGCGCGCCTGCCGCGCAGACGAGCTGGACGACGGCCATGGGCACCGCGGTCTCCTCGCCGGCGATCCCGACGAGCGGGGAGGCGATGGCACCGATGAGGAACTGCGAGGTGCCGAGCAGCGCGGAGGCCGATCCGGCGGCGTGCTTGGTACGCATCAGCGCCTGGGCGTTGGTGTTGGGCATCGCCAGGCCCATCGCCGACATCAGCACGAAGAGCCCGGCGGCCACCGGCACGAGACCGACGTCGCCGAAGACCCCGGAGGTCATCAGGAGCAACGAGACCGCTGCGGCCACGATGACGACGAGACCGCAGGTGAGGGCCTTGTCGAGGCTGACCCGGCCGACGAGCAGCTTGCCGTTGATCTGGCCGACGGCGATCAGCCCGATGGAGTTGATGCCGAACAGCAGGCTGAAGGTCTGCGGGGAGGCCCCGTAGATCTCCTGGATGACGAAGGGCGAGGCGCTCACGTAGGCGAAGAGGGCGGCGAAGGCGAGGCTGCCGGCGATCATGTAACCGGTGAAGACCCGGTCGGCGAGCAGGCCGCGCATCGTGCGCAGCGCGTCGCCGATGCCGCCGGTGTGGCGCTCGGCGGGCGGCAGGGTCTCGCCGAGCCACTTCCAGACGACGAAGGTGAGCAGCAGGCCGACGACGGTCAGGACGGCGAAGATGCCGCGCCAGTCGGTGAGGCGCAGGACCTGCCCGCCGATGACCGGCGCGATGACGGGGGCGACGCCGGAGATCAGCATCAGCGTCGAGAAGAACCGGGCCATCGCGACGCCGTCGTACATGTCGCGGACCACGGCGCGGGCGATGACGATGCCGGCCGCGCCCGCGAGGCCCTGGACCAGGCGGAAGGCGATGAGGAGCCCGGCGGACGGGGCGAAGATGCAGAGCGCGGTGGCCAGCACGTAGACGGCCATGCCGAACATCAGCGGGCGGCGCCGGCCCCAGCGGTCGCTCATCGGCCCGACGACGACCTGGCCGAGCGCCATGCCGGTGAGGCAGGCGGTGAGGGTGAGCTGGACCGTGGCGGCGGGGGCGTGCAGCGAGTCGGTGACGGCGGGGAGCGCCGGGAGGTACATGTCCATCGACAGCGGCGGGAGCGCCGTGAGGCCGCCGAGGACCAGGGTGACGAGGAGGCCGGTGCGCCGGGCTGCTGGGGTGGGAAGCCCGGTCCCGCCGCGTGGTGCGGTGGTGGTTCCGGGGGTGGTGTCGGGGGTGTGTATGTGCTGGGCCCGGCTGACGCCGCTCTCCGGCATTCTCATCTCCATAGTTGTTGAATCCGGCTCTATGCTCTCAGCTCAGCGGGGATGGTCGACACCTTTGGGGAGCGTGCATGAGCGGGACTGTCCGTTGGGGCGTACTGGCGACAGGGGGGATCGCGGCGACGTTCACCGCTGATCTGCGGGCCATGCCCGATGCGGAGGTGGTGGCCGTGGCCTCCCGCACGGACGCATCGGCGCGGGCGTTCGCGGAGCGGTTCGGGATACCGAGGGCGTACGGCGACTGGGCCGGCCTGGTCGCGGACGACGAGGTCGACGTGGTGTACGTGGCCACGCCGCACTCCGCGCACCGGGAGGCCGCCGCGCTGGCGCTGGAGGCCGGGAAGCACGTGCTGTGCGAGAAGGCGTTCACGCTGAACGAGCGCGAGGCGCGGGAGCTGGTGAAGCTCGCCCGGGACCGCGGGGTCTTCCTGATGGAAGCGATGTGGACGTACTGCAACCCGGTGATCCGGCGGCTGACCGAGCTGGTGCGGGACGGGGCGATCGGCGAGATCCGCACCGTGCAGGCGGACTTCGGCTTCGCGGGCGACCTGGGTCCTGACCACCGGCTGCGCGATCCCCGGCTGGGCGGCGGGGCGCTGCTGGACCTGGGGGTGTACCCGGTGTCGTTCGCGCATCTGCTGCTGGGCGAGCCGGACCGGGTGCAGGCGGACGCGCTGCTGTCGCCGGAGGGCGTCGACCTGAACACGGGGATGCTGCTGGGCTGGGACTCGGGCGCGGCCGCGCTGCTGTCCTGCTCGATCGTCGGGCACCACCCGACGGCCGCCACGGTCATCGGGACCGGCGGGCGGATCGACATCCCGCACAGCTTCTTCCACCCGCAGGGCTTCGTGCTGCACCGGGCGGGCGCCGAACCCGAGGAGATCACCTCGGGCCCGGGTCCGCAGGGCCTGTCGGGGATGCAGTACGAGGCGGCCGAGGTGATGCGCGCGGTGCGGGCCGGCGAGACGGAGTCCCCGCTGGTGCCGCTGGAGGGCTCGCTCGCGGTGATGCGGACGCTCGACGCGGTACGTGACCGCATCGGCGTCCGCTACCCGGTGGATGCCCTCTAGGCGGGCTTCAGGCCCGGGTCGCCGGCCTCGGTGACGTAGGAGCCGGCGGTGGTGACGGGGGCGCCCGGCGTGGTGACGGCGGAGACCGTACGGAAGTCGGCGCGCGCCGAGCGCTCCTGGAGGGTGACGACGGTGTAGCCGCGGCGCCCGTTGTAGAACTTCATGTGCGGGTTGGCCTGCATGAGGTTGTTGTAGTTGGCCGGCTTCTCGGAGCCGTTCTTGCCGCTGGTGATGGACGTGGTGACGATCTCGGTGCCGACGGTGCGCGACGCCGGGTCGTCGAAGTCCTGCTTGATGTCGAAGGCGTAGCTCACGTGGACGTCGCCGGTGAGGACCATGAGGTTGTCCACGCCGGCGCGCTCGGCGCCCTTCAGGATGCGGTCGCGGGAGGCCGGGTAGCCGTCCCAGGAGTCCATGGACAGCTTGAAGGCGTCGGTGGGCAGGTCGCGTCGCTGGGCGAAGGTGACCTGCTGGGGCACGACGTTCCAGGTGGCGTGCGAGTGGCGCCAGCCGTCGATGAGCCAGCGTTCCTGGGTGGCGCCGGTCAGGGTGCGCTTCGGGTCCTCGGACTCGGGTCCGGGGGTCTGCCAGCCGTCGCCGTACGCCTGGTCGCTGCGGTACTGGCGGGTGTCGAGCACGTCGAACTGGGCGAGCCGGCCGAAGCCGAGGCGGCGGTAGAGCCGCATGTCGGGCCCTGTCGGCCGCTGGGGCGCGCGCAGCGGCTGGTTCTCCCAGTACGCGCGGTACGCGGCGGCCCGGCGGATCAGGAACTCCTCCGGCGGCAGGCTGTTCTCCGGGGTGTCGCCCGCGTAGTTGTTCTCGGTCTCGTGGTCGTCCCAGGTGACGACGAAGGGGTGCGCGGCGTGGGCGGCGCGCAGGTCGGGGTCGGACTTGTAGAGGGCGTACCGCAGCCGGTAGTCCTCCAGGGTCGCCGTCTCCCGGTTGAAGAGGGCGGGCAGGGTGCGGTCGGTGTAGTTGCGGGCGCCGCCGACCGCGGTGACGGCGTACTCGTAGAGGTAGTCGCCGAGGTGGAAGACGACGTCCACGTCCTCCTGGGCGAGGTGCTGGTACGCGGTGAAGTAGCCGTCGTGGTACGCCTGGCAGGAGACGGCGGCCAGGGTCAGTTCGCGCTTGCGGGCGCCGGGCGCGGGCGCGGTGCGGGTGCGGCCGACGGGGCTGGTCCACTGTCCGGTGCGGAAGCGGTAGTAGAGGACGCGGTCCGGGGCGAGGCCCTGCACCTCGACGTGCACGCTGTGGTGGAACTCCGGGTGGGCGTACGTGGTGCCGCGCCGGA
Organism: Streptomyces sp. NPDC019224; assembly: GCF_040632605.1. Classification (NCBI taxonomy): domain Bacteria; kingdom Bacillati; phylum Actinomycetota; class Actinomycetes; order Kitasatosporales; family Streptomycetaceae; genus Streptomyces; species Streptomyces sp. NPDC019224. Next base: position 64,659 of record NZ_JBEYCF010000012.1, on the reverse strand, counting down.
CGACCCGGGTGAAGCGCTCGTCGTGGGCCAACTCCCAGCGGACCTCGACGCGGGCCTGGGGCAGCCCGCTGCCGGGTTCGAACGGGCGGGGCGCGAGCCGCGTCCACAGGAGGACGGAGCCCGGCAGCGGGTCGCCCGAGGCGACACCGAGCGTGAACGGGTCCTCGCCGATCTGGCGGCCCTGCATCTCGCGCGCGCTGGCCGTCCCTGCGGCGGGCAGGCCGACCGAGAAGGCGAGCGCGGCGGCGGCTCCGGTGACGGTGAGGAAGCGACGGCGGTCGGTGTGCCGGGCGGCGTCGCGAAGCTCCTGCTGTGGCGATGAGTGCGTCATCTGGCCCTCCCCTGACTGGTGGTGTGGGGGAAGTCCAGCGGCCCGGCGCATCCGGAGGCTGTCGTGTTCGCGTCGCGCGGGCGTCGCCCGGATGAGAAGTGCGCCAGGATGGTGCCACCGGGGGCAAACTCCGCGTTCGCGGCGAAACCATGATCATCGGTCGGCTCCGCGGGGCGGGAATCGCCGGTGCCCCGTCCGGAATCACCCCGCCGGGCTGCGCGTACGCTGCGGCAGCATGAGCGACAGTCAGTTGAACTCCGCGAAGAACGCCCCGGCCGGCTCCGCGTCGAGGACGGCCGTGGTCACGGGCGCCGGCTCCGGCATCGGCCGCGCGGTGGCGCTCGCCCTGGCCGGTGCGGGCTGGTCGGTGGCGCTCACGGGCCGGCGCCCCGGCCCGCTCGCCGAGACGGCCGCGCTCGCCGGGGAGACGGCCCGGATGATCACCGTCCCGGCCGACGTCTCGCGCCCGCAGGACGTGGACGCGCTGTTCTCCTCCGTACGGGAGTGCTTCGGCCGCCTCGACCTGCTCTTCAACAACGCGGGCACCTTCGGTCCCGGCCCGGTGCCGGTCGAGGACCTGGCGTACGAGGACTGGCGCGGGGTCGTCGACGTGAACCTCACGGGGGCGTTCCTGTGCGCGCAGGCGGCGTACCGGCAGATGAAGGAGCAGGACCCGCGGGGCGGACGGATCATCAACAACGGCTCCGTCTCCGCACACGCGCCGCGGCCGCACTCGGTCGCGTACACCGCGACGAAGCACGCGATCACCGGCCTGACGAAGTCGCTGTCGCTGGACGGGCGCCCGTACCGCATCGCCTGCGGCCAGATCGACATCGGGAACGCGGCGACGGACATGACGCAGCACATGCGGACGGGGACCCTCCAGGCCGACGGCGAACTGGCCGTGGAACCGGTGATGGCGGCCGCGGACGTGGCCCGGACGGTGCTGCACATGGCGGAGCTGCCGCTGGAGGCGAACGTCCAGTTCGCGACGGTGCTGGCGACGGCGATGCCGTACGTGGGACGGGGCTGAGGAAGCGGGCGGGGCGCGCCGCTCGGGCGGGTCGGCCGCCGCCCGGGTCTCGTCCGGGAGGCCGTGGGCCGGTGCGGCCCGGCGGGGCCCCCGGCGGATGCGGGCCGCCCCCTGGGCGGGGGTTCCCGCCGCGCCCGGCCGGGAATGCCGCCGTCCCGCAGACGGTTGTGCGGCACATGAGCGATCTTCCCGCGCCCGGGTTTCCCGGGATCCTGCGCTACACCGCGTTCTCCGCCGACCCCGCGGGCGGCAATCCCGCCGGGGTCGTGCTCGACGCCTCGGCTCTGGACGACGCGGCCATGCTGGCCGTGGCGGCGGACCTCGGCTACAGCGAGTCGGCCTTCCTGACCGGGCGGACCGAAGCGGTGGCGCCGGGTGCGCGGGGGTACGCGATCCGCTACTTCAGCCCGAAGGCGGAGGTGCCGTTCTGCGGTCACGCCACGGTCGCCACGGCTCTCGCGCTGGCTGAGCGGGACGGACCGGGCGAGCTGGAGTTCGCCACCCGCGCGGGTACGGTGCCGGTCACCGTCGTCCGCGAGGGCGACGAGCTGCGGGCGACGCTGACCAGTGTGGAGCCGGGCGTCGAGGACATCGCACCGACCGACCTGGCCGAGGCGCTGGCGGCCCTGGACTGGCCGGCCGCCGACCTCGATCCGGCTCTGCCACCCCGGATCGCGTACGCGGGCGCCCGCCACCTCGTGCTGGCCGCCGGGACCCGGGAGCGACTGGCCGCGCTGGACTACGACTTCGCGCGCCTCGAAGCGTTCATGCACCGGCTGGACCTGACCACCGTGCAGCTGGTGTGGCGCGCCTCCGACGCGGTGTTCCACGTCCGCGACCCGTTCCCGGTCGGCGGTGTGGTGGAGGACCCGGCGACGGGTGCGGCGGCGGCCGCCTTCGGGGCGTACCTGCGCGAGCTGGCCCTCGTACCGGAGGCCGCCGTGCTGACCCTGCACCAGGGCGAGGACATGGGCCGCCCCGGCACGCTCACCGTGACGCTGGGGGCGGGCGACACGCGGGTGCGGGTGAGCGGGACGGGGACCCGGCTGCCGGAGCCGGCCTGATCCGGCCGGTCCGCGTCGGGCACGCCCCGGCGAGCAGGTGAAGACGGTGTCGCCGTCCTGCTACCGCGCGCGCCACGAGGCCGTTGATCCCCGGGCCGCCGCCGACGCGGCCGGCCACCTGCTACCGCGCGCGCCACGAGGCCGTCCGGCGCCGGCCGGGCCCCGGTCCGGCAGGGGCGGGCCGGCTCCACGTACCGGAGGAGGCCGGACCGCAGGGTGACCGGGAGGAAGCCGGGCACGGGGGCGGTCGCCGCCCACCGGACCGCCTCCGGGAGCAGGATGCCGGGCACGTGGCAGTCGGGGCGGCCGAACAGCGTCGGGTGACGGGCGTCGAGCCGCAGCGGCCACCCTCCGGGGGCCCGGCGGGCGCGAGGACGACGTCCTGACGCACCGCTGATCCGCCGGGCCGGTCCGCCCGTCCCCTCGCCGGGCGGACCGGCCACGGTGAGCGGGAGCGGCGCATGGGCGGTCGCCCCCCGCACGCCCGTACGGCCTGCACGACGGGGAGTTGGCCGAAATACAGGTGTTCGAGTCGTGAGGACCGTCGTTGGACAGGGTGACCCGGCCGCGGCCGATCACGGAGGAGGCCCTGGGGGCCACCGCCGTCCTCGCGCCGACGTATCGCCCGGCCACGGGCACCTCCGCCCGCACCGCGACGAAAGGCACCCCCCTTGTCCCAGCCCCCGCAGCCGCCCGCCCCGATCCGCTCCCACGTCCGCACGGGGGGCACCCCCTACCTGGACCGCCACCCGGAGGAACGCGCCGCCCTCGCACCGCTGTTGTCGGCGCTGGACGCGGCGGACGACCCCACCGCCCGGACGGCGCCGGCCGGACACGTCACGTGCAGCGCCGCCGTCGTCGACCGCGCGGGCCGGGTCCTGCACGTGCGCCACCGGGTGACGGGCCTGCTGCTCGCCCCCGGCGGCCATGTCGAGCCCGGTGAACCGACGTTGCTCGCGGCCGCCCCGCGCGAGGTGGAGGTCCACGAGCCGGGCCGGTGCCTGTCCTGGGACCGGTGGCCCCTCGACGCGCTTCCCGGCCCGGTCGTGCCCCCCACCCGCGCCGCGATCGAGGGCATCCGCGCCGGCCGGCTGTTCACCGGGATGGGCTGGGAGGCGGCATGACCGAGGCCCGCACGGCCCCCGGCCCCCGTGAGACGTCCGGGCGGGTGCTGCTCCCGCCCGAGGAGTACGCCCGCTCGGTGCCCAAGTCGACCGGCTTCGCCTGTGTGTTCTTCACCGACGAGTGCCAGCGCCCGGTGCAGCTGCGGGCCACGTACTCACGGACGCACCCGTGGCAGTTCCCCGGCGGGACCATGGACCACGGCGAGCGGCCCTGGGAGACGGCGCGGCGGGAGTGCCGGGAGGAGACGGGCATCGAGGTACCGGGCCCGCCACGCCTGCTGGCCTCCGTCTTCGGCCCTCCCGGCGCCGACTGGCCGTACAGCACGTCGGGGTGCGTGTTCGACGGCGGGCGGCTCACGGACGGGCAGATCCGGTCCATCGTCCTGGACCCGGACGAGCACGACGCGGTGCGGGTGCTCCCCCTGGAGGAGTGGCGCCCCCTGATGCCGTCCCAGGACTACGCCCGCCTGGAAGCGGTGATGACCGCCCGCCTGACGGGCACGGCCGCGTACTTCGACGCGTGGGGGTGGGGGGACGGGTGAACGGCGGGGCGGCCGGGGCGGGGGCTCAGCCGGGGCGGCCCCGGTGACGGCAGAGGTCGAGGAGCTTCAGGGCGATCTCCGTCCCGGGGCGGCCGAGGGCGCGGTGGTAGCGGTGGATGACCTCGTTCTCCCGGGCCAGCCGGGTGCCCGGCATGCCTGCGGCGATACGGTCCTGCTGCAACTGCTGTTCCAGAAGCATGCGTTGGCCTATCAGCAAGAGGATTTCGTGGTCGATGGCATCGACGTGCTGGAGAGACGGCTCGCTCGTCCGCGTGTGTGGATCGACCGTCTCATTGAATGTCAGCGACATGCGGCCCCCGTGGGAAGTGGAATGGTGCCGGCACAGGTGTCCGGAGGGAACGGCTACTGGACCAGGGCGTCGGCGCCCGCCCAGGGCGTCGCGTCGACGCGGCCGGGTGGCAGGAGACAGCCGCGCAGCCGTCCCGCCGCTTCGCGTACCGCCCCGGCCAGCGGCTGGTCGGTGTCGAGCGGCGGAAGGCACTGCCACAGCTCGGCCCAGAGCGGTTCCTCCGGTGCCGGCCGGCCGTCCAGTCGGTCCAGCTGCTGGACGGCGAGCGCCAGTGAACCGATGACCAGCCAGCCCAGCCGGATCGTCTCGGCCCCGGCCGTCGCGCCGTTCAGCGCCATCGGTACGTGGTCCTGGTTGCCCAGGTTGGTGGGGATCGGGGTGAGGGTCGCCGGGTAGCCGAGCTGCCTCATCTTCGCGACGAAGGACGACGCCGCGATCTGCACCCCGGCCAGACCGCTGGCCGCGCCCGGGCGGGGGGTCAGCATCGGCGGGCGGCCCCCGTTGTGCGCCGGGTCGAGCAGCAGGGCCAGCTGGCGTTCCGCCAGGAGGGCGAGCTGATGGGCGCACAGGGTGAGCTGGTCCGCGACGAGCCCGACCGGAGCGGCGTGGAAGTTCCCGCCGTGCCACACCTGCTCGTCGACGACGACGGGGTTGTCCGTGCACCCCCCGGCCTCCGCGAGGAGGATGCGGCCCTGCGCGTCGAGCTGGTCCAGGACGGCGCCGGCCACCTGCGGGACGCAGCGCAGGGAGTACGGCTCCTGCAGCGGCCGTCCGGCGTGCGGGCGAGGGTCCGGTCCGAGTCCGGCCCGCACCCAGGCGGCGGCCCGTCGCTGCCCAGGCTGGTTGCGTACCCGGTTCAGCGGTTCCGCGTACGGCTGTGGACTGCAGCCCAGGCGGCGGACGATCCGGCCGGTGAGCGTGGTCACGGCCCTTGCCTGCAGGGCGAGTTCGCGGTGTTCGAGGATCGCCACGGCGAGCGAGGCACTGGTGCCGTTGACGAAGGCGAGGGCGGATCTGGCGTCCCAGCGCACGGGGGTGAGCCCGAGGCCGGCCAGCACCGCGTCCGACGGCGCGGGCCGGCCGTCCTGCCACGCCTCGCCTCCGCCGCCGAAGGCCAGGGCCGCGTGCGCGAGCGGCACCAGGTCTCCGCTGGCGCTGAGGCTGCCCTCGCTCGGCACGACCGGCACGAAGCCGCGGCCGTGCAGCTCGGCCAGGTGCCGCCAGGTCGCGGTGGACACCCCGGAGTGGCCCTGCCGCATGCTGCGCAGCCGCAGCCACACCATCAGCGCGCTCGCGCCGCGGCTGAGGGCGGGTCCCTGACCGGCGCACAGGTGATGGATCAGTCCCAGGCCCTGCGCCGCCCGGTCCGCCGCCGCCGGATGACGCACCAGGGGGCCGAAGCCGCGGGTGACTCCGTAGACCTCGGCGCCTTCGGCGAGCCGGCGCTCCAGGATTTCCGCTCCCGCCCGCATCCGGGCGCTGTCGGCCGGGTCCAGGCGCAGGCCGTGGCCGCCGAGCGCGTCGGCCACCAGCCGGCCGAGCTGGTCCGGGACGTCGCCGCTCGCGGTGTCCCCGGCGGGGGGAGCCTCGGCCGGGTACACGATCACAGGGTCCTCGTCCTGGCTCGTTCCGGCAGCTCCCCGGGCGGGGTCAGGCGGACCGCCCGAGGTGCCTCGGCGGCGGTCAGCAGCCGACGTACCGCCTCGGCCACCGCGGCCCGCTGCGGCTCCGCGTCGCCGGCCAGGACGTCGTACCACTCGCCGCGGGTCGGGTCGCGGTGCACCGCGCAGACCACGTTCGCGGACGGCACGGCGGCCCGCAGTGCCGATTCGACCCGGTCGAGGTCGATGCGCAGGCCGTTGACCTTCACCAGCCGGGTCCGCCGCCCGGTGAGACGGTACGCGCGAGGGCCGGCCGGTTCGACCACGTCGTCCAGGGTGTGCTCGGCGGGCACCGGACCGCCCCGGGTGGCGGCGGCCGTCCGGGGGCTGCGGATCGTCAGCGCGTCCTTTCCGCCGGGGCGCGGGGCGACGAGCTCGACGTCCGGGGCGAGCCGGAAGAACGGCTCGCCCTCGCTGCGCACACCGACCAGCCCGGTCTCCGTGGAGCCGTGCAGCTCGTACAGGTCGAGCCGCGGAACCCGGCGACGGACGGCGTCCGCGCTCGCCGGCAGCCAGGCCGTGCTGTGCACCACGGTGACGTGTGCGTACTCCCGGAGGACCGCGGCCTGGCGGTCCAGCTGCCACCAGGTCGCCGGGAGGGCGGCGATCAGGGGGCGGGCGCAGAACCGGGGCAGCGGGTCGCCCGGCGCGATCCGGTGGACCGGCAGGCCGGTCAGGGCCGGTATCAGGGCGCCGAACAGGTAGCCGTAGAGGTGTCTGGTGGGCGCGTACGTGAGGAGGGCGTCGGCCCGCTCGGCGCGCAGGAGGTCCGCGAGATGGGCGGCCTCGTCGAGCAGTTGCTCCCGGGTGCGCCACCAGGTGACGGGCGTTCCGGTGGTTCCCGAGGTATCGAACGGGATGTCGTCCGGCAGGACGCCGAGCAGCCGTTCCCGGTCGAGCGGGGCCGGCCGCCCGGACCGGGCGGGGGCCGCGGCGACGGTGCTGAGAGGCATCAGAAACCGCTTCCGAGCAGCAGCTGGTCGGCCTTCTTGCGGCGGATCAGCCCGGTGATCGAGCTGATGCTGACGAAGGTGGTGCGCAGGTCGTCGTCGACCAGGTCGACGGCTATGCCGAAGGCCTTCTCGATCTCGCCGACCGCGTCCAGCACGCCGAGGCTGTCGTAGCGCTCGTGCCGTTCTCCGAGGGGCCGGCCGTCGTCGGCCGGGTCCAGCTCCGTGCCGAGGAGGGCCGCGATGACGGAACGGACGGCGTCCTCGCGGACTGCTGCTTCAGTGGACATCTCCGGTGCGCCTTTCTGCGTCTGAGCCGATGAAGTGGAGCTGGGGATCGACGGGTTCGAACTGGATGAAGACCAGGGCCGGCGGGATCGCGGGGGCGAGTGCCCGGACGATCTCGGCGGCGAGGCCGCGCCGGAACGCGTCGGTGCGGTCGCGGCCGACCGTGCAGCGCACGAAGGCGAAGGGCCGGGCGTCGCCCGCCGGGCCGGCCAGCAGGAACGGCCCGCTGTACACCCGGGCCGGGTCGGCCGGAAGGAACTTCGTGATCACGTGGTTGAGGTCGACGCCCTCGTGGCGGAGCCACTGGCTCACCGCCCGGGCGAAGCCCCGTTCGAGCCCGGTGTCCCGGGCGGTGGTCTCGACGACGATCGTGGGCATGTCCGCTCCCGGTCAGAGGTTGAGGGGCGGGAGGGGGCCCGCGCCGGCCAGCAGACCGCCCAGGGCGGCGGCCAGCGGTCCCCCGGAGGTACGGCCGAGCGGGCTCCAGCCGTAGTCGCCGGCGGGGAGCCGGACCTTGGCCAGGAAACGCTCCAGGCCGGCCTCGTCCACCGGCAGGCCGAGGCTGCGGAGTGCCAAGACCGCCTGGTACGTCGACACCAGGTCGGGGATCGCGCGGGGCGCGGCGGAGTAACCCCCCAGGCGGGAGGCGTGGTTCTCCAGGTGGGCGGCCGCTGCGCGCGCGCCGTCGTGGTCCCCGGTCAGCCGGCGGGCCCGGGCGCCCTGGGCGGTGGCCGCGCAGGTGACCGCCCCGGCGGGCGAGGTCCGGTATCCGTCCGGGTCGGCGCAGGTGTCGAGGAACTTCTCCAGTGCGCGGACGTCGAGGTCGGCGGTGCCGCGGCCGAGCTGGTCGAGGATCTCCAGGGCGGACACCGTGGAGACCAGGTCCGAGCCCCGGCCGTGCCAGTAGCCGAAGCCCCCGTCCTGGTTCTGCAGCCGCCGCAGCCATCCACCGAGGCGTTCCGCGTCCAGGCCGGGGGCGCCGGCCCGGGCGAGGGCGGAGACCGCCCACAGCGTGCACCTGACCTCGGCGCCCCGGCCCGGCATGTACATCACGCCGCCCTCGTAGGGCAGGTGGGCGTGGTGCAACCAGCGGACCGCGGCCTCGCGGGCGCCGCCGTCGGTCTGCTCCGCGCCGTTGTCGGTCTGCTCCGCGCCGCTGTCCCCTGTCCGGCCGGTCAGCAGCAGGGCGGCGGTGGCCAGGCTGTCGCCGGCGAAGTCGCTCCGGCGGTACGTGAAACCGCCTTCCGGCAGCTCGCAGCCGTGCAGGAACTCCACCACGCCGTCCCGGTCGGGGACGTCCGCCCCGAGCGTCTGCAGGGCGCCGACCGCGCTGAAGCAGGCCCACACGTCCGCGTCCGGGTAGTCGTCCCACCGGGTGTACGAGCCGTCCGCGAGCCGGCGTCCCGCGATCCACGCCACGCACTCGGCGGGCCCGGCCGGTGCCGCGCCGATCGCGTCGAGGGCGCGCACCGCGCGGAAGGTCGCCCACAGGCAGGTGGCCGTGGACTCCTCGTCGAAGACGAAGCCGCCGTCGGATGTCTGCCGGTCCTGCAGCCATCCGGTCAGTCCGGCGTGCAGCCACGGGTGCCGGGCCTCGCCGAAGGAGGCCCGCCAGGCCATGGCGGCGTAGTAGCAGGCCCGTACGTCGGACTCAGCGGCGTCGGGGTACCAGCCGAGTCCGCCGTCGCTCCGCTGCAGGCCGGTCAGCCAGTCGCGCAGCGCCTGCGGCCGGGGCACCGGCCGGTCCAGCACCTCCCGCAGGAGGCGGGCGGCGTAGTAGGTGGCCCATGCGTCCGGCCGCTGGCCCGGCGTCATGGCGAAGCCGCCGGACGCCTGCTGGGTCGAGTCGAGCCACCGCGTGAGCTCCTCGGTGCGGGGTACGGGCTCGCCGAGGTCGCGCAGCGCCTGGGTGCAGTAGTAGGTCGCCCAGACGTCGGACGGCAGGCCCTTCTGCCAGGCGAAGCCGCCGTCCTGGTTCTGCCGGGAGCGCAGCGATTCGGCGGTCGCCGCCGCGTCCTGCGGCCGGGCGTCCAGCCAGGCGAGGGTGCGGACGGCGGCGTAGGTGCACCAGAGGTCGGCGCCGCCCTGGCGGGCTCCGCCGTCGTGGGTGCCGAGTTCGGTGAAGGGCATGGTCAGTCCGTCCACTGGAGGTTCGTCCGTTTCCAGTTCTTCCGGCTGCCGCCGGCCTTGGTGGTCTGCGGCAGCTGGGACACCAGCACCACCTGGGCCCAGGTGATGCCGAGTCCGGCCGAGCGCGCCTCGACGTCCGCGCGGACGGCGTCCTCGTCCCCGGTGAAGTCGACGTCCCGTTCCAGGACCAGCCGGGCGGCCGCGCCGTCCGGCCGCTTCAGCTGCACCAGATAGCCCGTGATGCCGGGCGTGGTGTAGGCGAGCCGTTCGATCGCCTCGACCGTGACCTGCTGTCCGGCGACCGACAGCCGCTCGGAGCTGCGGCCGTGGACGGTCACCACCGGCAGGGCGATCCCGCACGGGCAGCCTTCGGTGACGGTGACGAGGTCGCCGGTGGCGTACCGCAGCAGGGGCCGTGCGTAGTTGTTGAGCGGGGTGACGACCAGTTCGCCGTCGCTCCCGGCGCGGGCCGGTTCGGCCCTGCCGTCCGCGAGCACCTCCGCGAGGTGGCCGTGGGCCAGCAGGTGGAGCCGGTCGTGCTCGCAGCTCGCCGCGACGGTCCCCGTCTCGGTGCTGCCGTAGGACACGTTCAATGCCCTGGCCCCCCACTGCTCGGCGAGGCGGGCGCGCAGCGGGGGCGTACTCACCTCTCCGAGCAGCAGCAGCGATTCGACCCCGGCGCTGACCTCGGCGAACCGTCCGCGCTGCTTGAGCAGCCGGGTCCACTGGAGCAGGACGCCGGGGGCGGCGAACACGTGCTGCGGCCGGTAGGCGGTGAACAGCGCCTCCATCCGGTCCCAGTCGGTGATGCCCTGGCTGAACGGGTAGCCGCGCAGCAGGGTGCAGCCCAGGTACTCGGAGACGCTCGCCACCAGGTCGCCGACCGGTGCGACGTCGGACGGCAGGAGCGACACCACGCGGTCCCCGGGCCGCAGCAGCCGGGACCACAGGGAGGCGACCGAGACGGTGTTCCACACCATGTCCTCGATCAGGCGCGGGGTCGGTGTCGGGACACCGGTCGACCCCGAGGTCTCGTAGTACTTGTGATACGGGCCGACGCCGGACTGGAGGAAGCCGGCGGGGTCCGCCTTCAGCTCGTCCTTCGCGGTGAGCGCCGCGTCGGTGAGGCTGCGCTCGGCGACTCCGGGCCGCCCCCGGTACCTCGGCACCCGCTCCAGCCGGTCCCACAGGCGGTCCAGCTTCTCGGCCCGGCTCCGCTCCAGCACGTCCGGGGCGAAGCCGCTCGCCTGCAGTTCGGTCCGTTCACGGTGGGCCTCATCGAAGGCCTTCACCGCGTGGTCGTTCACCAGCCACATGCCCTCATCGCTTTCGCTAGCTCGGTGTTCCCTGGGCGGCGCCCGGGGCGGGGAATCAACGTCCGCGCTCGGAACCGCCGTTGATCTGGATGATCTGCGCCGTGATGTGCCCGGCGGCCGGTGAGGCCAGCCAGCGGGCGGTCCGCGCCACGTCCTCGGGCCGGCCGGCCCTGCGGTTGTCGGTCTGGTCGATCAGCGTCCGCTCGCGCTCGGCGGACAGCGCCCCGCGGAAGAACTCGGTCTCCGCGATGTAGCCGGGGGCGATCACGTTGACGGTGATGCCCCGCGGGCCGAGTTCGGCCGACAGGTCGTAGGCGTAGGGGTGGAGCGCGGCCTTCGACGCGCCGTACGAACCGGTGCCGGAGCCCCGGTAGGCGGCGATCGAGCTGATCAGCAGGACCCGGCCGCCGGGTGCGGCCAGCCGGTCCTTCAGCGCTTCGGTGAGCAGGACGGCGGTCAGGGTGTTCGCCTTGAAGTTCTCCTGCCAGTGCCAGGCGGCTTCGGCCGTTCCCTCGGTACGCCCGGCGGGGGCGCCGAGGGCGGCGTTCCCGCCGGCGCTGTTCACCAGGACGTCCACCTGCTCGAAGCGCCCGCCGATCTCGCGGGCGACCCGGTCGGCCTCGCCGGGGTCGGACAGGTCGGCGGTCAGCGTGACCGGGGCGGGCGCCCGGTCGTGCTCGGCGGCCAGCCGGGCCGCCGCCTTCTCCAGCACCTCGGCGCGGCGCCCGATCAGCACCACCTGCTCGCCGTCGGCCGCGAAGGCCCCGGCCGCTCCGAAACCGATGCCGGTGCCGCCGCCGCTGATCACCACTACGCGTGCCATGTCGTTGTCTCTCGCTCTCTCGGTTCCTCGGCCGGCCGTCGGACCGGCCGGTTCCGCGCTCATTCTTCTGGGTCCCTGACCACCAGGGGCGTCTTGCCGGTCCGCGAGTTGGACCACAGCCGCGGGACGGCACGGACGGTGAACGCCCCTGGTACGGAACCGAGTTCGAACCCGATCCGGTACAGCCGGCCGATGACCTGCCGCCGCACGCGCTCCTCGGCGGCCGCGGCGTCCGCGCCCGGGGTGAGCAGGACTCGCAGCTCCAACCGCTCGCCCGGGGTGCCGGGTTCGAACAGCGCGAGCTGGACGTCCCGGACCTCGGGGTCCGAACCGGCCGCCTCGGCGACCTCCTCGGGGGTGAAGAGGATGCTGCGGAACTTGAGCTGCTGGTCGTCGCGGCCGAGCACGCGCAGCGCGGGGCCCGTCCTGCCGCACGGGCACGCGGTCAGCTCGCCGCGGTCGCCGAGCCGGTAGCGCAGGATCGGGTTGACGCAGTCCGGGTGGGTGTTGGTGACCAGGACCGCGCCGTCCTCGATCTCGATGTGCTGGTAGGGCAGCAGGTGAAAGGTGTCGAGGGGGCAGGAGGGGCCGTTGTGCCCGATCACCCAGGTCTCGGTGGAGCCGTACACGCCGTGGATCTCGGCTTCGGGGAGGACCCGCCGGGCGGCCTCGGCGGCGCGCCGGCTGTACGCCTCACCGGTCCAGATCAGCTTGCGGAAGCCGGGGCGGCGGCCGGTCGCCTCGTAGTGCTCCAGGACCTGGGCGAGGTGGCTGGGGGTGCCGCCGAGCGCGGTCGCGCCGCGTTCCTCCAGGAAGTCCAGCCAGCCGTCGAGCTGTTCGGGGTCGAGGGCGCCGAGCGGGATGACGACGGCTCCGGTCGCATGGCCCAGCTGGTTGTAGAAGGGGTACATCGAGCCGAGTTCGGCGCCGTTGTTGCAGTTGACGAGGACGTCGTCGGAGGTGAGCGGCCGCCAGTGCGCGGCGATCTCGGTGATGAAGAGGCTGCTGGGCATCAGGCTGAGCTTGGGCGCCGCGGTGGTGCCGCCGCTGCCGAAGACCACGGCCCCGCCGGGCACCGAACGGGCCCGGGCGAAGAGGTCGGGCAGCAGCGCGCGGAAGTCGTCCTTGGTGAGGACCGGCACGTCGGTCAGGGCGGGGGCGCCGTCCGCGAGGACCGCGCGGTAGCGGTCGGCGAGTCCGGGCAGTTCGGCGGCGCGCCGGACGAGGTCCCGCACCTCTTCGCCGGTCAGGGCCGGCTGGTGGGGGGCGGAGTCCGCCGGGACGGACTCGCGCAGGTCGATCGTGGTCATCGGATCTCCAGAGTCAGTGCCGGGCGGCGAGGCGGCGGGCGGTGTCGGTGTCCAGGCGGGGGTCCCAGCCGGCGAGTTCGCCGTGCAGCGCCCGCTCCCCGGCCCGGATGTCCGCGCGGGCCCGCTCGTCCCAGCGGGCGTCGAGCACGAGCCCCCAGAGCGGTTCGAGCCGGGCGCCGCGGCGGGCCTTGGTCTCGTACGAGTCGCAGCCGAGGTCCAGCCACCGGTGGCCCCGGGCCGCGGCGTGCTCGATCGCCCGGTAGTACGTCAGGTTGTAGTAGAGCGAGGCGGCGCGGCCCAGTTCGTCGTCGACTCCGTGGACCCGGCCGTACATCACGCCGTCCCAGACGAAGAACTGGGTGAATCCGACGATCCGGTCGCCCTGGCGGGCCACCAGCACCTGGCAGAGGTCGTCCAGCCGCTCGGCCTGGGCGGCGAACCGGTCCGTCTCGTCCTCGGCGCTGATCTGGTGCCCGTAGCGCCGGAGCACCTGGGAGGAGAGCTCGCCCAGCTGGTCGTGGCACTCGGACAGCCGCAGGACCTCGGTCCGGCAGCCCGCCGCCTCGTACTGGCGCATCTCCTTGCGCATCCGGGCGAACCGGTGCGAGCTGAACAGCTTCCGGTAGCCGTCCATGCCGGTCGGTTCCACCGGGATGCGGGCTCTCGCGTCGAGCAGCACCACGTGGTCGTCCGGCCCGAGCAGCGGCAGCAGCCGTTCCACGGACCGGTCGGTCAGGTAGAGCAGCGCTCCCAGGCCGGTTTCCTCGTCGCGCAGTCGCCGGAACCGGTCGAGCAGCAGTCGGACCGCGGCCGCGGCCACCTCGTCCGGGAGGCCGTCGGCGAGCAGAATCTCGCTGGTGTAGCCCTGGCGGGTGCCGCCGAGCAGCAACGGCCGGCGCGGCCCGTCGCCGTAGCCGGCGGCCGGGAAGAGGAACGCGGGGTCGTAGTAGCGCGGCACGTCACCGGTGAAGCGGAAGGTGGGCAGCGCGGCCACCGGGCGGCCCGCCCGGCGGACCACCAGGTGGCGGGGCTCGCAGTCGCCGTACCGCTCGGTGAAGCCGAGCCACGCGTGGCTGGAGTAGAACGAGGCGCCGGTGGTGAGCGCGTCCCAGTCGGCTCCGTCGACCTCGGTGACGCCGCGCGCCTCGTCCAGGGTCAGGGCGTACGTGTCCGTCGCGAGGGCCGTCATGACCGGCCGTCCCGTTCGGTCGCGGCCGCCTCGGCCTCCGTGAGACGCCGCTCCATGCCGTTGAGCACGGAGTACAGGTCAAAGAGCAGTTGGGTGTTGTCCGGCGCGGTGAGGAAGAGCATGCCCGCGCAGTTGGTGATGCCGCGGGCGGCGTCGTACGCCGGGATGCGGGTGCCGTCGGACACGGTGAGCCCGCGCACGGACTCGACGGTGCTGCGGGGGCCGACCAGCCGGCCGAGGTCCGCGGTCCGCGAGTCCCAGACCGGGGAGCCGCTCCACGGGTTGCCGCTCGCGTCGGTGCCTATCAGCGACGCCTCGGCCGCGGCGGTCGGCGCCGTCACCGGCATCCGCTCGGGGTAGTCGACCGGTTCGCCGAGCAGTTCCCGGGCGAGCATGGTCACCATGTCGATGCCGTGGACGGTCTCCACCACCGCGGTGATCGCCGAGCCGCCGAACCGTGCCGCGGACTCGATGACGGTGAGCCGGCCGTCGGGGCCGAGCTTGATCTCGGTGTGGGTGCCGCAGGTCTCCAGCCGGAGCGCGTCCACCGCCTGCCGCGCGACGTCCTCCACCCTGCGCTGGAGGTCCTCCCGCAGGGCGCACGGGGCATGGCTGCTGAGCTCGGTGTACGGCGGGATGGTGGGGATGCGCCCGGTGATCGCCAGCGGGTGGAACTCGCCCCGGGCGACGATGCCCTCGACGCTCAGGTAGTCGCCGTAGCCGTCCTCCTCGTACCAGCCCTCGGTGCCGCCCTCTATGATCTCCTCCACCAGCAGGTGGCGCGGCGCTTCGGTCTCGTAGTACTCCCCGAGCCCGTGGCTCGCCAGGGTCTCCAGCGCCCCGGTGATCGACTCCCAGGCGGGGCCGAGGTCCGCCTCGTCGCGCAGCACGGCCTGGCCCACCGAGCCGGCTCCCCAGGCGGGCTTGAGCAGCATCGGCGCGGTCAGCTCGGCGAAGGCGGCGCGCAGCCCGGCCTCCGAACCGACCCGCCGGAAGGCCGGGACGGGCACCTGGGCCTCGGCCCACTTCTCCCGCATCAGGCGCTTGTCGCGGGACCAGCGGGTGTTCGGCCCGGGGCCGGGCAGACCCAGCCGCTCGGCCGCCGTGGCCACGGCGAGCAGGACGTACTCGGAGAAGCCGATGACGGCGTCCGCGCCGAGTTGCTTGGCTTCGTCGACGATGAGGTCGACCAGCGGCTCGCCGACCGGGTGGCCGTCCCCGTACTCGCGGACGGTGGCGCAGCCGGGGCGCCACACCTCGGCGCCGACGGTGGGCAGCGGCGAGATCGCCAGCACGTGCAGTTCACCGACGGCGGCCAGGCGCGGGATCGCGTGCTCGACCGGCACACCGCCGCGGGCATGGACGAAGAGGATCTTCTTCTGAGCGGTCATCAGGACGGTGAACCCTTCTCGGCGAGGTGCGCATTCTGTGTCGTCCGGTGCCGGAGCCAGGCGGCACCGAGCAGGACGAGGACGGACAGGACGATCAGGCGGACGAACGGCCGCGACCCGATGGCCGCGCCGCCGAGCCCCATCAGGGCGGTGCCGAACGGAATGCTGGAGTAGACGGTGAGCCGGCGCAGGCTGAAGACCCTGGCCCGGACGGGGGCGGGCGTCCTCCTGAGCCAGACCGCACCGCCCACGGCGACCAGCACCGAGAACAGCGCTCCGGTCACCGCCATCGCACCGACCACCGCCCAGGGCCGGGTGGTCAGCGTGGCCGCGAGCAGGATGAGGCAGATCAGGCCCAGGCAGGAGGCCGCAAGGCCCAGCGCGCGGTCGCCGCCGACGTCCTTGCGGCCGCGGACCAGCAGGGCCGACCCGGCGAGCATGCCCAGTCCGTACGCGGTCGCCGCCCGGCCGTACCAGAGGGCGACGTCGGCGGGGCCGCCGGCGTAGTCCCCGAGGAAGGCCGGCAGCACCGCGTAGAAGGGGAAGACCACGAGGTTGCCGAGGACACCGAGCTGGATCAGGAACACCAGGTCGCGGTGGTCCCGGACCAGCCCGAGCGCCGCCCGGGCGCTCTGCCAGATGCCGTCACCGGCGGCGGCCGGACCGGCCGCGGCGGCCTCCGCACGGGCCCGGGCCGTCGCGGTGTCCAGGGGACGCCGGGCGCAGAACGCCACGGCCAGCATCGCCAGCACCAGCACCAGCGCCGCCAGCGGCACGGCGCGGATCTCGCCACCCGCCAGCAGGGCGCCCGCCGCGCTCGGCGCGACCACCCGTTCCACCTGGGAGTGGATCTGGGTGAGCAGGGCGGTCCGGCTCGGGGCCCACGATCCGGGGGCGAGGTCGATCGCGGTGGTCTCGGTGGTGGCCAGGTACAGGCTCTCGCCGGTGCTGACCGCCACGTAGCACAGCGCCGCGAGCAGCACCGTGGTCAGGTCGTGCGCGGGCCCGAGCACCACCAGCAGCAGAGCGATCGGGGCCGCGAGCAGCAGCAGGAGGCCGATGGTCGCCGTCCGGCGGTCGGCGCGGTCCAGCCGCCCGGACACCAGCGCGACCGTGGTCAGCGAGATCACGCTGGAGCCCCCGACGACCAGGCCGAGATCCGCGCCGCCGCGCGCCGACTGGCTGAGCCACCAGCTGAGGGAGAACAGGCACGCCCCGGACCCGATGATGACGACGACGCTCGGCAGCCAGACCGCGACGAAGGGCCATGCCCCGCGCCCGTCGGCTTCCGGGCCGCCGGGCCGGGAGGCCCGCTCCACGGCGGCCCCCGTCATCGCAACCGCCCCAAAACTCCCTCGGGGAGCGGCGGATCGGCCGGCGTGAACCGCACCCCGCCGGTGAGTTCGGTGACCCGGCGGGCGAGGTCGATCAGAGCGGCCTCGCTGTGTGCGGGGCCGATCGCCTGCAGGCAGATCGGCGCGTCGTGCTCGGCACTATGCCCGATCGGGAAGGTGATCGCGGGCAGCCCCGCGAAGCTGGCGACGGCCGCGTAGTTGACGTGCGGGGACTTGGCGGTCTCGGCCGGGTCGGGGATGGTCGAGGCCGGAGCCGGTTCGGTGTGGATGTTGCGCGGCAGGAGCGTGCCGGCCGGCATCAGCCACACGTCGGCCCCGTCCCGCGCGAAGCGCAGGGCGGCGAGTCCACGCTGCTCCCGGTGCAGGTCCAGGAGCTCCCGGTACCGGCCCTCACCGACCCGCGCGCCGGACTCCAGCGCCGCCAGCGTCGTCCCGGACAGTCGCTCCCCGACCGCCTCCCGGACCGGCAGGAAGTTGTCCCACGCCTCCCTCGCGCACAACTCGTAGGCAAGACCGCGCCGGTGGAACAACTCGTCCAGCCGGACGTCCACCAGGGTGTGGCCGGCCCGGGCGGCGCCCCGCAGCGCCTCGTCGAACGCGGCCGCCACCACCGGCTCGGTGTCGGGGTCGAGCCCTTCCCGGACCACCCCGATCCGGTAGCGGCTCCGCGGGCCGGGTGCGCCGCCGTCCTGTGCGCGGAGCCCGCCGTCGAGGGGCAGCCGCTCCCACAGGTGGGCGAGGTCGTCGACGGTGCGGGTGATCCACCCCGGCGCGTCGAGGTGGTCCGAGAGACCGAAGAGCCCGGACAGCAGCCGGCGGTCATGGGTGAGCCGCAGGCCCACCACCCCGCAGGCGCCCGCGGGCAGCCGCACCGAGGCGACCGTGTCCGTACCCATCGCGAGATCGCAGATCCCCGCGGCGACGGCCACCGCGCAGCCGGTGCTCGACCCGCCCGGATCCAGATGCGGGAAGTACGGGTTGAGGCAGCCGTGCTCCAGCCCGATGCTCAGCTCCGTGGTGACCAGCTTCGCGTTGACGGAGCCGTGCGGGAGGCCGGCGAGGACGGCGGCGGTGCGCTCCGGGTAGTGGCGGTAGCCGGGCAGGCCGAGCCGGGTGGCGAAGCCGGCCACGTCGACGGTGTCCTTGACACCGACACGCAGCCCGTCGCCGAAGGACGGGCGGAGTTCGGCGCAGGCGCGGTAGCGGGCGTCCGCCCGCTGCTCCCAGTCCGCGATCTCCGCGGCACCGCCCGCGGGCCCGTCCCTTCCGTCGGAGGGCGCCGCGGTCCTGGCGAGCCGTTCCGCGAGGGGGACGGCGAGGGTGGCCGGTAAGCCTGGAGCGAGGCCGCCGAGGGTGTGAGACACGATCTGGCATTCCCTTCGACACGAGTTGCCAGAAACCTAGGGATCACTTGCCTAGATTGTCAACGTGTTGCCAAACGGCTCGGGTGAAGCTACCTTCTTCTGGCAAGCCACTAGCGCGCCGCTTACTTGGGGGCATGATCACGTCATGAAGAAGATGCTCGTTGCCGTCACCGTCGCTCTGGCCGCCTGCGCGGCGATCGGTGGGTCGGCCGTTGCCGTGTCGAACCAGAACAGCGCCACACCGCAGCAGGTCGACACCGCCATGAACGCCGGAGCGACCCACGAGATCGACTGGCCCCAGCCCGACCGGTGACAGGCATTCTTCGGGGCAGCCGAATCTGACCGGCTGCCCCGGAACTTGCCAAGTCGCCCCCTGATCTGGGTCAATGCCAGCGCGTGATCCACATGTTCCAGATAGAAGAAGCGACGAACGGCCTATGCTTGAACAGCCGATGTTCGGCCGGCGCCTGCGGGCGCTCCGGCTCCAGCGTGGCCTCTCCCAGGCCGACCTGGCCGGCGATGCCCTCTCCACGGCCTACCTCTCCCGCCTGGAGTCCGGCGCTCGCCCACCCACCGCCAAGTCGGTGAAACACCTCGCCGCGCGACTCGGCGTCGCCGTCACGGAGCTGGAGGACGCGGGCTGCGACCCGCAGTCGGAACTCGTGGCGCGCGCCGTCTCCGCCGGCACCGCCGCCGAGACCGCCGAGCTCATCAGCGAGATCGGCGGCACCGACGCCGTCAAGGACCTCGCCCTGCGGTGGATCGCGCTCTGGACCCGGGCCGGGGTGAGCGGCGAACTCGGCCGCCCCCAGGAGCAGATCGAGGCGCTGGAGGCCCTCGAACCGCTCAGCCGGCGGATCGGCAGCCCGCAACTGGAGGTCCGCACCCTCACAGCCCTCGCCCGATGTCGCCGGAGGTCGGGTGACATCAGCGGAGCCGGTGTCGCCGCGAGCGCCGCGTACACCGTGGCCACCGAACACGGACTGGGCATCCAGGACACCGTGCGGGCCCTACTCGCCCTCATCTCCATCGAGACCGAGGCGGGCAGCCTCACAAGCGCTCGCGCGCACACCGAAGAGCTCGACCACCTCGCGTCCGACGCGCCCGGCACGCTGTCCGTCGAGGCCCTGTGGACCTCCGCGAACGTCCACGTACGCCAGGGCGATCACGCCACCGCCCGTACGCTCCTGGAACAAGCCCTCCAGCGGCTGGACAGCCACCAGGACGTCCACCTCTGGATGAGGCTCCGGCTCGCCGCCGCTTCCCTCTATCTCCAGATGACCCCCCGCCACCCCGACCTGGCCGCCACCTGTCTGGCCGAGGCCGAGCGGGCGCTCCAGCTGCTGGGCGCCGAGCAGCAGCACCAGGAATTCCTGCTGCTGAAAGGCAAGCTGGCCATCCATCGTCGCCACATCGACGAGGCGCGGGAACTCTACCGGCGGCTCGACGGCTCCGTCTCCCGCCTCAACTTCCGCGAGCAGATCCGTCTCGACGTGCTGCACTGCCAGATCCGCATCCTCACCGGCGACCGGGACGGCGGCATCGCCGAGATGGAGGATCTCGCGAAGCAGGCCCAGGACGCGGCCAACCTCGACCTCGCGACGGAGATCTGGCGCGCGCTCGCCGAAGCCCTGGCACACCCGTAGCCCCGCCGCGGAGCGCTTCTCCCCCCGGGGAGCGCTCCGCGGCGGGGCCGGCGGGTGCGTCAGGGCTTCGCCCCGGCCGCCGGTCAGCCATCGGTCAGTCCCGGCGGGCGCCGGTCATGCGCCGATCGGCCCCCTCAGCCGCCGGCCCCCGGCTCACCCACCGGCCGGCCGGTGGGGCGCCGGTCGGCCGCCTCGGGCGCAGGTCACGCGCCGGTCACCCGCCTCAGGCACTGGTCAAACGCCGGCCAACCGCTCAACGGCCTCCACCGTCCTGCCCGCACCGTCCTCCCCCGCCATGCGCTCGGCGCCCTGCGCGGCGGCCTTCGCGCAGTTCCCCTGCCGTACCACCCGGTCCAGAGCCTCGGCGAGCCGTTCGGCGGTGAGGGTACGGAAGGGGATCGGCTCGTCGGCGGCGCCGATGGCGGCGAGCCGGCCGGCCCAGAACGGCTGGTCGGCCGTCACCGGGACGGTCACCGCCGGGACACCGGCGCGCAGTGCGGCGGCCGAGGTGCCGGCCCCTGCGTGGTGGACCACGGCGGCCAGCCTCGGGAACAGCAGGGCGTGGGGTACGTCGCCGACGGTGAGCACGTCGTCGCCGTCGGCGGCGAGCCCGGCGCTGCCGGCCTGGAGGACGCCGCGCAGCCCGGCGCGGCGCAGTGCGCGCACGGCGAGCTCGCTCAGCCGTTCCCCCTCACCGGCCGCCATGCTGCCGAAGCCGATGAGGACGGGCGCGGGTCCGGCGCCCAGGAAGTCCTCCACTTCCCGGGGCAGTTGTTCCTCCGCGCCGTGGTGGGGCCACCAGTTGCCGACCACGTGCAGACCGGGGCGCCAGTCGGCGGGGCGGGGCACCAGGGCGGTGCTGAAGCCGTGCAGGACGGGCCAGTCGGCGCGCTCCTGCCGCCGGCGCGTGTCGGAGGGCGAGGCCGGGGGCAGCCCGAGCCGGTCGCGCAGCGCGGTCACCGCGGGGGCGTAGAGGCGGTCGGTCATCCGCAGGGCGAAGCGCCCGGCGAGACGATTGCCCGGGCGGCCCAGGGAGCGGGAGCCCGTGACGACGGGCGGGAAGTCGCCGGTGGGTGCGGTGGGCTGGAGGTACACGCCGAGGCTCGGGGTGCCCGTGGCTTCGGCGAGGTGCCAGCCCAGCGGGGCCGTCGTCGTCGAGAGCAGCAGCAGGTCCGCGCCGTCGGCCATCGCGTCGGCGAACCCCCGGCCCAGGTCGCCGATGAACGCGGCGGCGGCCCGCATGAGTTCCCGCTTGTCCCCGCCCCCGCCGCCGCCCTTGCGCGGGTCGGCGGGGAGCGCGCGGAACTCCAGCCCGGCCTCGCGGGCCAGGGGCGCGAAGGCGTCCGTGGTGGCGAGGGCGACGTCGTGTCCGGCGGCGCGGAGCGCGGCGCCCAGGCCCGTGTAGGGCGCGACGTCACCGCGCGACCCTGCTGCGGCGATCAGTATTCTCATCGGTCGTCCTCCTCGGCGTCGGTGCGGCGGGCGGCGTTGGCGTGGACGGCCTTGCACAGATAGGCGGCCAGGCCCGGGCGCTGCTGGGACGGCGGTACGACCAGGGCGAAGGCGCGCGGGTCTGCGGCGAAGTCGTCCGCGACGCGCCGGTGCATGCCGGGCGGACAGGCGGTGAACCAGCGCGAGATGTGCAGGCGGTGCTCCTCGGCGAGGTCCATCGCCCGCTCGCCGTCGCTCGCCTCCCCCTCGTCGAAGGCCGACAGCAGCTCGGCGCGCCAGGCCGTGGCCTCGCCCATGAGCTGCCGCCAGTCCTCCTTGGTGTGGGCGGCGGCACGGGCCATCGCCTCGCGCTGTCCCGGTGAGTCCGCCCACTTGAGCGCCGCCTCGGTGGCGTAACTCAGATCGGCGGTGATCTCCCCGAACACCTCGAAGCGCTCCCGCGGAGTCAGCTGGACCCCGGTCCGCTGCACCTCGATCGCCCGCTGGGCCACCTCGGACAGCCGTCGCAGCCTGTCGATCTCCGCCGTCAGCTGCTCCTGCCGGGCCCGCAGATGGTCCAGGGCGTTCGCCTGCGGGTCCTTGAAGATCTCGGCGATCTCGTCGAGCGGAAAACCCAGCTCCCGGTAGAAGAGGATCTGCTGGAGACGGACCAGGTCGGCTTCGCCGTACAGCCGGTACCCGGCCTGGCTGCGGCCGCTGGGCGAGAGCAGTCCCGCCTTGTCGTAGTGGTGCAGCGTGCGCACCGTCACTCCGGCGAAGGCCGCCACCTGCCCCACGGAATAACTCATCCACCTGCCCTTTCGTCGCGACCGATCATCAAGCCTGACGTAAGGGGAGGGTCAAGCCGGGCCGGCCGGTCCGGGCGTCCACCCGTTGAGCCCGGGGGTCCCGGATCGACGGCGAGCCGGCCTACGCCATCGCCGGCGGCTTGCCCGGCGCGAGTCCCCGACGGCGCGCCGGCGCGGGGAGGCCCCGCACTCGCCCCGGCGCCACCGGACGGTCCTTCCCGCGGCGGCCCGTGGCAAGGAGCGCCCGACCGGACCGCTCCGCATGCTGCCGGGGGCGCGGCACCGGACACTCGTACGAAGAGGCCTGCGTATGGCGCGCGGACCGCGGCTGAGGATGTCCGGTCATGCTTGAGGTGCCGCTCTGGTTGTGGGGGGCGTTCGGCGCGACGGTGATCGTGTCGCTGACGGTGGACCTGCTGGCGCACCGTACCGCGCATGTCATCCGGTTCAAGGAGGCCGCCGCTTGGAGCTGTCTCTGGGTGGGCCTCGCCCTGATCTTCGGCGCGGTGGTCTTCCTCGTTCTCGGTACCACCGCCGGCACCGAGTACACGACGGCCTGGCTGCTGGAGAAGAGCCTGTCGGTCGACAACCTCTTCGTCTTCGCGGTGATCTTCACCTACTTCAAGGTGCCTCGCGAATACCAGCACCGCGTGCTGTTCTTCGGCGTCATCGGCGCGCTCCTCTTCCGCGGGATATTCCTCTCCCTCGGCGTGGCCGTGGTCAGCCGCTTCACCGCCGTGCTCTTCGTGTTCGCGGCGGTCCTTTTCTACAGCAGCTACAAATTGCTCAGGGACCAGGAGGAGACCCCCGACCCGGGCAAGAGCTTCGCCGTACGACTGCTTCGCAGGATCATCCCGGTGCGGGAGGAGTACGCCGGGGCGAAGTTCTTCGTCAAGGAGGCCGGCAAAAGGGTGGCGACCCCGCTGCTCGCCGTGGTGGCCGCCATCGAGGCCGCCGACCTGATCTTCGCCGTGGACAGCGTCCCGGCGGTCCTCGCGGTCAGCGATGACGCCTTCATCGTCTACACCAGCAACGCGTTCGCCATTCTCGGCCTGCGGGCCCTGTATTTCATGCTCGCCGGGCTGCTGGACCGCTTCCAGTACCTGAACAAGGGGCTCGCGATCATTCTCGCCTTCATCGGCGTCAAGCTCGTTCTCCAGGCGGGCCACAAGATGATCAGCCCGAGCATTCCGGAAATACACTCGCCCATCAGTCTCGGCGTCATCGTCCTCGTCCTGGCAGGGGCCGTGCTGGCCAGCCTCAGAAAACCCGCCCCGGCGGGGCCCGGAATGCCGAGCGGCGAACAGGGGCACCCGTCCGAGCCCGCCGAGCGTCCCGGCACGGCGGATGAGGCGGATGAGGCGGATGAGGCGGATGAGGCGGATGAGGCGGATGAGGCGGATGAGGCGGATGAGGCGGATGACCGGTAACGAGGCAGTGCACTTCCCGGCACGCCAATATGGGCATACAGTAAAAATATGGTCAAAGTTAAAGGCGAACGAGAAACGTACACGTGTCCGACCTGCAAGCGGCCCGTCCCGACCGCGGTCCACCGCCACAAGAACCTCGGTGTGTTCGTCCCCGTCCGGGGCCCCGGCGCCTGCCAGAACCGCGAATGTCCCGACTTCCGCCTGGACCCCCACCACGAACACCCCGGTCCCCGGTAGCGGTCCGGGCCGGGCGCTGATCGGTGCGTAGGCGCCGGCCGGCGCGCAGCGGCCATGGCGCCGCAGGGGGCCGACGGCGCCGAGCCCATCGATCCGGACCGGCTCAGCGCCGGGGCAACTCTTCCGCCTCAGGGACTTCTCAGGGAGTTCCAGCGCCGCCGGAGGGACTTCGGAGGAACTCTGCGCTGCCTGATGTGGTGAGCCCCTGAAGCCCGGAAAGAACCTCCGCCGCAGGCAGGAGGCCTTTTCGCAGGCGAAGCCGCTGGTGGCGGCAGACGAGTCGGGCTGTACGCCGGGTTCTGTCGCCCGGGCGCCTCGCGGCGGCCGGGGAGACGGCCATCCATCTAGGACCGGCATTGCTGCCGGCCTCGTGCGGTCTACCCGCGAACTCGGGCGGGCAGCCCTCGAGCGTTCGCGCAGGGCCGTCTTGCGGCGGCCCCTCTTGACCTTGCTCCGGGTGGGGTTTACCTAGCCGCCTGGGTCGCCCCAGGCGCTGGTGGTCTCTTACACCACCGTTTCACCCTTACCGGGGACCGAGGTCCCCGGCGGTCTGTTTTCTGTGGCACTGTCCCGCGGGTCACCCCGGGTGGCCGTTAGCCATCACCCTGCCCTGTGGAGCCCGGACGTTCCTCGGGAGGATCCGAGGATCCCCACGCGGCCGTCCGCCCGGCTCGTCTGCCGTGCCGCCCATGCTACCCGGCCGGGCGGAACGCCCGGACAGGACGGGAGGGGCGAACCTGCCGTCGGGGAGGGCGGGGTTCTTCGGGCAGCCTCCGCCGCCTCCCGGCTTCAGACCGTTGTCCCGGAGAACCGCGTCTTTGGGCGGGAGCAAGTGATCACCTGCTCAAGGAGCAGGCGATGCGGTCCTCGTGATCCCCGTCCGGTGGCGGTGTCACGACGGTCTCCCCTCGACCGGCTCCTCCCGGAAGTCTTCCGGCGGTCACAGGCGGCCCGACGCCAGGGCGGTGATGCCCGCCGTCCAGGCTGTGGTGACGGCGTCGGGGGTGGGGAAGCGGCCGTTCAGTTCCATCATGACCATGCCGTGGGCGAAGGCCCAGGCCGCCCGGGCGGTGGCGTCGTCCGGGGCCAGCGCGCGGAAGAGCGGTGCGGTGGCGCGTTCCTCCAGATGCCGGGGGTGGGGGCGGGCGGTGGTGAGGCGGTAGAGGTGGGGGTGGGCCAGGGCGTGGGCGCGGTAGGCGGCGGCCAGGGCCGGGAAGGAGCCCGGGGCGACGGTCTCCGCTGCTTCCAGGGCCTCGGCGGTCTCCGTCAGCATCGCGTCGGCCAGGGCGTTCACCACGGACGACTTGTCCGGGAAGTGCTTGTAGAGGGAGGGGGCCGTGATGCCCAGCCGGCCCGCGAGCCGGCGCATGGTCAGCGCGTCGGGGCCGTCCTGCTCCAGGAGCATGCGGGCGGCGGCCAGGATCTGGTGCTGGCGGGCGCGGTCGGTCACGCCGGTCCTTCCGTCGTACGGGCGCGGGGGCCGAACTCGCGATCGTACGAGATGCCGTCAGGCCGGGACGAACAGGGCCTTCGCCGTGCCCGGGGCTGCCCGGGCGAGGCGGACCCGCAGGCGCTCGCCCAGGGGAAGGGGGGCGGTGCCCTCGAGGCGGGCGACGACCGCCGGATCGTCGATGTGGACGGTGCCGGTGGCCGGTTCGTCGTCCTTCACGTCCACCACGTACCCGTCGAAGACCGCGCCCACCTTGTCCTTGAGCAGCGCCGCCTCGACCAGGTCCACGGACTCCCGCTCCACGGTGTTGGCGCGCCGCGTGCCCTCCGCCATCTCCTTGGGCAGCGCGGGCAGGGCTGCCAGGACCCATTCGGGCGGGTCGCGGTCCTCGCACGCGGCGACGCACAGCTCGGAGGCGTACCGGTCCACGAGGCGGCGCAGGGGCGCCGTGCAGTGCGTGTAGAGGTCGGCCACCGCCGCGTGCACGGCCGGTGCGGGCAGGTCGCCGTGGTCGAAGACCGTGTAGCCCGCGCCGCGCAGCAGGGTGGTGCACTCCTGGAGGAACGCCGCGTGGTCGGCGCGCCCCGGGTCGAGCGAGCGGACGACCCGGGCGTACGGGACGTGGTGCGGCCAGTCGATGCGCAGGGCCTCGGCACAGCGGCGGAGCCGGGCCACCGCGCCGTCGGGCGCGACCGGCAGCGTGCGCAGGACGCCGGTGCCGCTCTCCGTCATCAGGCGGGCCGCCGCCATGCCGGTGAGCAGGGAGATCTGGGCGTTCCAGCCGTCGGCGGGAAGCGGAGCGCGGTATTCCAGGCCGTACGCGCCGTCGCGCTCGGTGATCTCCTGCTCGGGCACGCCGAGCGAGATGCCGCCCCTGGCCACCTCCTGCTCCTCGCGGAGTGTGCCGATGACCCTGAGGAGTGCGAGCGGTTCCTCGGCGGTGCCCGCGTCGATCCGCCGCTGCACACCCGCGTAGTCCAGCTTGGCGCGGCTGCGTACGAGTGCCCTGCGCACGCGGGTCGTCTCCGCCCGGCCCTCCGGGTCCAGGTCGATCTCCCACAGGACGGCGGGGCGGACCCGGCCGGGCAGCAGGCTGGCGGCGTCCTCGGAGAGGACCTCGGGGTGCAGCGGCACCTTGCCGTCGGGGAAGTACAGGGTCGTCGCCCTGCGGTGGGCTTCGGCGTCGAGCGCGCCGCCGGGGCGCACGAACGCGGCGACGTCCGCGATGGCGTAGTGCACGCGGTAGCCGTGGGCGCGGCGTTCCAGGTGCATCGCCTGGTCGAGGTCCGTGGACGTGGGCGGGTCGATCGTGAGGAACGGCATGTCCGTCGCGTCCGCGTGCCCGGCGAGTTCCGGGGTCCGCGCCGCGTCCGCCGCTTCGGCGAGCACGTCGGACGGGAAGTCGTCGGGCAGCGACAGCTCGCTGCGCAGTCCGCGCAGGGCCGCCCGCAGCGGGGTCTCGGCTGCGCCGGTCATGTGCAGATGGCGGCGGGGCATGGACCCGAGCGTAGGGCGGGGCGCGGGTCCCGGCATTCCGAGCGGGGCGGTCCGTGGCGCTCCGCGTGGCCCTGTACGCCTGGGGGCCGCCCCCTCTCTCCCGTTACGCCCGCGTCTTCCCGCCGGCCGGTTCCCGAGGCCCCCGTACGCTGGCCGCGGGGTGTCCGTACGGTCCGCGCGCCGTGCCGGGCCCCCTTTTCCCGTACGTATGAAGGAGATCCGCCGTGCTCGTGCTGTTGCCGCCCTCCGAAGGAAAGGCCGCCTCGGGGCGCGGGGCACCCCTGAAGCCCGAGTCGCTGTCGCTGCCCGGGCTCTCCGGGGCGCGGGCCGCCGTGCTGGACGCCCTGGTGGAGCTGTGCCTGGCCGACGAGGAGAAGGCACGGGAGGTGCTGGGGCTCAGCGAGGGGCTGCGGGGCGAGGTCGCGAAGAACGCGGAGTTGCGGACGGCGGGCACGCGGCCGGCCGGGGAGCTGTACACCGGTGTCCTGTACGACGCGCTCGGCCTCGGCTCCCTCGACGCGGCCGCCCGCCGCCTCGCCGGGAAGTCGCTGCTGGTGTTCTCCGGGTTGTGGGGCGCGGTGCGGGTGGGCGACCGGATTCCTCCCTACCGTTGCTCGATGGGCGTGAAGCTGCCCGGTACCGGTGCCCTCGGCGCGTTCTGGCGTACGCCGATGGCCGAGGTGATGCCCGAGGCGGCGGGGGACGGGCTCGTGCTGGACCTGCGCTCGTCCGCGTACGCGGCGGCGTGGAAGCCGAAGGGGGCGGTCGCGGAGCGCACGGCGAGTGTGCGGGTGCTGCAGTCGCAGATCGTGGACGGGGTGGAGAAGCGGTCGGTGGTCAGCCACTTCAACAAGGCCACCAAGGGCCGGATGGTGCGGGAGCTGCTGCTCGCGGGGGCCCGGCCGGCCGGTCCCGCCGAGCTGGTGGCGGTCCTGCGGGACCTCGGGTACGTCGTCGAGGCCGAGGCGCCCGCCCGTCCGGGGCGGCCGTGGCAGCTCGATGTGGTGGTCACGGAGATCCACTGAGGGCGCGTGGCCCTGTGCGCCGCCGAGGGGGTGCGGCTCACCCCACTCGCGCGGGCGTTGCAGCATATGCAACGCCCGTTGCGCAGTGCGCCTTGGGCGGGGCAGGATGAGCGCATGACCTCCTCCGTGCTGGATCTCGCCCCCGTCGTGCCCGTGGTCGTCCTGGAGGACGCGGCCGACGCGGTGCCGCTCGCCCGGGCCCTGGTCGGGGGCGGGCTTCCGGCGATCGAGGTGACCCTGCGCACCGCCGCCGCCCTGGACGCGATCCGGGCCGTCGCGGCGGAGGTCCCGGACGCGGTGGTCGGGGCCGGCACGGTGATCTCGGCACGCGATGTCGCGGACACCGTGGCGGCGGGGGCCCGGTTCCTGGTGAGTCCCGGGTGGACGGACGCGCTGCTGGACGCGATGAAGGGGTCCGGGCTGCCGTTCCTGCCGGGTGTCTCGACGGCGTCCGAGGTGGTCGCGCTGCTGGAGCGCGGGGTCACCGAGATGAAGTTCTTCCCGGCCGAGGCGGCGGGCGGCACGGCCTGTCTGAAGGCCCTCTCCGCCCCGCTCCCCCAGGCCCGGTTCTGCCCGACGGGCGGGATCTCGGCCGCCTCCGCGCCTTCGTACCTGGCGCTGCCCAACGTCGGCTGCGTGGGCGGGAGCTGGATGGTCCCCCCGGACGCGGTGGCCGGCCGGGACTGGGCGCGGGTGGAGCGTCTCGCCGCCGAGGCGGCGGCGCTGAGGGGCTGAGCGGGGCGGCGGGAGAACCCGTCGTACATCGCCGTGCATGCTCCCCGGCATTCGGGGCACGCCTCTTGTAGGGACGTGACCCGCATGCCGGGCGACCCGGGTTCCGGCCGGTATCCCCCGACCCGCCGGAACCGCCTCGGCCCCATCGGTCTTCCCCCCGACCGGTGGGGCCGAGTGCTGTCCCGGCGCCGTTACCGCAGGTGGGACGTGTCGTTCAGCAGGCGTACGGAGGCGTTGCCGTCCGCGTAGTACGCGACGGCCGAGACGGACGCCGCCGACAGTTCCATCCGGAACAGCGCCTCCCGCGGGGCGCCCAGGGCCAGCCGGACCAGTGTCTTGATCGGCGTGACGTGCGTGACGACGAGGACGGTGCGGCCGGCGTAGCGGGTGACGAGGCGGTCGCGGGCTACCGCCACCCGGCGGGCGACCTCCTCGAAGCTCTCGCCGCCGCCGGTGGGGGCCGCGTCCGGGGAGGCGAGCCAGGCGTCCAGGTCGGCTCCGTACCGCTCCCTGACCTCGGCGAACGTGAGCCCTTCCCAGACTCCGAAGTCCGTCTCGCGCAGCCCGTCCTCGATCCGCACCTCCAGGCCGAGCCGCTCCGCGACCGCGCCGGCCGTCTCGCGGCAGCGGCGCAGCGGTGAGCTGACGATCTCCTGCACCGTGCCCCGGGCGGCGAAGGCGGCCGCCGCCCGGTCGGCCTGTTCGCGGCCGGCGGCGGAGAGCTCGGGATCGGTGCCGCCGCTGCCGGAGAACCGCTTCTGCGGGGTGAGGGCCGTCTCGCCGTGCCGCAGCAGTACGAGTGTGGCGGGCGCGCCCAGGTCGGGGGCCGAACCCCAGCCCACCTGCGGGGTGACGGGGTCGGAGGGCGGCGGGGCGGGGGCGGAGACGGCGGCGGTCGGGGCCGGCGCGGACGGGCCGTGGGGCGCGCCCGGCGTACGGTTCAGCGCCGCCCTGGCCCGGGCCGCGCCGGCCGCCGCGTCGCCGGGCGGGCCCTCCGCCGGGGGCAGCGCGGCGGCCACCGAGGAGCGCGGGGTGTCCAGGGCGGCCGTGGAGGCGGACGGCTCCCACTGGGCCCCGCGCCCGCCGGCGTCCATCGCCTCGTTGGCCAGCCGGTCCGCGTGCTTGTTTTGCGCGCGCGGAATCCACTCGTACGTGACGGACGCCCCCGGCAGCACGCTCGCCGCCTCGGCCGCGAGCGGCTTCATGCCGGGGTGCTTGATCTTCCAGCGGCCCGACATCTGTTCCACGACCAGCTTGGAGTCCATCCGGACGTGCACCCGGACGCCGGCCTCGCCCGTACCGTCCGGGAGCAGCGCCTTCACCGCGCGGAGGCCGGCGACGAGGCCCTTGTACTCGGCGACGTTGTTGGTCGCGACCCCGATGTACTCGGCGGCCTCGGCCAGCGTCTCGCCGGTCTCCGGGTCGATGACGACCGCGCCGTAGCCGGCGGGGCCCGGGTTGCCCCGGGAGCCGCCGTCGGCCTCGACGACGAACCGGCGCGGCCGCTCCACTACAGGCCCGAGTCGGCCGTGCGGACCAGGATGCGGCGGCAGTTCTCGCAGCGCAGCACCGTGTCGGCGGACGCGGCCTTCACGTCGTTGATCTCGGTGATGTTGAGTTCGAGGCGGCAGCCCTCGCAGCGGCGCTGGTAGAGGCGGGCGGCGCCCACCCCGCCCTGCTGGGCGCGGAGCTTGTCGTACAGCTTCAGCAGGTCGGCGGGGACCGAACCGGCCACGACCTCGCGCTCCTTGGCGACCGTGGCGGCCTCCGCGTCGAGCTCCCGGGTCGCGGTGTCGCGGCGGGCGGTGGCGTCGTCGACCTTGGCCTGCACGGCGGTGACCCGGTCGGTCAGCTCGGCGACCCGCTCCTGCGCGGCCTCACGGCGCTCCATGACCTCCAGGACGATGTCCTCCAGGTCGCCCTGGCGCTTGGCGAGCGAGACGATCTCGCGCTGGAGGCTCTCCAGGTCCTTCGGCGAGGTGATCGCGCCGGAGTCCAGGCGCTGCTGGTCGCGGGCGGCACGCTGGCGGACCTGGTCGACGTCCTGCTCCGCCTTGGTCTGCTCGCGGGCGGTGTCGCTCTCCTCCGTCGTGGAGGCGACGAGCAGGTCGCGGAGCTGGGCGAGGTCGGCCGTCAGCGACTCGATCTCGGCGTGCTCGGGCAGGGACTTGCGGCGGTGCGCGAGCTGGGAGAGGCGCTGGTCGAGCGCCTGGACGTCGAGAAGTCGGATCTGGTCGGCGGGCGCGGCGTTCAGTTGGGGGCTCCAGAAGAGTGGTGGGCGGTCCAGGGGTCGGTGACCTGCTTCGAGACGTGGACCCGCAGGCCCCATCCGAGGCGGTCGGAAATCGCGTCGAGCTGTGCCGCGGCCTGCTCGCACCACGGCCACTCGGTGGCCCAGTGTGCGGCATCGACCAGGCCGAGCGGCGAGTGCTGGGTGGCCTCGGAGGCCGGGTGGTGGCGCAGGTCGGCGGTGAGGAAGGCGTCCACGCCGGCGGCGCGCACCGCGTCGAAGAGGCCGTCGCCCGATCCGCCGCTCACCGCGACGGTGCGCACGAGCGCGTCCGGGTCGCCCGCGAGGCGGATGCCCTGCGCGGTGACGGGCAGCCGGCCGGCGGCGCGGGCGGCGAACGCGTCGAGGGTCTCGGGGTGGTCGAGCACGCAGATCCGGCCGAGTCCGCGGCGCCCCGCCGGGTCCGTCGGGTCCGGCACGAGGGGGCGCTCGACGCGCAGGTCGAGGGCGGCGGCCAGGGCGTCGGAGACACCGGGGTCGGCGGTGTCGGCGTTGGTGTGGGCGACGTGCAGCGCGATGCCGTGCCGGATGAGCGTGTGCACGACGCGGCCCTTGAAGGTGTTCGCCGCGACCGTGGTCGTACCGCGCAGATAGAGCGGGTGGTGGGTCACGACCAGGTGCGCGCCCAGTTCCTTCGCCTCGTCGGCGATCTCCTGTACGGGGTCGACGGCGAAGAGCACCCGGTGGACCTCGGCGTCCGGATCACCGCAGACGGTGCCGACCGCGTCCCATCCTTCGGCCCGCTCGGGCGGCCAGAGGGCGTCGAGCTCGGAGATGACATCAGACAGACGGGGCACGGAGGAAAGGCTACCTGCCCGCCGCGCCCCCGGAAGCCCCGGGAACGGGCCGCCCGGCGGCGGTCCCTCGCGAAGCACACCCGCTCCCGGCACCACAGCGGAATCCGGCCATCACCATCCTTATGTGTGAAGTGCGGGGGGTCGTGTTGTCCGGCTGGAAGTGCGAAAACTAGCTTCGGTCGCCGGAGGTGATGAGTCGATGACTGCCTGTGCCATCGAGGACGGGGCCGCACTCGCGGACGGCTCCGCCCAGGGGGACGGCTCCGCCGGGGCGAGCGGAACCGGGGAATCGGCGGAACCGGAGCCCGAGCCGGAGTCAGGGCCGGGGCGTACGGAGCCGGGCGATCCCGTGCCGGCCGCGGCTGCCGCCGCCGCCCCGGAGACCACCCGCACGGAAGCGGCCCTCGCGGAGACCGTGCTCATGGAGCCCCTCGGAACGCAGACCGCCCGCACGGAAGCGGCCCTCGCGGAGACCGTGCTCATGGAGCCCGTAGGAGCGGAGACCCTCCGTACGGAGAGCGTCTCCGCTCCTGCCGAAACGGTCCTGCAGCCCTTCGCGCTCACCGCCGACGGCGCGTACGGCGCCCGGCTCACGGCCGCCCCGGTGACCGGCGGGACGGGCGGCGCCGGCACCGCCTGGTACGCCGAGCGCTGGACGCTCGACGGCCCCGAGCCGTACGCCGTGCCGCTGCCCACCGATCAGCCGGAGGAGGCGGAGGCGCAGGTGTCGCCGCTGGCCGACGGGCGGGTGCTGATCCGGCGCCGGGTCGCGGAGCTGCACACCTTCTCGCTGCTCTATCCGACCGGCCCCGGGACCGGCGAGCTGCTGCTCGGGGCCGTCGAGCGCGAGGCCCTGACCCTGCTGCCGCCCTCGCCGGACGGCGTGAGCGCGTACGCCCTGTCGCTCGGTGAGTACTCCACGGAGCTGTGGCGGGTGACGGGCGGGGCGGCCGGGCCCGAGCACATCGCGGACCTGCCGGGCCGCTGCTCCGGCGGAGTCTGGCTGGACCGGGCCGGCCGGCTGCTCGCCCTGGACCGGGAGCCGGCCGGGGGCGGGCCGGTGAAGACGGTCGTGGTGGACCTGGGGCGGGGCGCCGAGATGACGCCGCTGCTCCAGATCGCCCCGGACAGCGCCGACCGGCTGCTGCTCGCCGACCCGGACAGCGGGCTGCTGCTGATCCGCTCGGACGCGCCCGGGCACGACCGGCTCGGCTGGGGCGTGCTCGGCAGCTGCCTGCCGGTGCGCTTTCCGGAATGCCTGCGCCTGCCGGACCGCACGGTGGCACCGTTCGCCGTGCAGCCGGGGCAGACGCTGATGCCGGAGAGCTGCGCGGTGGCCCTGCGGATCGACGGAGCCGCGGGCAGCTGGGTCGGCCTCTGGCGCCCGTCGGGCCGCCGGCTGCATCAGCTCGCGGCGCCCGGGGGCTGGCTCGCGGGCAGCGGGGTCTGGTCCCGGGACGGGGTACTGAAACTTCCGTACGCGGACGGGGACACGGCGTGCGCGGTGGCCCTGCTGGAGATGCCGGAGGAGGTGGAACCGGCGGGCGGGGGAAGCGGTACGCAACCTTCCGCGGCCCCGGGGCCTCCTTCTGTGTGTACCCCGGTCCCTCTGGGGCAGGCGCCCCTCATGGGGCGCCCCGCCCCTGACTAAGCTGGGACGGGGCTCACGCGACCGTGCTTCCCGGTCACCGACCGTGGCCTTTCCCGGAGGGCGGCGGCGTGACGCCCCGGTCGGCACACACGTAAGCGATCACAACGGGGTGACTTCCCACATGTCTGAGGCCCACACCGACACGACCCGCACGTACCCGCCGGGGGCGGACGCGCAGCGGGCCGAAGCCGGCGGCTCCGGAAAGCACCGAGGGGGTGTGGCGACGGAGGACTCGGTGGACCGGCCGGCCGGCCGCCACCGCCGTCCCGTCGGGGAAAACGGCGCGGCGGCGGCCTGACCGCCGTCCGCCGGAAAATCGAGAAGGGGGAAGCGGTGCCCCCGCGGTCCGCGGCATGGTCGCGGACCGCGGGGGCACCGCTCTGTCCGGCGGTCGGCCGTGTCCCGGTCCGGGCGCCCCGTACGACGCGGCGCCCGGAAGCCGGCACGGAAGTCGAGGGAACGTCACTTCACCGGATTCTCCGGGCTGTTGCGGCATCCCGTCCGCGTAGGCGATGACAAATGTCATGGCGGACCGCGTACACATGCCTCTGCCGTGCCGCGCTCACGCTCCGTAACGTCGTAGGCATGACGCAGACAAGGGACGACGAGGCCGCGGTGGTGTTCACCGGGGCTGTGAAGACCTTCGGGCGGGCCGGGCGGAGCGTACGGGCCGTCGACGGGATCGACCTGAGGATCGGCCGCGGCGAGACCGTGGCCCTGCTCGGCCGCAACGGGGCGGGCAAGTCCTCCACCATCTCGCTGCTGCTCGGGCTGAACGAGCCGGACGAGGGCACCGTGCGGGTTCTGGGCCGCTCCCCCGGGCAGGCGGTACGGGCGGGCCTCGTCGGCGCCATGCTCCAGGAGGGGCAGCCGATACCCAGGGTGACCGTGCGGGAGCTGGTCTCCTTCGTCGCCTCCACCTACCCGCGGCCGCTGCCGGTCGCGGAGGCGCTGGTCCTGGCGGGGGTGACGGAGTACGCGGACCGGCGCGTCGACAAGCTCTCGGGCGGCCAGCTCCAGCGCGTACGGTTCGCCGTCGCGCTGGCCGGCAATCCCGAGCTGATCGTGCTGGACGAGCCGACCGCCGCGCTGGACGTGGCGGGGCGGCGCGCGTTCTGGGACTCCATGCGGGCCTACGCCCGGCGCGGCAACACCGTGCTCTTCTCCACGCACTACCTGGAGGAGGCCGACGAGAACGCCGACCGGATCGTCGTCATCGACCGGGGCCGGATCGTCGCGGACGGCAGCGGCGAGGAGGTCAAGGACGCGGCCGGGCACAGCCAGGTCTCCTTCGACCTCGCGGGCCGGTCCACCGAGGGCCTGGACCGGCTGCCCGGGGTCGTCACCGTCGAGGTGACCGGGGACCGCGCCCTGCTGCACACCGACGACTCGGACGCGACCGTCGTGGAGCTGGCCCGGCTCGGCCTGGTCCGCGGCCTCCAGGTCTCCCGGGCCACGCTGGAGACCGCCTTCCTCGCGCTCACCGCCCCCGGGGAGACCACGCTCCGCGACACCGCCCCCGGGGACGCGCCGCCCGGTGGCGGCGCACGCGGAAACGCCACGCCCAGGACCGAGAAGGAGACCGTCTGATGTTCCGTTACATCCTGCTCGAGATGCGCCGCACGCTGCGCGACGGCAGCTTCCTGATCTTCGGCACGGGGATGCCGGTGATGATGTATCTGATCTTCACCAACATCGGTTCCGACGACAGCGCCGACGGCTGGAAGACCGCGTCCATGGTCGGCATGGCCGCGTACGGGGCGCTCGGCTCGGCCATGTCGATCGGCATGGGCGTAGCATCCGACAAGTCCCTCGGCTGGCTCCAGCAGTTGAGGATCACCCCGCTCTCCCCCACGCACGCGGTGGTGGGCCGGGCCATCAGCGGTTCGGTGACCGTGCTGCCGGTGATCCTGACCGTGCTGTCGGCCGGCGCCCTGGTCAACGGGGTGCGGATGGCGGGCTGGCAGTGGGCGGTGCTGGTACTGCTGCTGTGGGCGGGCGCGTCGCCCTTCACCCTGCTCGGCCTGGGCAACGGATACCGGCTCACTCCGCAGGGCACCGGCGTCGTCAACCTCGCCTGCCTGATGGGCTTCGGCGTCCTCGGCGGGCTGTGGTTCCCGCTGGAGACGCTGCCCGAGTGGCTGCGCTCGGTCGGCCGGTTCACCCCCGCCAACCGGTTCGCCGACCTGGGGTGGGCGACGACCGGCGGGCACGCGCCGGGCGGGACGACGCTGGGCGTGCTCGCCGGGTGGCTCCTGCTGTTCGGCGCCTACGCGGTGATCTCGTACCGTCGGTCCGCCAGAACCGTGTGACAGGAGCGAACATGCCGCGGAACGGAGAAACGTCGCGCCGGGAACGCCGGCGGACGCGGAGGGAGCGCCGCAGGCCCGGCCCGCCGTCGCCCTACACCCTGCTGCCCTGGCTGCTGATGGGCCTGGGCTCCTTCTCGAACCTCTTCCAGGGCGAGACACCCAACCCCTGGATCGGTGGCCTCGGCCTGCTGGCCTTCAACTCGCTCTACATCTCGGTGGTGTTCCGCGGCTTCGTCAAGGAGAAGCGCGAGAGCCCGGTGACGTACGTGCTGCTGGGCTCGCTGGCCGTGGTCACCTTCGCCATGACCATCGGTTACGGCGACAGCTGGCTGCTGTTCTTCCCGCTGCTGTCGCTGGCCGCCGGCACGGTCCTGCGCCACCGCCTGCTGGTGGTCGGGCTGCTGGGACTCGCGGTGGCCGCGTGCGCGATCGCGCTCTGGCGCGGGGACAGCGCCTCGCCGCCGTGGACGCTGGGCTACGGGACGTTCATCTCCGGGGCGGTGACGTCGGCGATCCTCAGGCTGGCCGAGACCGTGACCGAACTGCACTCCACCCGGCAGGAGTTGGCCCGGGCCGCCGTCGATCGGGAGCGGCTGCGCTTCTCGCGCGACCTGCACGACCTGCTGGGCCACACGCTGTCGGTCGTGGTGGTGAAGTCGGAGGCCGCGCGCCGGCTCGCCCCGCACGACATGGACGCGGCGCTCTCCCAGGTCGCCGACATCGAGTCCGTCGGGCGCCAGGCGCTCACCGAGATCCGCGAGGCCGTCACCGGCTACCGCGAGGGGAGCCTCGCCACCGAGCTGGACCGGGCCAGGTCCGCGCTGACCGCCGCCGGGATCGAACCGGTCGTCCGGCGCTCCGGGCCGCCGCTCGCCCCGCAGGCCGAGGCGCTGCTGGGCTGGGTGGTGCGGGAGGCCGTCACCAACGTCGTACGCCACTCCACGGCGACGCGCTGCGTGTTCGAGGTCGACGGAACGGGCGAGAAGGTCCGGCTCACGGTGACCGACGACGGCCGGGACGGGCCGGCGGGCCCCGCGCCCACGCCGGGCATCGGCGGCACCGGCCTGAGGGGGCTCACCGAACGGCTTGCCGCGGCGGGCGGTTCCCTGGTGGCGGGCCCCGGCACGGAGAGCGGCTTCGTGGTCACCGCCGAACTCCCGGTGGACGTGGGCGGCGAGGAGGACGGCGACGCGGCGGCCCCGCCCGGCGCCGGGGCAGGCCCGGTCTGCTCGCCTACCCTGGGCCGGTGAACGAGATGCCACAGGAGCACCCTCCGGCCACGTCCGTACGCGTTCTGCTCGCCGAGGACCAGGGGATGATGCGCGGCGCGCTCGCCCTGCTGCTCGGACTCGAGCCGGACATCGAGGTGGTGGCCCAGGTCGGCGCGGGCGACGAGATCGTGGCGGCGGCGCTGAGGTCCCGGCCGGATGTGGCGCTGCTGGACATCGAACTGCCGGGGCGCAGCGGCCTGGACGCGGCCGCCGACCTGCGCGAGGAGGTCCCGGACTGCCGGGTGCTGATCCTGACCACCTTCGGGCGGCCCGGCTATCTGCGCCGGGCGATGGAGGCCGGGGCGGCGGGCTTCCTGGTGAAGGACGGCCCGGTCGAGGAACTGGCGGAGGCGATCCGCCGGGTGCTGGCCGGGGAGACGGTCGTCGATCCGGCGCTGGCCGCCGCCGCGCTGAGTGCCGGGCCGAGCCCGCTGACCGCGCGCGAGCGGGACGCGCTGGTGGCCTCGGCGGACGGGGCGACGGTCGCCGACATCGCGGCCAAGCTGCATCTGTCGGAATCGACGGTCCGCAACTACCTTTCGTCGGCGATCGGCAAGACGGGCACGCGCAACCGCATGGAGGCGGTCCGCGCGGCCCGGCAGCAGGGCTGGCTCTGACCGCACACCGCTTCGTCCGCACCGTCACCGGGAGCCGGCCCGGCCGGCTCCGCCGCGCCCCCGCCTCGACCCAACAGCGCAGGAAGGGCGCCAGGGTGACGCGTCGTCAGCCGGACGTCGTACGCGGGTGTCGCGCGCCCGCGCA
Source organism: Streptomyces sp. NPDC019224 (assembly GCF_040632605.1). Taxonomy (NCBI): domain Bacteria; kingdom Bacillati; phylum Actinomycetota; class Actinomycetes; order Kitasatosporales; family Streptomycetaceae; genus Streptomyces; species Streptomyces sp. NPDC019224. The sequence goes on along the minus strand of NZ_JBEYCF010000012.1, from coordinate 27,135 downwards.
CGGCTGTGCGGGCGTCGACGAGGGCGGCCAGTGTGCCGGCGGGGTGTCGCGCGCCCGCGCACGGCCGTGCGCGGTTCGCACCCCGTGCACCGGAATACGCCGTAGCCGAAGAAGGTTCACCCTGCACAGACTTGGCGGTCGGCGCTGCCCGCGGCGCGGGCCGCGCGACCGCTCGCCCCACCCCTCACCGCTGCCCGGAGGCCGCACGCATGCCACAGACGACGCACGAAAAGCCCGCCGCGGAGCTTCCTGATCCGCGCGCGAGGGCGGGCCGGGGGATCGTCCCCGTGCTCGCCTTCGCGGGTATCACCGTCGCCGTGATGCAGACCCTGCTCGTCCCCGTCATCAAGGATCTGCCCACCCTTCTGCACACCTCCCCCTCCGACGCGACCTGGGTGATGACCGCCACCCTGCTCGCCGGAGCCGTCGCCACCCCGATCATGGGGCGGCTCGGAGACCTGTACGGCAAGCGCGGGATGCTGCTGGCCAGCCTCGCCGTCATGGTCGTCGGCTCCCTGGTATGCGCCTTCACCGACGACCTCGTGGTCATGATCGCGGGACGCGCCCTCCAGGGTTTCGCGATGGGGGCGATCCCGCTGGGCATCGGCATCATGCGGGACGAGCTGCCGCGCGAGAAGCTCGGTTCGGCGATGGCGCTGATGAGTTCGTCGATCGGGGTGGGCGGCGGACTCGCACTGCCGGCCGCCGCGCTCGTCGCCCAGCACACCGACTGGCACGCCCTCTTCCTCGGCTCGGCCGGGCTGGGCGTGCTGGCCATGGCGCTGACCGTGCTCGCGGTGCCCGAGACCACGCTGCGCGCCCCCGGCCGGTTCGACCTCGTCGGCGCGCTCGGCCTCTCGCTCGGTCTGGTGCTCCTGCTGCTGCCGATCACGAAGGGCTCCGACTGGGGCTGGACCTCGCCCACCACGCTCGGCCTGATCGCCGCCTCCCTCGTGGTGCTGGTGCTGTGGGGGCTGTTCGAGCTGCGCAGCGACGCCCCGCTGGTCGATCTGCGGACCTCGGCCCGCCGCGAGGTGCTGCTGACCAACCTGACCTCGATCATGGTCGGCGTCGCCTTCTACGCCGTCTCCCTCGTCCTGCCCCAGCTGCTCCAGCTGCCGGCCTCCACCGGGTACGGCCTCGGCCGGTCGATGGTGGTCGCCGGGCTCTGCGTGGCCCCGCTCGGCCTGACGATGATGTTCGTCGCCCCGCTGTACGCCCGGATCTCCGCCCGCAAGGGCCCGAAGGTCTCGCTGATGATCGGCATGCTGGTCATCGCGATCGGTTACGGGGCCGGGCTCGGCCTGATGAGTGCCGCCTGGCAGACCGTGGTGATCGCGGTCCTCCTCGGCGCCGGCATCGGGCTCGCCTACTCCTCCCTGCCCGCCCTGATCATCGGCGCCGTCGACGCCTCCGAGACCGGCGCCGCCAACGGGCTCAACACCCTGATGCGCTCCATCGGCACCTCGGTGTCGAGCGCGGTGATCGGCATGGTCCTGGCCCACACCTCGACCCGGATGGGCCCGGTCGCGGTGCCCACCATGAAGGGCTTCCGCATCTCGTTCCTCATCGCGACGGGCGCCGTGGTCGCCGGTCTCGTCCTGGCCTCGTTCCTGCCGTCCCGGCGCACGGCCACCGCGCCGGTACTGCTGGCGAGCAGCGCGGGCGACGAGGCGGCCCGGCGCGCCGCCGCCGAGGACGTCGAACCGCTCCCCCTGCCGGGCCGGGACGGCTTCCGCGGCCGGGTGCTGGACGCGGCCGGGGCGCCGGTCGCCGGGGCCAATGTGACCCTGATCGACCGGCAGGGCCGGCAGGCGGGGCTCACCACCACGGACGCGTGGGGCCGCTGGGCGCTCGCCGCCCCGGGGGCCGGCACCTTCGTGCTGGCGGCGTCGGCCGCGGGGCACGCGCCGCGCGCCTGCCCGGCGACCGGCGGGCCCCGGGTCACCGACCTCGTGCTGGGGAGTGTCAGCGCGCCGGAGCGTCGAACCGCGGTTCCGTCGTGAGCAGGTAGGACACGTCCGTCCCCGCCGCCAGCTCCCGGGGCTCCGCGCCCCGGGCGAACAGCCGCGCGGGGCGGGCGCCCTCGACCCGGGCCGCCTCGCCCTCGACCCGCAGCCAGGACCCCTCGCGCAGGCCGAGGACCGGGACGTCGTTCTCCTCCAGGAATTCGGTGAGCCGCTCCTCGCGGGTCTCGCCCTTGTGGGTGCTGGCCGGGTCCGGGTCCAGGTAGTGCGGGTTGATCTGGAACGGCACGAGGCCCAGCGTGCCGAAGGACGGCGGCTGCACGATGGGCATGTCGTTGGTGGTCCGCAGGGTGGGTGCCGCCATGTTGGTCCCGGCGCTGGCCCCCATGTACGGCAGGCCGGCGCGCACGGCCTCCGCCACGGCCTCCCGCAGCCCGGTCCGGTAGAGCGCGCTCAGCAGCCGGAAGGAGTTGCCGCCGCCGATGAACACGGCGTCGGCGGCGGCCAGCGCGGCGACCGGGTCGGCGTGCTCGTGGACGCCGTGCACGGCGATCCCGGCCGGTTCCAGGGCGCCGCGGACGCGCGCGGTGTACGTGTCGTGGTCGGCGAGCGCGTAGGGCACGAAGGCGAGCCGGGCACCGGCGGGCAGGAACGCGGTGACGGTGTCCAGGGCGTGTTCCAGGTAGCCGCGGCCGTACTGGGTGGAGTTGGAGAGCAGGAGCAGGTTCACGGGTACTTCCTCCAGGGGTTTCTCGGTCAGGCCGTGGGGGCGCGGCGGGTCCGGGGCTTCGGGCGCTGCGGCGGGTGGGTGAGGCGCTTCTCCAGGAGCCCGGCGGCGTGCCGCAGCGCTTCGAGGCGGTTCTCCGGTGCCCCCGCGAACCGCTCCTCCGCGCCGCCGAGGCTGAGGCTCCCGTACGGTTCGCGCCCCAGGAAGACGGGTACGGCGAGGGTCGCGATGCCGGTGTCGTACTCGCCGACCGTCCAGGCGTAGCCCTGGGCGCGGACCTTCAGGAACTCCTGCTCCAGCGCGTCCGGGTCGGTGACGGTCCGGTCGGTGAAGCGGGCCATCGGGCGGCCCCGGAAGAGCCGGTGGCGCTGCTCGTCGGGCAGGTGGGCGTAGAACGACTTACTGGTCGCTCCGGCGTGCGCCGGGTAGAGCTCGCCGACCAGCGGGTAGTAGCGCAGCGGTCCGGCCTCGCCCTCCTCGGCGGCCACGCACCGCATGTGGAAGCTGTCGGGCAGGCAGAACAGCACGGTGTCGCCGGTGACGCGGCGCAGCTCCTCCAGGACCGGCCCCGCCAGCAGTTCCAGGGAGCCCGAGCGTTCCCAGAGGCGGCCCAGGCGCAGCACGGCGGGGCCGATGCGGTAGCGGCGGGTGGCGGGGTCGGAGACCAGGAAGCCGCGCCCCGCGAGGGTGGCGAGCAGCCGCTGGGCCACCGACGTGTCCCAGCCGAACTCCGCCGCGACCTCGGTCACGCCCCAGTCGGGCCGGGTCCGCTCGAACGCGAGCAGCACGAGGAGTGCCCGGTCCACGGTCTGCAGGGCTCCGGCGGGGGTGCGCCGGTCCATTTCGAACTCCGCCATAGCCATCTCACCATTCAGACGCGAATTGCAGATAACGGGAAACCGTTGCGCTCAACGCTATCCGATCCCGACTCTGCTCTCAGCACCCCCGTTCGGCGCCCGGACTCCCTGCCGGGCTCCGGGCGGGTGCGACGGATGCGCGAGAAAGGCCCCCCATGTTGAAGTACGTACTGGACCTCGTCGAGCTGCTCGACGACCCCCAGGTCAATGGCAAGACGGTCGTCGAGTACCTGGACGCCGTGGCGGGGGCCGAGGGCTCGTCCGCACAGGTGACCACGGTCGCCGGCGAGCGGGGCTCGACGGACTTCGTGTCGGTCCGCATCCCCGGCTCCCGGGGGCGTACCGCCGGGGGCGACGCCCGCACCCTGGGCGTCGTCGGCCGGCTCGGCGGCATCGGCGCCCGGCCCGAGGTGACCGGCCTGGTCTCCGACGCCGACGGGGCGGTCTCGGCGCTGGCCGCCGCCGCCAAGCTGCTCGACATGCGCCGCCGGGGCGACGTGCTGCCCGGCGATGTGATCATCGCCACGCACATCTGCCCGAACGCGCCGACCGAGCCGCACGACCCGGTGCCGTTCATGGGCTCGCCGGTGGACATCGCCACGATGAACCGGCACGAGGTGACTGACGAGATGGAGGCCGTGCTCTCCATCGACACCACCAAGGGCAACCGCATCATCAACCACAAGGGGCTCGCCCTGTCGCCCACCGTCAAGGAGGGCTGGGTGCTCCGCGTCAGCGAGCAGCTGGGCGAGCTGCTGGCGGTGGTGACCGGTGAGCCGTTGGTCACATACCCCGTGACCACCCAGGACATCACCCCGTACGGTAACGGGGCACACCACATCAATTCGATCCTCCAGCCCTCCACCGCGACGGCCGCCCCCGTGATCGGCCTGGCCATCACCTCGGCCGCGGCGGTGCCGGGCTGTGGGACGGGCGCGAGTCACGAGAGCGACATCGCGTCCGCCGCCCGCTACGCCGTCGAGGTCGCCAAGGCCTACGGCGACGACCGGCTGGACTTCCACGACGCGGTGGAGTTCGACAACCTCGTCAGCCGCTACGGCTCGCTGACTCATCTGCAGACCTTCGGCCGTACCCCCCAGGAGTCCTGATGACAGCCGCCCCGCAGTCCGGTGCCGTGGCCCAAGAGCCCAAGAGCATCGGCAGCGACGACTACTCGCTCTCCCGCGTCCCGCGGGACAAGCGGTTCGGCTTCTGGTCGATGCTCCTCCAGTGGCTGGCCCAGTCCGGCTCGATCTCGCAGTTCACGCTCGGCGCCACCATCGGCGTCGGGATGACCTTCGGCGACGCGTTCCTGGCGTTCACGCTGGGCGCGGTGATCCTGGAGGTGGTGATCTTCGCGATCGGCCTGGCCGGGATGCGCGAGGGTCTGGCCACCCCGATGCTGACCCGCTGGGTGGGCTTCGGCCGCAACGGCTCGGCGCTGGTCAGCTTCGTGATCGCGGTCAGCCTGGTCGGCTGGTTCGGCGTCCAGAACAAGATCTTCGGCGACAGCGTCTCTGAGCTGGTCGGCGGCCCGTCCTGGATGTGGTGCGTGCTCGCGGGCATCGCCATCACCGTCCTGGTGCTCTTCGGCTTCAAGTACATGGCGAACTTCGCGAAGGTCGTCACGCCGCTGTTCTTCGCCATGGTCGCCTTCTCCGTGATCCGGACCCTGAACGACCACTCCTTCAGCGACCTGGTCAACTCGCCGCCGCCGGGCGAAACGATTCCGCTGGCCGTCGCCGCCACCGCCATCGCGGGCGGCTACATGACGGGGGCGATCGTCTCCCCGGAGATGACCCGCTACAACCGCAAGGGCTCGCACGTCTTCCTGCAGAGCGCCTCGTCGATGATCCTCTCCGAGTACATCGTCGGCCTGACCGGTGTGCTCCTCGGCCACCTGGTCAAGAGCAACGAGGTCTCGCACATCGTGCTCTCCACCTCCGGCGCCTTCGGTGTGCTCGTCGTCCTGATGTCCACGGCGAAGATCAACGACTGGAACCTGTACGGCTCCTCGCTCGGCGTCGTCAACTTCTTCCAGGTCGTGTTCGGCAAGCGCGTCCACCGCGGCGCGGTCGCCATCGTCCTCGGCATCGCGGGCACCCTCCTGTCCGCCGTCGGGATCATGAACCACTTCACCGAGTTCCTCACGATCCTCGGCGTCGCCATCCCGCCCATCGGCGGCATCATCGTGGCCGAGTACTGGGTTGTGAAGCGGATGCGCAAGCCGCTGGACGAGACCCGGGAGGCCCAGACCCTGCCGACGCACTCCCCGACCTGGGTGCCGATGTCGATCGTGATCTGGATCGCGGCGTTCTGCGTCGGCAAGTTCTACGACGGCGGCATCCCCGCCCTGAACTCGCTGGCCACCGCCTTCGTCCTGTACAGCGTCCTGGGCCTGCTGGGCTGGATCAAGCCCTACGGCACCTCCGTCCTCTCCGACGAGCAGGAGGGCACGGCCCCGGCCGCCCGCACCGCCACCCCTGTGGGAGCAGCATGAGCACCGCACCCGGAACCGCACTGGTCCCGGCCTCCGACGAGGCCCAGGACGAGGTCGTCGAACTCTGCGCCGAGCTGATCAGGTTCGACACCTCCAACCCCACCAGCGACGAGCGCGCGAGCGCCGAGTGGGTGGTGGGCCGCCTCGCCGAGGTGGGCATCGCCTCGGAGCTGGTCGAGTCGGCGCCCGGCCGCGCCAGCGTCATCGCCCGGATCGCCGGCCGCGACCCGGAGCGCGGCGCCCTGCTGGTCCACGGCCACCTGGACGTGGTCCCGGCGGACGCCTCCGAGTGGCAGGTGCCGCCCTTCTCCGGCGAGATCCGCGACGGCTACCTCTGGGGCCGGGGCGCGATCGACATGAAGGACACCGTCGCGGTGATGCTGGCCACCGCCCGGCACTTCGCCCGCACCGGTACGAAGCCCTCGCGCGACCTGGTCCTCGCCTTCCTCGCCGACGAGGAGGCGGGCGGCAAGTTCGGCGCGCACTGGCTCGTCGAGCACCGCCCGGAGCTGTTCGCCGGGGTCACCGAGGCGATCGGCGAGGGCGGCGGGTTCTCCTTCGCCATCGACGACACCCGCCGGCTGTACCCCATCGAGAACGCCCAGCGCGGCATGGCCTGGATGGAGCTGACCGCCACCGGCCGGGCCGGCCACGGCTCCTCCCCCAACGACGAGAACGCGGTCACCGACCTAGCCGAGTCGCTGACCCGGATCGGCCGCGAGACCTTCCCGATCCGGCTGATCGAGCCGGTCCGCGCGCTGCTCGAAGAGGCCGCCCGGCTCTACGGCGTCGAGTTCGACGAGGACGACATCGAGGGCAGCCTCGCGAAGCTGGGCCCGGTCGCCGACTTCATGCAGGTGGTGCTCCGCAACTCGGCGAACCCGACGATGTTCGACGCCGGCTACCAGACCAACGTGATCCCGGGGAAGGCGACCGCCCGCGTCGACGGCCGCTTCCTGCCCGGCCACGAGCAGGAGCTGATCGACACCATCGACCGGCTGCTGCTGCCCTCGGTCAGCCGGGAGTGGGTCAACCACGACATCGCGATGGAGACCACGTTCGACGGCCCGCTCGTCGACGCCATGTGCGAGGCGGTCCGCGCCGAGGACCCGGACGGCCACCCGGTGCCGTACTGCAACCCCGGCGGCACGGACGCCAAGGCCTTCACCCACCTGGGCATCCGCTGCTTCGGCTTCAAGGGCCTCAAGCTCCCGCACGACCTGGACTACGGCCGCCTCTTCCACGGCGTGGACGAGCGGGTCCCGCTGGAGGGCCTGCGGTTCGGGGTCCGCGTCATGACCCGCCTCTGGCAGAGCTGCTGACCTCCCGCAGACACGCCGTACGCCCCCGCCGGTACCTTCGGCGGGGGCGTACGGCACGATGGCGCCGTACCCGTCCCACCAGGAGGAACACCGTGGCCGCCGAGCCCAAGCCGGAGATTCTCGCCGCGTTCCAGGCCGCCAAGGGCTTCATGCCGGTGGTCGAGGGGCTCTCCCTGTACGGGGCCGCCGCCGAGGCCGCGGCACTCGGCCTGCCGCTGCTGGAGGTCGGCACCTACTGCGGGCGCTCCACGATCCTGATCGCCGACGCGGCCCGGGCCGCCGGTGTGACCGCGCTCACGGTCGACCACCACCGGGGCAGCGAGGAGCAGCAGCCCGGCTGGGAGTACCACGATCCGGCCGTGGTGGACCCGGAGATCGGCCGGATGGACACCCTGCCCACCTTCCGCAGGACGCTGCACGCGGCAGGCCTGGAGGACCACGTGGTGGCGCTCGTGGGGCGTTCGCCGCAGGTGGCGGCCGTGTGGGGCAGCCCGCTCGGCCTCGTCTTCATCGACGGCGGCCACACCGACGAGCACGCCAACGGCGACTACGAGGGCTGGGCCCCGCACGTCGCGGAGGGCGGGCTGCTGGTGATCCACGACGTCTTCCCGGACCCGGCGCACGGCGGCCAGGCCCCGTACCGGGTGTATCTGCGGGCGCTGGAGTCGGGGGCCTTCACGGAGATCTCCGTCACGGACTCGCTGCGGGTGCTGCGCCGCACCGGGCCGGGCATCTGAGGGCGGGGAGCCGCCCGGGGCGCCCCGGCCGGTCCGCGGACACCCCGGACACCGCCGGGCCCTGCCGATAGCATCGCCCGGTGCGTCACGACGAGAGCCTTCCCCCCACCCCGCGCCGCCCGCTCCGGCTCGCCTCCGCCGCTGCCCTGATGTGCCTGGGCCTGGCCGGCTGCGGCGCGGAGGGCGGCACCGCGGCCGCCCCACCGCCGGCCGCACCGGCACCGACCGCGCCGTCACCGGCGCCCACGAAGGCCGCCTCCTCCGCGTCCCCGTCGAAGTCCCCGTCGAAGCCCCCCTCGAAGCCCTCGAAGGCCCCCACCGGGCCGCTGGCCGGCAAGACGGTGGTCATCGACCCGGGGCACAACCCGGCCAACCACCTGCACACCGCCGAGATCAGCCGGCAGGTCGACATCGGCACCGGGCACAAGGAGTGCGACACCACCGGGACCGCCACCAACGGGGGTTACGCCGAGGCGGAGTTCACCCTCGACGTGGCGCACCGGCTGCGGGCGCTGCTGCGGGCCCAGGGCGCGACGGTGATCCTGACGTACGACGGCGACCGGGCGTTCGGGCCCTGCGTGGACGAGCGGGCGCGGATCGGCAACAAGGCGCACGCGGACGCGGTGGTCTCGGTCCACGCGGACGGATCGGCCGTCGGCAACCGGGGCTTCCATGTGATCCTCCCCGCCGCCGTGCGCGGCGGGGGCGCGGACACCTCGGAGATCGTCGCCCCCTCACGCGACCTCGGCATCCGTATCGCCGGTCTGTTCGTACGCAGTACCGGAAGTTCCCCTTCCAATTACGTGGGCGGCAAAACAGGTTTGGACGTCCGCAAGGATCTCGGCGGACTTAATTTGTCGACCGTGCCCAAAGTCTTCATCGAATGCGGCAATATGCGTGATCCCAAGGACGCCGCCCTGCTCACCAGCCCGGGCTGGCGCCAGAAGGCCGCCCAGGGCATCGCGGACGGCATCAGCAGCTACCTCAAGGGGTAGGCAAGGGGTGATTCTGCGATGAATTCGGGAGGATGTCCGCGCACCAACCGGGCAGGAACACAACCCGCCCGGGCAGACGATAGATTCATCCGTACGATGGGGAGCCGTTCCCGAGCTTCAAGCCGTGCCCGCCGTGTGTCCGGCGGCGACGACGACCGCCCCGACGAGACGACCGACTAAGGACCTTCACGTGAATATCCGCTCCCTCACTCGAGGCGATGGCGTGGTGATCGGAGCAGCGGTCGTGCTGTTCATCGCCTCGTTCCTCGACTACTTCGACTACGGAAGCACCAGCGTCGACGCCCCCAACTCCTGGGATTCCCTGGGCAATGGCATCGGTGTCTACATGGTCGGAGTGCTCGGCGCAGCGCTGATCGTGCTCTCCCGTTCGCAGCCCCAGCCGCGCAAGGTCGTGGGCCTCGACCTCGCCCAGTTCGGCATCGCCGCCACGGTGTTCACCGCGTGGAACATGTTCTGGACGATCATCGACCTCGGTCAGATCGACGCGGGCGCCGGCCTGATCCTCGGCTTCATCGCCTCTCTGGCACTGGCCGCCGGCGCGGTCGCCTCGCCGCTGGTCCCGGCCCTCAAGGCGCCGCTCGCGGGCGCACCGAACCCGCAGGCCGTGCAGCCGCCGTACGGTGGCCGGCCCGGCCAGGGCTACGGCTACCCGGGCGGTCCGCAGCCGGCGTTCGGCGGTCAGCAGCCGGGCCAGCCGCAGCCGTACGGCGCGCAGCAGCCGGGTCAGCCCGAGCCGCAGCAGGCCCAGGCCCCGCAGGCGTCGGCGGCCGGTGGCGGGCAGTCCGGTGACTTCACGCCGTTCTGGTTCGCGGTGCCGGTGGCCCGCCAGCTGTACAACGAGGACGGTTCGCAGGCCCCGATCGCCGAACTGGCGCCGGGCACCTGGTACCTCGCGGTCGAGCAGCGCGGTTCGACGCTGATCGCCCAGACGCAGGACGGCCGTCGCGGCGTCCTCCAGGACACCACGGGCATCCAGCACGGCTGACGCCCGCGCCCTGTCCGTACGACGGCCCTCCACCCCTTCCGGGTGGAGGGCCGTCGGCGTACCCGCCAGGCTCAACCGGCCCCGCGGCACAGGGACTTGCCCTGCCGGGCCCCTCGGCACCTCCGGGCGGGGCGGGACGGTCGCGGCCGCCCGCGCGGCCCGGCCGGCCGGTTCTCAGCCGAAGGTGGTGCGCGCCAGCCAGAAGTCCAGGAGCCCCGCGTCGCCCAGCACTTCCACCCGGTCGCCGTCCGGGGCGAGCCGCCGGTTGAAAACCAGCATCAGATCGGTGAGCGGCCCGCGCAGCACCACGGTCGCCTTCCCGTGCGCCCGGTGCCAGGTGAAGCCGTCCTCACCGAACTCGATCAGCCACTCGGCACCGGGCACATCGGTGGCGTGCAGGTGCAGGGAGCGTCCTCCCCCGCGCAGCTCGGCCGCCTCGCGGTCGCCCTCGGCCTGCGCGAAGCTCACGATCTCCAGCCACTCGTCGATCGTGTCCGCCGCAAGGTCGGGCGTCATCGTGTAGGGCACCTTCGCGGTGAGGGCCGCGTCGGCGAGGTGGACAACGGTCTCGATGGCCATGCGGCGCGCCCAGAACCCCGTTCTGTGGTCCCGGGCCCAGGTCCACACCTCGGTGTCCGGTCCCGCCTCCCGCAGCGCCTCGGCGGTGCCGGCCGCCCCGTCCGCCAGCCAGGCGTCGAGCGCGGCGGGGTCGTCGCCGTCGGGGCTGTTCACCGGCACCTTCTCGGACGGGACCGCCTCGGTGGACCGGGTGCGGACGATCTCGCCGACCCAGCGGTGGGCGCGGCCGACGTGCTCGGCGAGTTCGCGCAGGGTCCAGTCGGGGCAGGTCGGAACGGTCGCGTCGAGGTCGGTGCCCCGCAGCGTGAGCCTCAACTCCTCGGTCAGCCGGATGATTTCATCGCAGTAGCGCTCATGCGTCAGAAGTCCCATGCCCGGACCCTAGTGCGACCGCGAGCCCGTTCCCACCCGGTTACCCCCCGAGCTGCGAGGTGGAGGGGACCTTGTCCTTCACCTCGACGCCCGCGCTCTTCCCGGCCTCCTTGATGCCGTTGATGACGCTCTCGAACACGCCGATGTCCCCGGCTCCCGCCTCGCCGTCGCGCAGCTTGGTGCCGAGGCCCTTGAGCGACGCGATGCCCGCGGTGAGCGGGGCGACGGCCTTCGACAGCAGCGGGTCGCCCTTGGCGCTCGTAGTGGCGGCCTTGAGCCGGTTGTAGGCGAAGCCGCCCGCGAGCCCGGCCTTGACGAGGGCGAAGGTACGGCCGTCGGCGCCCTTCTTGAACTTCCCGGCCCGGTACGGCTTCACGATCCACTGGTACGTCGCGCCCGCGGCGAGCCCCGCGTTGGCGACGAACCTGGTCTTGGCCCACTTCTGCGCCTCCGCCGACGAAGTGCCGCTGGGCGAGGCCGAACTGCTCGCACCGCTGCCCTCGTCGTCGCTCCCGCACGCGGTGCTGCCCGCCAGCACGGCGCAGGCCAGCAGCAGCGCGACGAGCAGGCGGCGGAGCGGTACGGGTCGGGGCACGGCGGGCCTCCCTGTCCGGGCGGAGCGGGTGCCGGGTCCCGGCACTCCCCCGCCAGGCTGGCCGCGCTCCGGCCAACCCGCCACCGTTGCGCGGCCGTACGGGTTTCGGCCGGGCGAAAACGGCAACGCGGAGTGCATGTCCTACAGCAGAGGCAACAGCATCACCGCCGCACGTGTCATCGCCCTCGTGGCGGACGTCATGGCCTTCGTCATCGGCCTGTGGATCCTGATGTACCTGCTCGACGCGAACCGGGGCAACGAGCTGGTCGAGTTCGTGCGGGACACCGCCCGGTGGCTCGCGGGCTGGTCGTACGACCTGTTCACGTTCGACAGGGCGTGGGCCAACGTCGTCGCCGGCTACGGTCTGGCCGCCCTGGTGTACCTGTTCATCGGGCACGCCGTGGCGGGCCGGGTCCGGCGCTGACGAACCCCTTGCGAACCGCTCAGCCGCAGCAGTCCGGTTCCAGCCCCTTCGGCAGCCGCTCCCCGCTGAAGACGGCGGTGGTCGCCTCGTCCCCCCCGAGCGCGGCCACCGCCAGCAGCAGCGAACCGGCCGTCCAGGAGGTGCGCTCCTCGGGCCAGAACGCCCGGTTCCCCTCGAAGACGTAACCCGTCCAGTACAGGCCGCCCTCGGCCCGCAGGTGCTGGATGGACTGGAGGATCTCCAGCGCCCGGTCCGACTCGCCCATCACCCACAGGGCCAGGGCCAGCTCACAGCTCTCGCCGCCGGTCACCCACGGGTTGGGCAGCACGCAGCGCACCCCGAGGCCGGGGACGACGAAGCGGTCCCAGCCCTCCTCGATGCGCTCCTTGGCGGCGGCCCCCTCGACGGCGCCGCCGAGGACCGGGTAGTACCAGTCCATCGAGTACCGGCTCTTGTCGAGGAAGCGCTCCGGGTGGCTGCGGATCGCGTGTCCCAGGGCCCCGGTCGCCAGCTCCCAGTCCGGCTGGGCCTCCTCGCGGCGTTCGGCGATGGCGAGCGCGCAGCGCAGGGCCTGGTGGATGGAGGAGGACCCGGTCAGCAGCGCGTCCGTCACCGCCGTTCCGTCGGCCTCCCGCTTCCAGCCGATCTGGCCGCCGGGCTGCTGGAGGCGCAGGACGAACTCGACGGCCGCGTAGACCGTGGGCCACATCCGGTCGACGAAGGCGTCGTCGCCGGTGGCGAGGTAGTGGTGCCAGACGCCGACGGCCACGTAGGCGCAGAAGTTGGACTCCCGGGCGCGGTCGGTCGGCCGCTGGGGATCGCCGTCGTGGTAGGCGGCGTACCAGGAGCCGTCCCCGTTCTGGTGGCGGGCCAGCCACTCGTACGCCCGTTCCGCGGCGGTGTGCTCGCCGGCGGCGTCCAGGGCCATGGCGGCCTCGATGTGGTCCCACGGGTCGAGGTGGTGGCCGCGGAACCACGGGATGGCGCCGTCCTCGCACTGCACGGCGAGCAGCGCGGCGACGGTCTCGGTGGCCTGCGTGGCGGTGAGGACCCCCGGCAGGACGAGGTGTTCGGTCCGCTCGGGAAGGCTCACGCCTCGGCCTCGGCGGCTGCGGTGGCGACGGGCAGGTGCGGCTTGGTCGCGTACGCCACGAAGCTCTTGCCGACGACCGGGTTGAGCAGCTGCTCGGCGACCCGGGTCAGGGCGGGCTTCTTCATGATGTCCCAGACCAGGAGCTTGTGGTACGCCTTCACCGGCAGCGCCTTGTCATTGTCGACGCCGAACGCGCACTTCAGCCACCAGTACGGGGAGTGCAGGGCGTGGGCGTGGTGGGTGCCGTACGGCTTGAGGCCGGCGCCGCGCATCCTGTCGAGCAGTTCGTCGGCCTTGTAGATGCGGATGTGGCCGCCCTCGACCTCGTGGTAGGCGTCGGAGAGGGCCCAGCAGATCTTCTCGGGGCCGTAGCGCGGGACGGTGACGGCGATCCTGCCGCCGGGCCTGAGGACCCGGACCATCTCGGCGAGCACGCCCTTGTCGTCGGGGATGTGCTCCATGACCTCGGAGATGATCACGACGTCGAAGGACTCGTCGGGGAAGGGCAGGTTGAGCGCGTCGCCCTCCATCGCGGTGGCGGTGGCGCCCTCGGGGGCCTCCCCGGCCTCCTTCATCGCGGCGAACCACTTCGCGACCTCGCGGATCTCCTCGCCGTTGCGGTCGAGGGCCACCACCTGGGCGCCGCGCCGGTAGCACTCGAAGGCGTGGCGTCCGGCGCCGCACCCCAGGTCGAGCACGCGGTCGCCTGCGGCGAGCGGGAAGCGGGTGAAGTCCACGGTCAGCACGAATGCCTGCTTTCGCGGTCGGGGTTCGGGCAGGGGTCAGGTTCGGGGGTTCGGCGGGCGGGGCGGGGTCACCGCCGGCCGCCGGGGCCGGTGGCGGCACGGGCGGCGATCGCCTGCCGGTAGAGGGCGGCGGTGCCGATCGCGGCCTGCTTCCAGGTGAACCGGGCGAGCACCCGTTCGCGGCCCGCGGCGCCGAGCCGGGCGCGCAGCTCCGCGTCGCCCAGCAGCCGGCCGAGCGCGTCGGCGAGGGCCCCGGCGTCGCCGGGCGGGACCGCTAGGCAGGTCTCGCCGTCGGGGCCCGCGACCTCCGGGATCGCACCGCCGGTGGTCGCGACGAGCGGGGTGCCGGTGGCCATGGCCTCGGCGGCGGGCAGCGAGAAGCCCTCGTACAGCGAGGGGACGCAGGCGACCTGCGCGCCGCGCACCAGGTCGACCAGCTCGGTGTCGCTGATGCCCTTGACGAACTCGACGGCGTCCGCGAGCCCGTACCGCTCGATGGCGCGGGCGACCGGCCCGTCCTCGGCGCGCCTGCCGACGACGACGAGATGCGCGGCGGGGTTGCCGGTACGGAGCTTCGCGAGCGCCTCCACGAGGTGGACGAGGCCCTTGAGCGGGACGTCGGCGCTCGATGTGGTGACGATGCGGCCGGGGATCTCGGCGACCGAGGGGTCGGGCGACCACAGGTCGGTGTCGGCGCCGATATGGACGACCTGGATGCGGCGCGGGTCGACGCCGAGGTGGTCGACGATCTCCTGCTTGGAGGAGCCGGAGACGGTGAGCACGGACGGCAGCCGGCGCGCGACCCGCTTCTGCATCCGGGTGAACGCGTACCAGCGGCGCACGGAGGCGCGGCGGCGCCGGTTGGGCGCGGCGTCCAGCTCGAGCTGCCGGTCGACGGTGATGGGGTGGTGGATCGTGGTGACGAGGGGGGCGCCGAGATCGGCGAGGAGCCCGTAGCCGAGGGTCTGGTTGTCGTGGACGACGTCGAACTCGCCGCGCCGGGCGGCGAGATGGCGCCGGGCCCGCAGGCTGAAGGTGAGCGGTTCGGGGAAGCCGCCGGTCCACATGGTGGCGACCTCGGCGGCGTCGATCCAGTCCCGGTACTCACCGCGCCCCGGGGTGCGGAACGGGTCGGGCTGCCGGTAGAGGTCCAGGCTGGGCAGCTCGGTGAGCGGGACGCCCTCGTCGAGCACCGGGTAGGGCTGGGCGCCGATGACCTCGACGCTGTGTCCGAGGCGGGCGAGTTCCCGGGCGAGGTGCCGTACGTAGACGCCCTGGCCGCCGCAGAAGGGGTTGCCCTTGTACGTGAGGAGCGCGATGCGCAGGGGCCCGTCACCGGGGCCCGTGCCCGACGTGGCGACGCCCGTGCGGGGGCCCGACTCCACGGCCTCAGCGGTCACACTCGGCCCCCTTCTCACTGCGTGTTCGCCGGAGCGTAACCGCCGTCGTTAATCTGGAACAAGTTTCAGACCGGGTAGTTCAATGAGCTACGAATCTACCGGTCGGTAGCGTCGGTGCAACGGCCGGATCAGGTGATTCCCGCCACGGCACACACCCTGGCCACGGGATGGGACACATGACAGCGGAAGCCGGACCGGCATCGCCGCCCCTGACGGAGCGCCAGGAGGCCCGCCGCCGCCGCATCCTGCGGGCCGCCGCCCGGCTGGCCGGCCAGGGCGGCTTCGAGGCCGTCCAGATGCGCGAGGTGGCGGAGACCGCCGGGGTCGCCCTCGGCACCCTGTACCGGTACTTCCCTTCCAAGGTCCACCTCCTCGTCGCCACCCTGCGGGAGCGGCTCCAGCACCTGCACACGGCCCTGCGCGAACGCCCCCCGGCCGGGGACGACGCGGCGGCCCGGGTCACCGCCACCCTGATGCGGGCCTTCCACGCGATGCAGCGCGAACCGCATCTGGCGGACGCGATGGTGCGCGCGCTCACGTTCGCGGACCGCGGCGTGAGCCCCGAGGTCGACGCCGTCTCACGGCTCACGACGGCGATCATCCTGGACGCGATGGGGACCGGCCACCCGACGCCCGGCCAGCTCTCCGCCGTACGGGTGATCGAGCACACCTGGCACTCCGCGCTGATCACCTGGCTCTCCGGCCGGGCGTCGATCGCGCAGGTGCGCGCGGACATCGAGACGGCGTGCCGGCTGATCGGCCCGCCGGCGCCGGACCGGGCCCCCTGACGCGCACGGGCGCCTGCCCTGTGCGGCGCCCCCACGCCTCGGGGGCGAGGCGGGGCGCCCTGCACCATAGCGACGACGGCACGGCGTCCACACGCTCCGGCGACCTCACGGGAACCCGCCGAGCACGCCGCCGTCGAGACCGGCCCGGGGTACTCCGGGACCGGTCTCCTCGCGGGCCACGGCAAGCAGTACCGCGACGACTTCACACCGGTCCGGACTACGCCACCCGGGGCACCCGCAGGGCGCGGGCCCCCGCATCGCCCTCCGGCCGGCCCCGCCCGCCGCCCGCCGCCCGCCGCCCGGAACAAGGGGCTCCACGCCGGCGGGCCGGCCGACACCGCTTCAGGGGCCGGCCCCGGCGGTGATGCCGCGGGGCCGGCCCCTGAAGGGGGTGGGTGTCTGCGCGATCAGATCCTGCCGTGTGCCAGCCGTGTCAGCGGGCCGGTACGCGGCTTGGCGGTCGCGCGGCCGGTCGCGAAGGCCGCGCCGGCGATGCTCACCACACCCACCGCGGCGCCGGTGGCGATCGCCTTCCTGAGCCTGATGACGGTCCACGCCGTGGTGGCCGCGCTCCCGACCCTGGCCGCATGGGCCGTCACGGCCTGCCGGCCGCTCCGGAGGCCGGAGACGGCGGCCTGTCCGGCGCGCCGGGTGAGGCCGCCGGCCTCGCCCACGCCCTCCGCGGCCGAGTCCTTGGCGTTCCGGGCCGCGGTCTTCGCCCCGTCGGCCGCACCCTTGGCCTTGTCTGCCGCGCTCCCGGCCTGCTCGCCGGCGGCGCCGGCCTTCCTTCTCGCCGCACCGGTGGTCCTCCGGGCGGTGGCGGTCCTCCCCTTGCTCCGGGCGGAATTCCTGGTGTCCTTGTTCTCGGCGGTCATGGCGTCCTCCTTGCCTCGGGTCGTCCGGTAAAACCTGGGAGCGCTCACGCGCCGCTGTGCGGCAGCAGGGAGCCGAGCGGCCCCAGGTCGAGATTGAGGTCCTCCATCGTCAGGTCGTAGCGGTCGCACAGTTCGGTCATGCGCTCGTGCAGGATCATCAGCGTCATGCCGACGCGCTCCTCCTGATGCTCCGTCAGGTCTCCTTGGTCGACCCGGTGGAGGGCTGTGCGTTCCATGAGCTGGCGGAGCAGTTCGACGATGGTGAGCACCAGCTTCATGAGGTCCCGCTCCACGGTGTCCGGGTCGGTCTCCAGCCTCCGGGCACCGGCCGGAGCGGGGTGGTCGTCCGGTTGCGCGGGGCCGAGCCCCAACGACCGGGCCGCCGCGCTCGCCCAGGCCTCGCCCGCCGCGGCGGGGGTAGCGGGCACGCCGCGTTCGCCGTCGCACTCGGTCATGCCGTCTGCCTCCTCGTCCAGGTGGTGGGATGGAATGCCCGAAGGGCCCGTCGGCTCACCACGGCGCCGGCTCCTCGCCGGTGATCGACCGGATCACCGCTCGCAGGTTGATGTGGACGAGGTCGACGTCGGCGATGGACAGGACGAGGTCACCGGTGAGCACCGCGCCGCCGTTCAGGAGGCGGTCCAGGAGGTCGATCAGCGCGACGGGCGGGCCCTCCCGGGCCTCGGACGGGCCGAGGACGCCCCCGACGAGGTCCGTGCTCACCGCGTCCCCCCGCCGTCCGCGTCCTCCGCGGGCGGCGCGGTGGCGAACGAATAGGGCGCCCAGGGCCCCGTCACCTCGACCGACACTCCGGGTACGCCGTCGGCCAGGCCGGTGAGCGCCCGGCGCAGCTCCTCGGTGCGGGCCCGGGGGACGAGGTAGGCCTCATTGGCCACGTTCACTCCGGGACGGGAGGCGAGCTGCCCCTGCTGCGGGCGGTGGACCACGCGCGAGGTGACCACGTCCTGCGCCAGCCGTGCGGCCCGGCCGACCAGGTCGGACGCCGCCCGGTAGGTGTCCTCGCCCCTGCGCCGGTACGCCTGGCGCTGCCGCAGATAGGCCCGTCCCGCGCCGGCGCCGGCGGGGGCCGCGGTGGCCGGGGCCGGCGCGTCGGCCGTCCGGGGATCGGCGTAGACCTTCATCCCCAGTTCGACGTGGCCCTCCAGCCGGCCCAGCAGGTCCTCGAACTCACCGCGCCGCCGGACCAGCATGCCGGCGACCCTGGTTTCGTCCAGATAGACCGTGGCCAGCCGCATCGGCAGCACCGGTGTCTCGGCGAACGCGGCGTCCACCACGGCGTGGTGGGACCGGGCGAGGGTTTCGAGCCGGGCCAGGTCCTCCAGCTGTGCGGCCAGGCCGTGCCGGCCGAAGGTGTCCGCCGGTACGAGGGAGACGAGCGCGCACAGCCCGCCCGCGGTCACCGGGTGCAGCGGGTGGCCGTCCACGCCGGGCAGGCGGGAGGCGAGGGCGTGGAGCGCGGGGCCCTCCCACCCGACGGCGTAGACGTAGGTCAACTGCTCGCCGCCCGGGGCCGGGAGGCCGCCGGGCGTGTCCGTCCGGGTGCTCATCGCTCCTCCTCCGCTTCGGTCCGCGCCGGCTGCCCCTGGGCGTCCGCCGCCCCGGGGATCCCGGCCGCGGACCGCAGCCGGGCCAGCTCGGCCCGCAACCGCTCGTTCTCCTCGGCCAGGGCGCCGCCCTCGGGGCGCACCCCGCTCTCGCGCGCGGGGCGGGCCCGCGAGGACAGCGAGGGATCGTGCTCCCACCAGTCGATGCCCATCTCCTTGGCCTTGTCGACCGAGGCGACGAGCAGCCGGAGTTTGATGGTGAGCAGTTCGATGTCGAGCAGGTTGATCTGAATGTCACCGGCGATGACGACGCCCTTGTCCAGCACCCTTTCCAGGATGTCGGCGAGGTTGGCCGACGAGCCCTGCCCGTACGCCGGGGTGGTCCCCCTGGGCGGGGCCGGCAGCCGGCCGGCGAGTGAATCGGACACGGTCTCTCACGCCTTCCATAGGGTGTCGGTACGTGGCCGGGCACGGCCCGGGTCAGCGGCGGCCGGCGGCCGTCCGGCGGCGGGAGCGACGGGCCGGCCGGGGTTCCTCGGCCTCCGACCCCTCGTCGGCCTGCTCGTCGGAGCCGTCCTCGTCGACGGGCTCGTCCTCGTAGCCGGGCTCTTCTTCCGGTTCCGTCCCGTCCTCCGGGTCCTCGAACTCGTCCGCCGGCTCCTCGTCCTCCTGCTCCTCGTCCTCCGGTCCGGCCTCGTCCTCCGGCTCCTCGAACTCGTCCTCCGGTCCGGCCCCGTCCGCCGGTTCCTCGGCGGCTTCCTCGTCCTCGTCGGCGAGTTCGTCGTCCAGCGGCTCCTCCTCGCGGTCCTCGGACTCGTCCGCCTCTTCGCCGCCGGCCGGGTCGTCGTCGGCCGTGTCCTCGGGGGCGCCCCCGTCCTCGGCCTCGGGGTCCTGGTCGCCGCTCCGCGCCTCTTCCTCCTCGAGCGCCTCGTCGTGACTGACGACGACCTCGCCGTCGCGGATCTCGCCACGCCAGCCGTCGGTCGCCTCACCGCGCATCATGAGGAACTTGCGGTAGAGCTTCAGGTCCAGCCGGGCGCGGCGGCCCTGGGCGCGCCAGATGTTGCCGGTCTTCTCGAACAGCCCCTTGGGGAAGTATTCGAGGACCAGCAGGACGCGGGTGAGGTCGTCGGTGATCGCGTGGAAGGTGACCACGCCCTTGACGGTGCCCTTGGCGCCCTCGGTGGTCCAGGTGATGCGTTCGTCCGGCACCTGCTCGGTGACGTTCGCCTTCCAGCTGCGGGTGGACTTGGCGACCTTGACCTTCCAGTTGCTGGTGGTGTCGTCGGCCTTCTCCACGCTCACGACGCCTTTGGCGAACGTGCTGAACTCCTGGAACTGGGTCCACTGGTCGTACGCCTCGCGGACGGGCACGCCGACGTCGATGTCCTCGACGACGGTGACGCTCTTGGACTTCCCGCCGCCGGACTTGCGCCCCTTGCCGAACAATCCCTTGACCTTGTCCTTCACCTTGTCCTTGAGGTGGGAGGCCCCCGCACCGATCGCCGCCTGGGCGGGTGACTTGCCGTCCTTGAGGGCCTGGCCGCCCTTGGCGAGGCTCTTCAGGGCGCCGCTCCCGCCGCCCGGCTCCGCGAGTTTCGAGACCGACTCCCCGAGCCGGTGCCCCAGCTGGGTCACCGTGTGCTCGGCGCGGGCCCGGAGGTAGTTCTGCAGTTCTTCCTTGAGCCGTTCGGCGGCCGGGCTCCTGACGACGTCGTCCTTGATGCCCTTGATCGCGGAGTCAGGCATGGCCGCCTCCCCGGGCCTTGCGCGTCCCGGAGGCCGCGACGCCGGCGGCTCCTCCGGCGCGCTTACGGGCGGGGGCGGCGTCCTTGCCCGCGCTCCCGGAGCGGCTGCCGCCCGACGCGGGCCGGCGCTTCGGGGCGGCCTTCGTCGCGGCCTTCTTGGCGCCCGAGGCGGCGGCGGGCTTGCGGGGAGAGGTACGGCGCTTCGACTTCTCGTCGCGGTCCGTCCCGGCCTCCTCGTCGGACGCCGCCGCCTCCTCGGTCTCCTCGCTGTCCTCGACCGGCTCCTCGTCCTCGGCACCGGGGCCCGCCTCCAGCGACTGGGTGCGCCGTTGCAGCGATTCGGCGAGGCTGCCGGCCCGCTGGGTGACGGCCTTGGTGGCCGCCGTCCTCGTGGCGTCCACCAGCTCCTTGCGCACCTGGTCGTTGAGGGGGCCGAGGACCGGCGAACCGGCCAGCATCGTGCCGAGCCGCCTCGGGTCGAGGTCGAGCTTCTTGCCGAGGAGGAACATGCCGAACCCCACGGCGAGTTTGGCCTTCTTGGTACGCCCGAGCAGGTAACCCCCTACCAGGGCGGCGCCTATCTTGGCGTTCTTCGTCATCCGGAATGCACCTCGGGTCTCCCCCGGTCGTGTGTGGTCTGGTCACGGGTCACGGCGTACGCCGTGCGCCGTTGCGGTACTCCTCGATCTCGTCGAGCCGGTCGAGCAGTTCGTCCTCGCGCCGGTCGAACTCCTCGGCCCCGATGAGTCCGCTGTTCAGCTCCTGTTCCAGCTGCGCGAGCCGGGCGCGCACCGGTTCGGGGTCGTAGTACTCCTCCTCGGCGGCCTGGACGACCTGGCCGAGGACCCACGCCGTCCCCCGGACGGGAGCCAGCGGCAGGGTCAGCAGCTGGGTGATGAGTCCCATACCGGCGGTCACCTCCGCTCGTGCGGTCCGGGACGGGCCGGGCGTCAGACGAAGCTGTACGGCGGAAGCGGCCCGGTGAGGGTGTACGCGTAGGCGTCGCCCCGGGTATCGGCCTCGCGCCGGACCGCCTCCACGAAGGCGTCCGCCTCCGCCCGGGGCACGAGGAAGGACAGGTTCAGGAAGTGCTGGGGGCCCGGCTCCGCGGCGGAGCTGCGGGTGGCGGCGCCCGCCAGACGGCCGGCCACCTCCTCGGCCTCCCTGGCGTGGCGGGCGCTCACCTCGTGGGCCACCAGCTCGCCCAGCGCGAGCTGGTCGTCACGGCTGCCCTGGGTGCGGGCCCGCTCGTTGAGACGCCGTATCTCGTCGGATTCGGCCATGATCTCCCGCAGGAGGTCGTCCTCGTCCCGGCCGGCCTTCAGGTTGTACTCGACCTGACCGTCCAGTTCCGCGAGCCGCTCCCCGTAGGCGTCGGCCTCCCGTTCCAGGGCCGCGGTGACCTCCTCGTCGCCCGGTCCCACCAGACCGAAGCGCATCGGCAGGGTCGCCCCCCTCTCCATCAGGGCCTCCAGGACGCCCTGATGGGCCAGGACGTCCCGCCGCTTCGCGCGCAGCCCCTCAGGGGCGTCGCTGACCACCGCGGCCAGCCGGTCGGTGCGCAGGGTCCGCAGCTCCGCGGGCGGGTCACCGACCCCGTGCAGGCCGTCCAGCGGCAACGGGTGGCCGGCGCCGGTGATGGCGTAGATGTACGTGGGCACTGCTGCTACTCCTCGCGTCGCTGGGTCTGCCGGCTGGACGTGGACTTGCGGGCGGGCCGCTTGCGCGGTTCCTCCTCGGGCTCCTCGCGCTTGCCCTGCAACGATTCGCTGAACGCCTCGACGGCTCCGGAGAGCGCGCCCTTGGACTTCCCCTTGGCGCCGTTCTCCGTCATGTCGCCGACCAGGTCGGTGAGCTGGCTCGGGGCCTTCCGGCCGGCTTCGAGATCGAGCCGGTTGCACGCCTCGGCGAACCGCAGATAGGTGTCGACACTGGCGACCACCACGCGGACGTCGATTTTGAGGATTTCGATGCCCACGAGGGAGACGCGTACGAATGCGTCGATGACCAGGCCGCGGTCGAGTATGAGCTCGAGAACGTCGTAGAGATTTCCCGAGCCGCCGCTCCCGGCGGACGTCGCGTTGCTCTGCTGCACGAGTGTCATGGGAACTCCTTTCGGTGATCCTTTTTCGTGGGACGACGGAGTTCCTCAGCGACGGTCGATCTGGCCCCTGGCATACCGGCGCACACGTTCGTAGGACATGAGCCGTCCCCGGGGGTCGAGTTGCACCCGGTAGGAGGCCAGCACGCTCATCGTGTCCGGAACCCTCTCCAGCTCGACCACTTCGACGTCCGCCGACCAGCCGTCCTCGGTGGCTTTCACCGCGGAGACCGAGTCGGGCTCGCACTGAAGCATTTCCGAGAGCTGCGCGGCGGCTTGCCGCATCGCGGTGAGCGCGTCGACACGCTTTTCGTCCTGCTCGTTTCCGGTGTCCTTTTCGGTACTCATCCTTCCCCTGTCGCCGGGGAGCGCCGCTGCCTGTCCGGCCTCCGTCGTCATGGCTTCCGTTCGCATGCCCGTGCATTCCGGAGGCATGCGTGGCGGGGCGGGAATGACGGCGACGCGGCCTTTCCGCGGCTGCCGGTCCGGGCAGGCCGCGGAAAAGCCGTGTCGCCGTGGCGTTCAGCCGGTGCAGCCGCTGTCCGCGATCACGGAGTACCCGGTGGGCGACTCCTTCGGGGTGTGGCTGACGAAACGCTGGAACGGCAACGCGCGCTGCCGCTGCACCGCTTGTCGGCGGCTTCGCGGGACGCCCGCCCGGCCCGAGGGGCAGAATCCTGACCGTGACGATCACCGCGCGCGCCCTCAACCGGGCGACCCTCAGCCGTCAACTCCTCCTGGCCCGTGAGCCGCTGACCGCGCCCGAGGGGGTGCGGCGGGTGGTCGCGCTCCAGGCCCAGCACCCGGCCTCGCCGTACATCGCCCTGTGGAACCGGCTCTCGGGCTTCGCGCCGGCGGACCTCGACGCGGCCTTCGCGGAGCGGTCGGTGGTCAAGGCGGCCCTCATGCGGATCACCCTGCACGCGGTGCACGCCGAGGACTACCCGGCCTTCCGGGCGGCGGTGCGGCCGGTGCTGTACGCCTCGCGGCTGGGCTCCAGGTTCACCGCGTCCGGGCTCACCCCGGCCGACGGCGAGGAGTTGGTCGCCGAGGTGGTGGAGTTCGCGCGTACGCCGAGGACGTCGGCGGAGATCCAGGCATGGCTGGTGGAGCGGTTCGGCGCGGAGCGGAAGGACGCGGTGTGGTGGGGCATGAAAACGTACGCCCCGCTCCATCACGTCCCGACCGGCCCGCCGTGGTCCTTCGGCGCGCGTGCCGCGTTCGTCTCGGCGGGCGCGGGGCCGGCGCCCCGGGGCCGGACGGTGGACCGGGCGGCGCTGCGCACGCTGATCCTGCGCTACCTGGCCGGGTTCGGCCCGGCGTCGGTCGCGGACGTGGCGCAGTTCTCGATGGTGGGGCGGGCGCCGGTCCGGGCGGAGCTGACGGCCATGGCGGACGAGGTGGAGCGGCTTCAGGGGCCGGGCGGGGAGGCGCTGTTCGACCTGCCGGGCGCCTCCAGGCCGGACGCCGGCACCCCGGCCCCGTCCCGGCTCATGGCGATGTGGGACTCCACGCTGCTGGCGTACGCGGACCGGAGCCGGGTGATACCGCCGGAGTACCGCCCGCTGGTGATCCGGCGTAACGGTGACGTGCTGCCGACCCTGCTGGTGGACGGCCGGGTCGCGGGCGTGTGGCGCCCGACGGACGAGGGGGTCGAGGCCACGGCGTTCCATCCGCTGCCGGCTGCCGTCTGGGACGAACTGGGCGCGGAGGCGGCGGCGTTGACGGCGTTCCTCGGCGACCGTGAGCGGGTGGTCTACAGCCGCTACCACCACTGGTGGGCGAAGCTCCCGGACGCGGATGTGCGGATGCTCTAAGGGCGGGGCAGCCCTTAGAGCGTGTCTCTTTGGAGTAGAAGCAGACCGGCTCAAGATCCATCTGGCCCGCTAACAAGGCAGTCGATCTGGCGGGGTAAGCTGGCATTCCATGGCAATAAGCTCCGCCCTGTGGTCCTTCGCTCTAGTTGCAGGGCTTCTCACTCTGACTCCCGGTCTCGATACGGCGCTGATCTTGCGCACGTCCGCCCTCGGCCGCCGCAGGAGAGCCTGGGGCGTCGTCCTCGGCATCCAGACCGGCACCCTGGCGTGGGGGGTGTTCACCTCCCTCGGAGTAACCGCGCTTCTCACGGCCTCACATCTCGCTTACACCGTGTTGCGCTGGATCGGTGCCGCTTATTTGATCTGGATGGCGTTCCGCATGCTCCGGGACACCTTCCAGGGGCTGCCCACGGCGGACACGGACAATTCTGTTCCGGCCGCCGGCGCGGACTCGGTCAGCGGCGGCTGGCGGCAGGGGACACTCACCAACCTCCTGAACCCGAAGATGGGCGCCTTCTACGTCGCCGTCCTGCCTCAGTTCATCCCTGCGGGCACCGGCCACTTCACCATGGGCCTCCTGCTCACCATGGTGCACATCTTGATCGGTCTGCTCTGGTCTGCCGTCCTCATCGGCTTCGCCCGCGTCCTGCAGGGGTGGCTTCGCAAGCCCCAGGCTCGCCGCGTGCTCGACCGGATCACCGGCACCGTCATCGGCATCTTCGGTATCAGGCTGGCGCTCAGCAGCTGATGATCCGAGGGACGGGGTCCAGTGACCCGCCTCAGCACCGGACCCAGATCAAGATGGACGCGACGTGGAGTGCGGCCTGGTAAGCGATGGCGAGTTTGTCCGTCCGCAGGGCCAGGCCGCGCCACTGCTTGAGTCGGGCGATGCACCGCTCGACGGCATTGCGCTCCTTATATTTCTCGGCGTCGAAGCTGGGCGGGCGGCCTCCGGCGCGGCCTTTCCGTAAACGGTGACCGATCTGGTCGGCGGGCTGCGGGATGACAGCCCGGATGCCTCGACGCCGAAGGTGTCCACGGATCGCGCGGGACGAGTAAGCGCGATCCGCCAGGACAGTTGCCGGGCGGGTTCTTGGTCTCCCGAGTCCGCTGCGCGGGATCCGAATCCTGGCCATGACCGCCTCGAAGGCCGGCGCGTCACCAGCCTGACCGGCGGTGACGTAGATACCCAGAGGACGAGCCCGGCTGTCACTGGCCAAGTGGATCTTTGTACTCAGTCCGCCGCGGGAGCGTCCGAGCGCGTGGTCCTCGGGCTCCGGCCGGCGCACCCCTTTTCTCGCTCCAGCCGAATGCTGGTGAGCCCGGCAGACAGTGGAATCGACCGAGACCGTCCAGCCCACATCGTCTCCCTTATCCACCGCAGTGAGGATGCGTTCCCACGTGCCGTCCACGGCCCACCTGATCAGGCGCTTGTGAGCGGTCTGAAAAGACCCGAGCTCGGGGGGCAGGTCGCGCCAGGGTGAGCAGGTGCGGTACTTCCACGCAATTGCCTCAAGGGTTCGGCGGTGGTCAGGCCACCGTCGCCCCCGGACAGGATCGGCCGGCAGGAACGGCTCGATCCGGCCCCACATCGCATCAGTGATCACTAACCGGACAGACACATCCGATCAACTGACCAACCCATCAAAGAGACACGCTCCAGGGGCGGGTCGGCGGCGGGTGCGGAGCGCGGAAGGTGAAGGCGTCGGGGGTGTCGCCCTTTGCGCGGAGCAGGGCGACGCGGTCCATCGCCTCCCCGACGCCCGGCCGGTGGCCGGCCGGGACCCACCACATCGCCGAGTGGTGGTCGGTCAGGCGCTCGAACCACTCTCGGCGGCGGGCCAGGACCCTGAGGTGGTCGCTGCGGTACACGTACGCCTTCAGCGCGTCGACCGATTCCCAGACCGAGCAGTTGATCAGGAAGAAGTCGTCCTGGTGGTCGGGGCGCAGGCTCGTGGCGTCGGCGCCCTCGTCGTCCACCATCCGCCAGACGAAGCCGGGGGCGTGGTCGGCGAGGGCGTTGATCTCGGGGAGTTGTGCGACGAAGTCGGCGATCCGAGGGCTGTCGAGCGGGGCGAGAAGGCGCCCGACGTTGACCTGGGCAAGGTGGAAGTCGTTCACGCGCCCAAGCATGGCCGGGTGAACCTTCTAAAGTCAACGGATTCCTTTTTAGACTTCGCCGGCCCCTTCCGGGCCCTCGACCGCGACGCAGCACCCTTCCGGCAGCGGGTCCATGGCGGCGCTCCAGCCCTCGGCGAGCAGCCCTTGGACGCCGGCCAGGTTCATCCCGCAGACCAGGGCCGGGAATCGCTCCGCCAGGGCGTGGAACGGGCAGTTGCGCAGCCGGAGTCTGCCGCAGTCCCAGTACGGTTCGTAGCCGCGCTCCCGCAGCGCCTCGACGGGGTCCGCCGCATCCGCCGCCTCACCGGCCGCCCGCGCCGCCGCCTGCAACTCGGCGTCGAGCCCGGCCCGTTCGACCACCTCGGCGAGCAACTGGCTCACGGTGTCGTAGGAACGCGGCGGTACGGAGACGGCGTGCTCGCCGCCCGCCCGCCGGTACAACTTGGCGGGCCGCCCCGCGCCGGGGCCGGTGCGGCCGGAGAGCCGGCGGAAGGCGGTCTCCAGGAGCCCGGCGTCCACGAGCTTGTCCAGGTGGAACGCGGCCACGGCCCGCGTCACCCCGACCGCGTCCGCCGCGGCGTCCCGGGTGACGTCGCCCGGGGCGGCGGCGACGTGTCGGTAGAGGCTGCGGCGCACGGGGTCCCCGAGTGCCGCCAGCGCGTCCAGGGCGGCGTCGTCACTGCTCACGGGCCCGAGTCTAGGCGGCCGCCCGCCGGAGGCCATCGCCCTGTACCTCTCCAGCGGCTACAGCCCGTGCGAGAAGTTCGGCCACTACCGCGCGTACGAGAGCAGCCGCTGCT